>JAPHEE010000014.1 GCA_029259545.1 Candidatus Alkanophaga volatiphilum
TTATATGACGCAGCGGGGATCGAAGATGCGAGATGAAAAGTTTTATATAAAACCTTTACACACCCCTGAATCGGGCGCGGACAGAGGAGACGTGCCTGAAAGAAATCAGACCAAGGTGGGATTGAAACAAAACTGCGACCGCCCGGACCTTCTTGGACGGACGCGAAAGAAATCAGACCAAGGTGGGATTGAAACGTGGCTGCTCTACGAAAGACTCTCCGTCGTGGGCGAGGAGGAAAGAAATCAGACCAAGGTGGGATTGAAACTGCGGCATCACTCCTCCCAGAAGCGTATGCACTCCGTGGAAAGAAATCAGACCAAGGTGGGATTGAAACTGATCAAAATTTCGGGCGGCGTTCCTAAGCGAACCTGCGTCGAAAGAAATCAGACCAAGGTGGGATTGAAACAGCGCCCGGATGATCTTGATCGGGACATCTACTTCGAGAAAGAAATCAGACCAAGGTGGGATTGAAACCCGACGAGGATTACAGAGTGGTACTGCCCGAAGTGCGAAAGAAATCAGACCAAGGTGGGATTGAAACCACTAACGCAAATATACAAGCTAAGACGAATAACACGAAAGAAATCAGACCAAGGTGGGATTGAAACGAGGAGAGCGTGATGCTCATGGCAAACTTTTACAGGAAAGAAATCAGACCAAGGTGGGATTGAAACCCGCGATATGCAGCGCATGCATTGCAAGAACAGTCGTAGAAAGAAATCAGACCAAGGTGGGATTGAAACCGGAGCTCGACGACGAAGACCGTCGCCATCAAGTTCGAAAGAAATCAGACCAAGGTGGGATTGAAACCACGCTGTCGTCATCTCCAACATTCCCAGTTGCCGCAAAGAAATCAGACCAAGGTGGGATTGAAACCAGCTCCGCCTCGTCCTGCCAAGTGTGGTAGTGGTCGAAAGAAATCAGACCAAGGTGGGATTGAAACCGTCACCTCAAGCTCCCGTATCAACACGTCTAAAAGAAAGAAATCAGACCAAGGTGGGATTGAAACATCTTGTCAGGATGATGAGGGTGAGCGTGTCTGATCTGAAAGAAATCAGACCAAGGTGGGATTGAAACCTCTTTATCCTATGATACGCCCTCCTCTCCTGCCTGCGAAAGAAATCAGACCAAGGTGGGATTGAAACACGCAGTACTTCTCGTAGTGCCGCATGCTGACTTCGGAAAGAAATCAGACCAAGGTGGGATTGAAACCGACTTCGAGGTTGCGAGCGAGGAGACCGCCGAGGAGGGAAAGAAATCAGACCAAGGTGGGATTGAAACCGCCGAGCAGGCGGCGGCACACCCCGTGCATCGTCGGAAAGAAATCAGACCAAGGTGGGATTGAAACGCGGCGGCAGACGGAGAGCGTCGCCGGCGTTGCGAGGCGGGAAAGAAATCAGACCAAGGTGGGATTGAAACCGGGACAACGGTGATCACCATGAAATGGTTTGGCTCGAAAGAAATCAGACCAAGGTGGGATTGAAACCTCGTAAGTCGGGTACTCCACTCTGATGATCTCATCCGAAAGAAATCAGACCAAGGTGGGATTGAAACAGCTGAAGCCGGAAGAGCGCCAGCCTCGCCAGAAGAAGAAAGAAATCAGACCAAGGTGGGATTGAAACATTTAAATACGAACCTACAACAAACGTCATAGGAGGTGAAAGAAATCAGACCAAGGTGGGATTGAAACTGTTTTACACAGATTGGACTAACGACGACGACTGGAAAGAAATCAGACCAAGGTGGGATTGAAACTAAAGCTTGCGCTCTAGTCCTCTCCATCCTTTACCTGAAAGAAATCAGACCAAGGTGGGATTGAAACCAGTGAGCTACAAAAAAATAAGCTAAAAAATTGAAAAGAAAGAAATCAGACCAAGGTGGGATTGAAACGACGGCGTGCACGTCTGCATTTTCTGCGGCACGTTCGGAAAGAAATCAGACCAAGGTGGGATTGAAACTGCGGGGAGGATTAGCAATTTTTCTTTCAACACCGGAAAGAAATCAGACCAAGGTGGGATTGAAACGTGATCTTGTCGGCGATGAGTACAAAATATCGATTGGAAAGAAATCAGACCAAGGTGGGATTGAAACCGTGACCGAGGCGGCGGACGCACTCACGGCACACCGGCAGAAAGAAATCAGACCAAGGTGGGATTGAAACTGTTTCTCCTATAATGGCTATCAATGCGTTTTTGTGAAAGAAATCAGACCAAGGTGGGATTGAAACTTTGACTTGATGCAAGGGGGGCGCAAAATTGGGACAGAAAGAAATCAGACCAAGGTGGGATTGAAACTGTCCATCCTTCCAGCCCCCACTAAAACCATCTCCGTTTGAAAGAAATCAGACCAAGGTGGGATTGAAACATGATTTCAATGTCTTTGATGCGTTCGAAATGGGAAAAGAAAGAAATCAGACCAAGGTGGGATTGAAACAAGAACTTGGCGACGCCCGTCCTGTTGCGAACTCTGAGAAAGAAATCAGACCAAGGTGGGATTGAAACCATACTCTTCGCCGCTAGCGATAAGTTGTTGTTGCAGAAAGAAATCAGACCAAGGTGGGATTGAAACTTGCGTCGCTCGTCGCAAGACATGGCGGCAAAACGTCGAAAGAAATCAGACCAAGGTGGGATTGAAACGTCGGTGTCAATGCGTTTCATGACCTCCCGAAACTGGAAAGAAATCAGACCAAGGTGGGATTGAAACACTACGAGGAATTCCTGATTCCGGTCAAGGCTTCGAGGAAAGAAATCAGACCAAGGTGGGATTGAAACCAAGAATCTCGCCGAATAAAAGCGAAAGAACGTCGGCGGAAAGAAATCAGACCAAGGTGGGATTGAAACCTCCGCAAAGGCGTCTGCGAGGCTTTCCGCCCGCTTAGGAAAGAAATCAGACCAAGGTGGGATTGAAACCTTTTTTCGCTGTATGCATTATGCATACACCCAGAAAAGAAAGAAATCAGACCAAGGTGGGATTGAAACAGGAGGTGGCGAGCCACGAGAGAGGAGAAAGAGCCGAGAAAGAAATCAGACCAAGGTGGGATTGAAACAGATCTTGCAGGATTCCTGCAAGATTTTTTTCCTTTTGAAAGAAATCAGACCAAGGTGGGATTGAAACCGGTTGCTATTTGAAAAAAACTTTCAGACTGCGAGAAAGAAATCAGACCAAGGTGGGATTGAAACTTTGAGTTATAAAGCTTTTGGTTTCGCTGCGAGTCGAGAAAGAAATCAGACCAAGGTGGGATTGAAACTCGAAGAAGTTCACATACAACGAGTCCAAGTTCGTCGTTTCAGAAAGAAATCAGACCAAGGTGGGATTGAAACCGTGACGCTCTCAGAGACGTTACGAAGAAGTTGCGGGAAAGAAATCAGACCAAGGTGGGATTGAAACCGCTACTTCGAGCTCTCGATGATGCTCGAAGAGAAGGAAAGAAATCAGACCAAGGTGGGATTGAAACACGATCACGTAAGCTCCGCAACCCCGCACGATGCTGAAAGAAATCAGACCAAGGTGGGATTGAAACGAAACGGGTACGCCTCCCCTCCTGCACCTTCCGCCTGAAAGAAATCAGACCAAGGTGGGATTGAAACTGATGTTGCACTCCGCCTCGCCCACGACGATTTTGCCGAAAGAAATCAGACCAAGGTGGGATTGAAACGCTAATTCCATCCTCTCGTCCAACAGCTCGAAGAAGGGAAAGAAATCAGACCAAGGTGGGATTGAAACGTCATCATAGGCGGCGTGCCGCAAGACCGCACTTACGGAAAGAAATCAGACCAAGGTGGGATTGAAACTGGTCTCGCCCGCACTGATGGTAAGCGATGCGGTAAGAAAGAAATCAGACCAAGGTGGGATTGAAACTATCATCGATGATTAGCTCCAGCTTACCAGTTTCGAGAAAGAAATCAGACCAAGGTGGGATTGAAACTGCTTTGCAACTTCGGCATGTTGATGGGAAGCTTCTGAAAGAAATCAGACCAAGGTGGGATTGAAACAGAGCCATCAGGCGGGCTTGTGGCTCTTACATAGTAAGGAAAGAAATCAGACCAAGGTGGGATTGAAACGAAAGTTGGTGATAAGATAATCTCGAAGACAAACAAGAAAGAAATCAGACCAAGGTGGGATTGAAACGACGCCTGCGAGGTACGCATCAGGGCTGATGTTCGAAAGAAATCAGACCAAGGTGGGATTGAAACCACGAGTGATGACCGATGCGGTGGCATGGAAGTAGAGAAAGAAATCAGACCAAGGTGGGATTGAAACGCGTTGACATCTTCGACTATGATACTGACTTCTGTAGAAAGAAATCAGACCAAGGTGGGATTGAAACCTGTATAACGCCTCTACGAAATCTAACTGAACCCTGAAAGAAATCAAGGCACGAGTAATACGGTCTATCATCCGCACCGCCTACGAAATCTAACTGAACCCTGAAAGAAATCAGACCAAGGTGGGATTGAAACCGTAAAGGTGATCGCATGCCCGTCTTAGCTATCATAGGGAAAGAAATCAGACCAAGGTGGGATTGAAACTTCGTCGGTGATTTTGAACTTCTCTTCTAGGAAGTCTGAAAGAAATCAGACCAAGGTGGGATTGAAACGCTTCAACCTCTACGTCAAAGAACGCCTCCCCGAGCGAAAGAAATCAGACCAAGGTGGGATTGAAACCGAAAAAGATCTATTTACGCATCAACAAAGACAGAACAGAAAGAAATCAGACCAAGGTGGGATTGAAACGAGTACCAGCGGAGTATTCTATCAGCGGAGACGGAAGAAAGAAATCAGACCAAGGTGGGATTGAAACGCGTCTCAAGAGAACTACCCAACACGAGCAGACTTGAGAAAGAAATCAGACCAAGGTGGGATTGAAACTGATGTATGACAATTCTGCTGCTGGGTGCTTCTTTCGCGAAAGAAATCAGACCAAGGTGGGATTGAAACTTCGGGATGTGAAGATTAAGCTAGGCATCAGTGATAGAAAGAAATCAGACCAAGGTGGGATTGAAACATGTGCGGTATGCACATGATCATGTTCTCCTTAAGAAAGAAATCAGACCAAGGTGGGATTGAAACTCTCTCTCTGCCTTGAGTCTCTCAATTGTTTGTTCTGGAAAGAAATCAGACCAAGGTGGGATTGAAACCTCTCATCATTATGGCTATCGTCATAGGTGGCTTCATCGAAAGAAATCAGACCAAGGTGGGATTGAAACAAGACGGTGTGCAGGGTGCGGAAGGAGTTAGGGCTAACGGAAAGAAATCAGACCAAGGTGGGATTGAAACAAGAGAAAAATACCAACCCGACGAGGCAAGGTAGAGGCGGAAAGAAATCAGACCAAGGTGGGATTGAAACTCTTATCATACGTCTTAAAGCCGCATACTACGCATTGAAAGAAATCAGACCAAGGTGGGATTGAAACAGGGACGGCACAACTTACGTCGAACACTCGTTAAAGAAAGAAATCAGACCAAGGTGGGATTGAAACAAATTTGGGACTTGGAAGCTGAGGAAAGAGCTTGGAAAAGAAAGAAATCAGACCAAGGTGGGATTGAAACAAGAGAGTTAGCTTATTGCAAGAAAGCCACATGCCCAGAAAGAAATCAGACCAAGGTGGGATTGAAACAGAGAGGCTGCGGCTTGCCGTACTTGAGTATTCTTGGAAAGAAATCAGACCAAGGTGGGATTGAAACTGTGAGCCGTGAATTATAACGGTTCTACATCTATATAGAAAGAAATCAGACCAAGGTGGGATTGAAACTAAAACAGGCGTACGAGGAGAAACGTGAGGAATTGACGCAGGAAAGAAATCAGACCAAGGTGGGATTGAAACGAGTGGGACGCACGACAGTAACGTAACGAGGCTTTGAGAAAGAAATCAGACCAAGGTGGGATTGAAACTTCAGGCGGCGGTTCGGCTGGCACAGGGATTACAACTGAAAGAAATCAGACCAAGGTGGGATTGAAACGAGCTTGAGGCGGAGGAGCTGATCAAAGAAGCTTTAGAAAGAAATCAGACCAAGGTGGGATTGAAACATCACCCGCCCCGAATTCCTTAAGCGTTACGCAGAGGAAAGAAATCAGACCAAGGTGGGATTGAAACTGAAGTAGCAACGGCGCTATGGGAGTTGTTCAAGCTTTACAAGAAAGAAATCAGACCAAGGTGGGATTGAAACTGCCTCCCACGACGTTGCCGTTCTCGTCGTAGCACCTGAAAGAAATCAGACCAAGGTGGGATTGAAACTCAATCTTCCTCACGGCTCCCCTTTCCACAAGCTCTTTAGCGAAAGAAATCAGACCAAGGTGGGATTGAAACCATAACCGCTAAGCTCGAAGCTCTAAGACGCTACAAGAAAGAAATCAGACCAAGGTGGGATTGAAACCCGATACGAACAGCACCGCAAACTTTAGCTTAACTCCCCGAAAGAAATCAGACCAAGGTGGGATTGAAACTGTTGAAGAACCGCACCTCTGTTGCGGCGGAATACTCCTGAAAGAAATCAGACCAAGGTGGGATTGAAACGTGCGTAGATCGCAATTACGGCGTCGTCGCCGCTCCGAAAGAAATCAGACCAAGGTGGGATTGAAACCGAACGTGAGTTTCCTCGAGCGCTCTGGTGGACGCGAAAGAAATCAGACCAAGGTGGGATTGAAACAATTGTGGATACTCACGAAGAGAATTAGCTTACTGCGAAAGAAATCAGACCAAGGTGGGATTGAAACATAGCGCCGTTGCCACCTCATGGATTTGGTCATAAAGAAAGAAATCAGACCAAGGTGGGATTGAAACCATACCTCGCAGATCCAACCGTATCCCCGATACGGGAAAGAAATCAGACCAAGGTGGGATTGAAATCTTGATGGTGTCGAGTGCTGGGAGCATGACCGATATGCGAAAGAAATCAGACCAAGGTGGGATTGAAATATGCATCGTGCTGCCCATATCAACAGGTTCATAGCGGGAAAGAAATCAGACCAAGGTGGGATTGAAAGGCTTGCGAGGTGCCGTCCTCTTTGCGGCAGGCGTCGAAAGAAATCAGACCAAGGTGGGATTGAAAGCGTAGAAGACGGGCGTCGTGTCCAGCGGCTTCTCTTCCGAAAGAAATCAGACCAAGGTGGGATTGAAAGTGTTGTCAAACTCCCGATCCACCTCTACGATGTATTGAAAGAAATCAGACCAAGGTGGGATTGAAAGCGAGACCGCCTTCACCGCCTCCCACCAACCTCCAAGAAAGAAATCAGACCAAGGTGGGATTGAAAGGCTTACCGATGTTGAAGTTTCATGGGACGAATGCAGAAAGAAATCAGACCAAGGTGGGATTGAAAGGTTTGGAAATCCCGGAAGGTGCGAGCGTTTCAGCCAAGAAGAAATCAGACCAAGGTGGGATTGAAAGGCAGGAGGAACAAAGGATTTTCGAGCGCCAGAGGGCGAAGAAATCAGACCAAGGTGGGATTGAAAGTTCGGCTGTGCGTGGCAGGACGCCGGTCCCTACGTCTTTCCGGAGGAAGAAATCAGACCAAGGTGGGATTGAAAGTATAAAAGCCGTCGCAGCTCTTCGAGAAACCGCTTCCGTGAAGAAATCAGACCAAGGTGGGATTGAAAGAACTGAAGCATTGAGCGACGGCGACGCTGTGTTTGAAGAAGAAATCAGACCAAGGTGGGATTGAAAGTATTTCCTTGTCCATCGTTGCTAGCTCTTCTTTTATCGTGAAGAAATCAGACCAAGGTGGGATTGAAAGAGCCGCAATATCGTCAGGACTCCAAAAGCACATCTCGAGAAGAAATCAGACCAAGGTGGGATTGAAAGGGGACGAGGGTGGAGGAGGTGAGTGAGGGCGCTAAAGGGAAGAAATCAGACCAAGGTGGGATTGAAAGATGTGGAAGGGTCATAGTCCCTCCATCCTAACATGCGGATGAAGAAATCAGACCAAGGTGGGATTGAAAGAAATACTCGATGAAACGATTGCAAGGCTGAAAGCGGAAGAAATCAGACCAAGGTGGGATTGAAAGAAGAGATGGGATCGCCGATGAGGAGATCAAAGAGCATCTTGAAGAAATCAGACCAAGGTGGGATTGAAAGCTGAAACCCGCCCTGCGGCTTCTGTGCTGTGAGCAAGAAGAAATCAGACCAAGGTGGGATTGAAAGTTCTAGAGTGGGTGCTCTCTAGGAAGGACGCCTTGCAAGAGAAGAAATCAGACCAAGGTGGGATTGAAAGCACTCGCTCTTCTTGCAACTTCTTTTTGTCGAGCTTCAGAAGAAATCAGACCAAGGTGGGATTGAAAGGCAGCAGAATTGTCCTACATCAAGGTAGCAGAATTCAGAAGAAATCAGACCAAGGTGGGATTGAAAGAGTACATGAGCAGCCTTGCGTCCTCCGGGCGTAGCTCCCGAGAAGAAATCAGACCAAGGTGGGATTGAAAGGCTCCACATCCAGAACGTTGAACGTCGCAGCATGACCGAAGAAATCAGACCAAGGTGGGATTGAAAGGAGAACTTAGACATCGCTCTTTCGGCTCTTAGAGATGAAGAAATCAGACCAAGGTGGGATTGAGAGAAAACCTCCACATTCTCTTCACCTGCGGCAATGCCCCTGCCCTTGCGTCCCGCCTCAAGAACCTTAGGTCTTCAGGGCTAACCCCGTTATCCAGCAGCTGCTTAAACACTGCGAGAATACAGCCCGAAATGCCCACTCTGAGTGACGGTGCCGCTCTCTTACACGCAGATGCGACTTCTAAAATCTCAAAAATCCTAGAAGAACTCTCGAAATCGAAGCCTGCCGCCCGCAGTCTCTCTTCATTAGCGGCGTAAACCGTGCACGGCTGTATCATTAATTCGTCCACTCCTAAAGACTCTATGAGCGCCGCAAGCTTCGGAAGCTCGTCATCGTTAATCCCAGGGCAGTAAACTGCCCTTGCAACTCCTAGAACGTCGTCGGAACGCCCCACTAACTCTAAGGCTTTAAGAGCTGCTTTAAATTCTCTAGCTCCACCGCCTGTGATTTTTGCATAGGTCTGCGGCGTCGCGGCGCTCATGCTCACCATCACGATGTCCACCAGCGGCTCAAGCCCCGAAAAACTTTTTTCGTCAAGAAGCGTGCCGTTCGTCTGCAAATCAATACGCACGTCCCCGAACTTCCTGCGAAGACCCTTGATTATTGAGATGAGGCGATGGGCGCCAGCGAGCAACGGCTCACCGTACTGCGAAATCGTTATAGCCTTAGGGTTTTCGTCTCCATAGTAGCCCTCCCTAGGCGCCGCTCCCGCCTCCGCAGCGACTCTTGAATAGCAGAAAATACAATTTAAGTTGCATGCCGCAGTTATCTCGTAGGAGGGGTGGTGTTTAGGGTTTTTTATCTTAGTATCGAGCCCTTCACAAAAGATACAATGCGATGGTGTATTAATGTCAATTAACATACGAGAAAGGGGAAAGCTGAAAAAGAATTATTTAGGAGGCCAGTTCTTCTCCATCCAGTCAGGAATTCTGCCGCTGTCCGTAGGCCCAACCATAACCTTCCAGCCTGTCGCCTCCTCGGTCTCTCCAGAGATTCTCGCCGCGAGCCCTGGTAGGACCAATGTTTTATGTTTAACTTTTTCTTCGACGCCGCTCTCCTCAAGCGCCTCCTTTATCTTCGCAGCGGTCAACTGACCGCCCGCAACTGCAGCTTCGACGCAGATGCCCTCGGTGTCGATGACGAGGAGGTAGGAGTCGATGTTGTTGGACGTGATGTCGCTTTCCACCGTGTAGTATGTTAATGCGAAGTTCGTGGTCACGAAAACCGGCGACTCCTCCGTCGGGCTGCCGAGGGCTCTCAAGCCGGGCGTCACCGCCACCGGACGCCTTGGATCCGTGTATATGTTTGCGACGAGCGTTATCTGCGGAATCAACGCGTACGGCTCTATGCTGTGCAGAATCATGATATCCGCATACTTTATCGTGAAAATCGTGGCGAGCACCGTCTCCCAGTAAGCAGCATCGATCTCGTTATCATATACGAGCCATGCCGTCATCGGCACGCAGAGCAGCGGATATGCAATGTCTTTTTGCCCTTCTGCAATTGCTGCTCTCCTCAGACGCACGAAGTTCGCAAGCGTCGTCTCTAAGCCCTTGCCTGTCGGATACGTTCCGGGATCGAGCACGATATCCTCGATGCCCGCTTGCGAGAACGTGACCGCGAGACTCTTCAGCCCGTCGAGGTCGTTCGGCGCCGACACCGTCACCGGCACCTTGTACTCCAGCACCAGCTCCAAAACACGCTTCCAGTTATCCTTCGTCGCCGCATACAGCAGTGGTCTTTTATCAGCTACTATTTTCAAAGCCTCTTCTAAGGCGGTCGCGTCGAAGGAGCAAAGGACAAGCGGCAGGTCCGTGATCTCAGAGACTTTACGCACGCATTCCGCAAACCTCTTCGGATCGCCAGAGGCGTTGCGCACCGCTACGCCGTCAAGCTTCAAGAACTCGCCAACATAGAACTTCTGCCAACTTTGTATCCTGTCAACACGCTCCTTTAGCGCGTCGTCACTCATCGTATCCCAAACGTCGTAGAATAACCCCGTACTATTGAAAAACGTCAGTTCGTGCCTGTGTAACACGTCCTCGCCGCCTATCTTCTTCGCATGTTCACCAACGCCTATCACAACTTCTCGAACTTCCGGCGCCAACAACTCCTTCAATTTCTCGTATTTTTCTCTGTACTTTTCCTCCTCGAGCAACGGCTTACATTCCTCCAGCTTCTTCCCCCGCTCTATCAACAGCGATGCAAACGCCATACAGGTCTTCTCGCCACACTCCCCGCAGTTCGTCTTCGGTAGCAACTCATAAAGCTCCATGGGGCTCTTCGCTTTCATTTTCAACACCTCGCATTTCGCCTGTCATATCACTTCTCAGTCCACGTCAGCCAATTCTCGAACTCTATCTCCTTCTCAACTTCCTTGAAGCCGCCGAGCGTCTGCGTCACCTCCTTGACAACCGCCGCCGCCCCCGGATGCATCATCATAAAGAGATTTCCGCCCGCAAGCGCCAGCGTCAGCCCCGTCACTATCTCGTAAATCGGACCTCGATACTCACGGGGACCCCAGTCCGAGTCCTCTTTTATCGGCGATTCCTTCATCCATGCCTCTCTTGCACCCCAAGCGTTCGTCACGCCGCACGAAATCGGGAACGCCAGCTCCTCGTCGCCTTTTAAGGCGGCAATCTTCATACGCTCGATGTTCGTAAATGCGTAGTCAAGGCCGTAGCCGAGAGCCGCAGTTGTCGGATCCATCACAAGGTCCTCACGCTTCACGCCGAGCTTGAACAGGTGACGGTTCAGCGTCTTCTGATCGTTGATGTCGAGCTGCGTCCACGAGAGTACGACGTGCCCGTGATCGATTGCAGCTTTCGCAATTCGCTCGTAGTCCATGTTCAGATTCGCTGACGCTAGCAGGCAACGCTCGCCCTCCGCAACTTCCGCTGCCGCCTCAAGCACCGCTGGGTCCTTATCCGGATTGCCGGAACCGCCGATGATTATCGGAACCTTCACCGCCTGCAGAACTTCCTCAACGACCTTAGCTGCCTCCTTCGGCGGCGTGTCCTTGATCAACGGGTCGGTGCTGATCAAGTGAATTGTTACCATGTCCGCCCCGAATTTTTTGACGTTCTTCTTCGCCCATTCTCCAGGATCCTCCATCACATCCGCATAGTGTTCACGAACCGCCTTTGCCAGCGGTATTGGCATGTCGAAGCAGTCGATCGCAATCCTTGGCGGGTTTGGATTCTGATATTCAAAGCCATAAAACGGGAGCGTCTTATCGCCGCCGATCTTCACGACGTTCTCACGAGTGCCCCCGTCAGCGGCGGTTGCTCCAATGATTACCTCCTCAATTTGCCCGACCCACTCCTGCTTCCCCACCTCAAACTTCGCAGCTACCAGTTCCTCCGGGATTGCGGGAGCGACAGGCGCGGGAGGCGCCATTTCCGCAGGCGCCGCCGCAGGTGCAGCCGGGACGCCCAAGGATTGCAGCACGCTCTCCACAGGATATCCGGCGAGCTTTGCGATGGCAAGAATGCCGAAGAGTCCGTGCGCCGCCTGCACCGCAAACTGGCTTATCATCTGCGAAGATTGTAACGCTGCTTGCAGCGTCGCCAACAATTCTGAAGAGACGCCAACGCCACCCTCAACTTCTAGCTCGATGTCCCCTTCGATCTTCACGTCCTCAAGCTCCAAGACGCCGTACTTCTCCAGCAGCTTGCCTATATCCTCCAGAGTGAACTTCCTTGCCATTTTTACCTCCCCATTTACAGTATGAATTTATTCATGAAATGAATTTGTTAAAACAAGGCCGTGCCTATACGGTGCGGTCAGGGCTGTGGTGAGCCAGCCTGAACACGCCGTGAGGCATAGGCTCCGGAGCGGTGCTCCTTAGGGAGTCTATGTTGAGAGGCGTGAAGCTCCCGACTTCAGTCGTGGAGCAGCTCACCACCCTAGCCCAGCTCGAGCTCCACCGTACCTTTAACCTTTACATCCCTCAATTCCACTTCCCCGTACTTCTCAAGGAGCTCCACAATATCCTCTATGCTCACTCCCTCTTCCTTATCTTTCTCTTCTCCCATGATAACCCCCCTACAAAGCCAAAAACCCCATGAGTTCATCAATTGCATGGGAAAAGGGTGAGTCTTCGGGCAACTCCGTCAGCGGTCTCCCCTCGATATCGAGCTGCAAAACGTTCTCGTCGTAAGGCATGACGCCCGCGACCTCCAACCCCAACTCCGCAGCGCCCCGCCTCAAAACCCTCTCCTCCTTCTCGCTCCTGACCATGTTGAGCACCAAATACTGCCTTTTCACCCTCACGAGACCCGCCAGCTCTTTTATCCTCCTCGCAGTGCTGAGCGCCTTCTTCGTGGCGTCCACGACGACCAGCAGCTTGTCAACGTCACGGACCGTCCTTCGGCTGAAGTGCTCAAGCCCCGCCTCGCAGTCCACCACCACAAAACGGTAACCTCCTACAATCCTGTCTAAGACCTCCCTGAGCAGGTGATTCACCGCACAATAACAGCCGGGACCCTCAGGACGCCCCATGACGAGGACGTCGAAACCTCGACTCTCGCAAAGCACGCCCATCAGCTTGTATTCGAGCTGCAGCTTCTTGTCAACGGTCGGCGGCATCCTGTCACGCTCACGCTCGAACGCCTCACGCACATCGCCCACCGTCCTTTCGAAGCGCTCGCCAAGAGCCTCGCAAAGATTGGAGTTGGGGTCGGCATCCACCGCAAGCACCGGACGCCTTCCACGACGCACAAGCTTCAGCACGAGGAGCGCCGCAACCGTGGTCTTCCCCACGCCGCCCTTGCCCGTCACCGAAATGACTGTCGTCATCGATGGGAGGAGAGAGGAGAAAAATTACTTCTCCTCCTTTCTCTTCAGTATTATCTTGCCGATCGTTACGTTCGCATCTTTCAGGATCACTTTCACCGGCGCACCTGCGGGCGTCGTTGGTATCTGGATTTGCGGCTGCGCCGCCGGCGCCGTGGGCAGCAATGGGAACTGCGGCATAGCAACCTGTGGCGCCGCCGGCTGCTGTGCCGGCGCCGCTGCCGTCGGCGCTGCGGCAGCTTCCGGCGCCGCTGCCTCCGCCGCAGCTGCTTCTGGCGGCGCCTCCTCCTCAGCCCAGCCTTCTGTGATCTTCTTGCCGTCGACCGGGCGGACCACGCCCTTCACCACCGGATGGTCCACCTTCTTCAAGAACTCCTTAAGCTCATCGATGGTCTTTGCCTCCTTCTCCGTCGCTATCTTGTCCTTCATCTCGTCGGGAATGGCGTCGGCAACCCGCTCCTTGAGGTCGGACGCCATCCAGACGACCCGCCGCCAGCCACCGTCCGCCTGTATGAACTTCGGCGAGTAGAAGTACGGGATGCCGATGCCGAGGAAGCCGTACACCTGGCGACCGCCGCCCACGCTCCCGGCGATCGTGGAGAACGGCAGCCCGATCGGCGTCTCCCTGACCTTTGAGCCACGGTGGATCCAGCCGATGCCATCCACCTCTGGAATGTAGAAACCTGCGACCTCGAAGCAGCCACAGCTCGTGTGCGGGCAGTCGAAGAACGAATGCAGCTTTATCCTGTTGTACTCGCCGCCGGAGAGCCGGACGGCAGCCTCGTTCACGCCGGTGTACTCGCCGGCAATCGGATCTATGCACTCGCCCTTCGGGACTGGAGCGTTCGGACCCTCGGGGTCGACGCGCGCGGAAGCCCGGCAGTCGAACCATGACATCGCACCACAAAGCGCTGGGCGATCAGGCGTGACGATGCAAACGTTCGTCGGCGCGAAGCTCTGACACAGCGTGCACTGGTAAAATTCCTCAACATCCTCTTCGTGCAGCCCCCTCGCACGCTCATCACGAGCCCTGTAGACCTTACGAGCTTCCTCAAGCCTCTTCTCTACCTCTTCTTTATCAGTGATGTAAAGAGCTTCCATTTTCTGAATAAACGGCAACTCTGATTTGAAAAGCTCGATGGTCTTCCTCCCTATCTGCTTCAGCGACTTCAGCCCCTTCTTCATCGCAGACTTGCTGATCCGCACCCAGATTTCATCCCGCTGGTTAAGGTGCATGTATCCCTGGATATAAGGCTGGAACTCGTGGTTCCGCCGTTCGATGACGGGCTCCAAGTCCTTGTCGATCTCCGGACCCCAGACCTTGTAGATCATGGCGTAGGGGTAGGCTTTGCCCTCTTCCATCTCTGTGAGATCGGGTCCGATGAGCTCGACGTGTCCATCCTTCACCTTTTCGGCATCAGGCTCGTAGATAACAAGCTCGAAGCCGGGCTGCGTCGGTCCGCCGAGCTCCACGAACATGTCTTCCTTCCTCACCCGCTCGCCCTCATACATCGGGCTCACGTCCAGCGGAAACTCCTCCTCCCCTGCCATTTCTCTACCTCCTTATGTTTTCTACAAACTTCTTTAGCATCTCCTTATATTTGTCTTCATCCTTTGGGCGGAAGTTCGGGAACGACATGGCGGCGTTCGGGTGGAAGTAGCGATCGATGGAAATCGCCCGCATCAGCGGTCGGACGCAGAAGTTCCGGATGCAGGAGAGCATCTGCGACGCATAGTAGTAGAGGATGCCGAAGAAGATGACGACGTCGTAGCTCCCGCCGCCGTCGAGCCCCCGCCACTCCGGGTCCCTGAGGCAGTTCGTCAGCTCGTGCAGGTTTATGATGTGCACGTTGTCGGTGTAGCCTTTCTGGACGAAGCCTTTAATCGAGTGCCCGGTGGCGGCGATCGGAATGCCCTTCCTGCCGATCTCGATGGCGACGTCTAGATAAAAGTCATCTCTGAGGATCTCGGAGCCGACGACGAGCAGCGGACGCCTCGCTGAGGACACGACGGATGCCATCGCCTCCGGCGTCGCCACCACGCCGAGCGCCGCCGGTCCGGGAACGTTCGCAATGTCGAAAGGCTCGCACGCCATACTCCTCACCTCCCCTCATCACTCCTTCTTCTTTCTTATCAGCCTCGGCAGGTTTGTCGGGTCGAAGGACGGATCATAAGGACGCATCGGACCCTCCAGAATCCTCTTCCGCTCCCAGTCTATCTTCCAGCCGTGCTCGTCCTCCAGCCTCTTCAGAAGCTCCTCCCTCCTCGCAATCGGCAGGTCGGTGGCGGTCCGCACGAACAGGTGCCAGTCCGGCGGCAGGCATCCGAGGTACTTCTCGTGCAGGTCTATGTAGTGCGTCAGTTTTATCGAGCGGCCGCGGTCGGTGTCGGACGGGCGGAAGCACAGCTTCGCAATCATCGGAAGTGCCTCCTCGACGGTCTCGCAGGCGACGAGCAGGTGCTGCGGCGCCGGCTCGAAGCGGTACTCGGTGCCGTCCCTCGCATCTATGATCTTCCAGTCGTCCTCGATGTCCGGGCGTCCCAAGTAGGCTCTGCGGTACTTCGTGCCGTGCGGTCCGACGACCGCCGGAACTCCAAGGCGGTTGAAGCCCGTGGCGATCGACGCCGCCTTCTGCGACATCGCACCCCATGCGACGCCGCAGGCGCCGACCCTGTTGAGGATGTAGTCGGCAATCTCCTCGTAATTCCCTCTGAGGTTCCTCCTTGCGTATATCGAAGCTATTTTGATGCACGCACCATGGATGTGAGCGTTGGAGACGCAGGAGCCAATGTTTATGACGCCACCGGCGTCGAATCTTCCGTGGTGCGTCTCATAAACTCCTCTGCCCTCCTCATCCTTCCAGAGGGCGGCATCGATCGCCATGCAGCCCGTGAGCACCACGATGTAGTTCCTGTCTGCGAACTCCTTGGTGATGAGGTAGGCATCCCTCGTGCCGTTCGGGTAGTTGCCGCAGCCTATGATCGCAATCACGCCCGGGATCGTTCCGAGAACGATCGGAGCGCCAACGTCCCGGATCTCAGTGTCCCAAACGGGACCTCTCCCCACTCTCGCCTTCCCCCGCTCCTGCCTGACGTACGGGTACGCAGCCTTCGTGATCACGTCCACGATCGGGATGTGACGCTTGCAGACCTGCTCGCAGCGTCCGCAGCCGACGCAGAGGTCGAAAAGCTCGGCGAGCGGCTTCGTATCGCCCGTCGCCGCCTTCGCCATCGCGCTCCCGATCCTGAGACCGTTCGGGCAGGCGAGCGTGCAGTTCCCGCACTGGTAGCAGAGCCGCACCCAGCGCTGGAATTCCTCGTCGTCCATGATTATTTTCATCGCCCGCCGCTTCGGAGCGATCTGCATTGCGGTCTTCACCGCAACCTCGCCGACCCGCTCGGGATCAAGGATCAAGACGCCCGGAACCTTGCCCTCCACGAGGTCCTTCACGACCTTGTCCGGCTCGTCGTAGGTGCGGTCTTCGAGCCCGTGCAGCGCCTTGTCGTTCGTTGCGATCACCGGCGTGAACGTCTTCTGCGCAAGCTCTACGATGTCCGCCCTGATGCACTGCTCGTCAACGACGATGACGTCGGCGATGCCGAGCCTTATCGCACGGAGCTGCCTTCCGAGAGCACATACGATTTTCGCCTTCGGGTAGTAGCGCGTGGTGTCGTGGGCGGTGCAACAAATGCCCGCAAGCTCGACCGCGTCTTCAAGCCCGTGCTCCATGAGGTAATCGGCGATGTCGGCGGCGGGCGGCACGTTGTGCCCGATCACCAGAATCACAGGCTTGCTCGTGTCAACGGTGCCCAAGCCGACCTCGACGAGCGGGACGTCGGGACCGCCACCGGGATGGCTCGACGGCAGCTTGTAGGCTGCGATCTGTATGATGTCCGCAACCTCCTTCGCCAGCGAGTCGAGCATGCCCATGTGCAACGCCTTCGACTCGAAGTCGAGGAACGAGCCCTCCTGCCCCGTGTGCAGGGCATCAGAAAGCTGGACGATCTGCTCCTCGATGTAATCAAGAACCTCCTCCATGTCGCCGATCGTCTTCGGTCTTATTCCGGTGATGAGTCTCGTGAGCGGCGCCTCAACCGCGATCTCGGGTCCGAAATCAATCGGGGCGTCCCTGCCAAACTTCCTTATCAGATCATGCAGCAGGTGCCTTGCGTGCCCGGCGTGGGCGGTGCAGCCGATGAGGCATGCGAGCAGCACGATCCTCCCCTGCTGGGCATCCATCCTGATGCCGCAGGCGCCCTTTTTGTTCCCTGAAAGGTCGCACTTCCCGTAAGTACAGAGGCAGCACATGTCGCAGAACGGTGCGTAAAACGGCTTGTAGCGCTGGAGAAGTTTGAAATCCCAGTTGCGGAGCGTCGTGATCCCCGGCTTCGGATGCGGACCCATCGGTTCCCACTCTTCCTCCTCCTCCGCAACCTCTCCGATGAAAATGCGTACGTTTTCCAGTCCTGCGACGTCTAAAATGCCTTTTGCCATAATATCACCGCTCTCCTCTTGTCATCCTCTCGAACTCGTATTACCACTCGCACAAATCCTATAAAAATTTTGCTTTTTGTTCAGAACGACAGCCCGCCGCTCTCTTTAAGCTCTTTGTAGATTTCACGCTGCACGATGAACCGCATGATCTCGTTAGTGCCCGTCGGGATCATAGAGAGGCGTGCCCGCCGGAAAGCCCACTCCGCCGGATATTCATCGCTCAAGCCACGCCCGCCAAGGATCTGGACGGCATTGTGGGCTATCTCAAAAACGTCTCCGAAGCGATAGCCGTCGCCGACTCCTTGACGGCGTCGAAACCAGCGTCTATGAGACGTACGGCATGGTACACAAGGAGCCTCGCGGCTTGGAGCTTCGTAGCCATGTCCGCAATCCTGAAACTGATCGCCTCAAAGCTCCTTATCGGGACGCCGAACTGCACACGCTCGCTGGAGTATTTGACTGCGAGTTCAAGCGTCGGCTTAGCTTCACCGACGAGCATCGCAGCGTACAGCGAACGTTCTATGGCAAGCTCGTCCACCATCACCTTAAGTACCACCTACGCCCTCAAACCAATGATATTGTAAATCCGATCCATGTCAAGGCTCCGTCGCACAACCGCTGCGAGCTTATCACACTCCCTGTCCAAGTCCAGCACCCTTCCCATCTTTAACGGCTCTAAACCTTTCCTTAAACGTAAAAAATTGACGAAAGCTCTCCTAAACGCATTGTTATCAAAAATACCGTGTATATACGTGCCGAAGACGTTTTTCTCGGCGGAAAACGCCCCATCTCTCTCAAAAACTTCTTGATCCGAGCGCTTTAGGATCGTGAAAGCATTCTTCTCCTTTGAGAGCGTCCTGCCCATATGGATCTCGTAGCCCTCAACTCGCCCGTCGTAAAAGGGTAAATTCGAGGCGGCGACCACCTGATGCGTTATTTTGTCCTTTTCGAAGAGCGTGACGGCGTCGAGCAGCCCCAAGCCCTCAGCCCTCCTCACGGCAGATTCCACGCCGCTCTCGTCCACGACGAGGCGTCCGAGCATCTGGAAGCCCCCGCAGATGCCAACTATGAGCGTGCCCCGCTCATGCGTCCGTAGGATCTGCGCGGCGAGTCCGCTCTTTTTCAGGTCCAGCAGGTCATGAATCGTGTTCTTCGTCCCGGGCAAAATTATGGCGTCGGCGTCCGCTCTGAGATCCTCGCCGAGACGCACGTAGCGCAGCGAGACGTCCGGCTCCTTTTCAAGGGCGTCGAAGTCCGTGAAGTTGGAGATGTGAGGCAGTAAGATGACGTCCACCTTCACCTCCGCATCCTCACGGCTGCCACGCCACGATTCGAGGGCGACGGAGTCCTCCTCGTGGATCCTAAACTGGAAGTAGGGGACGACTCCGAGTACCGGCTTGCCCGTCCGCCGCTCCAGAAAATCGAGCCCGGGCTTCAAAATGCTGAGGTCGCCTCGAAATTTGTTGATGATGAAGCCACGGACGAGCTCCCGCTCATCCGGATCGAGAAGCTCGAGCGTGCCGAGGAGCCATGCGAAGACGCCGCCCCTGTCTATATCACCGACGAGGAGGACCGGAGCTTTGAAAAGTTTCGCAATAGTCATGTTCACGATGTCGTTTTCCTTGAGATTGACCTCGGCGGGGCTGCCGGCGCCCTCGATGACGATGATATCGTTCTCGGCGGCGAGCTTCTCGTAACACGCCTTAATGGCGACGAGCGCCTTGGGCTTGAACTCGTGATACTCACGAGCGGTCATATTGCCGATGGGCTTTCCCAAAAACACGACCTGCGCCCCGGTATCCCCCGTCGGCTTCAGGAGGACAGGGTTCATCTCGACCCGCGGCTCCTTGCGGGCGGCAAACGCTTGGACCGCCTGCGCCCTCCCGATCTCGTGCCCGTCCTTGGTGACGAAGGAGTTGAGTGCCATGTTTTGCGCCTTGAAGGGTGCAACCTCGAAGCCGTCGTCCGCAAAAATCCGGCAGAGGGCGGCGACGAGCACGCTTTTCCCGACATGCGAGCCTGTGCCTTGAATCATGAGCGGCTTCGCCGCCATCACCCCACGTTCGGCAAACCTGATTAAAAACAATTTCGTATGAGTTTACGAGGGTAGCGGGGCAGCAACTAGGGACAGCACAAAAAGCAGATTAAGATTACGATTCCGCCGTACTGCGAGAAGGCTTAAGTTTGAGTTCTCGGTCGATGTAGCTGAGGGGTGGCGCTCACTTCTCAAGGATGCGCGCCCGCCACTTGTCCTTCAGGTCCAGCTTCGTGATCATCACGTTCGACGGGTGCACGGGGCGGGGCACTTCGGAGAGGTCGGCTTTTGCCACGACGACCCCGTCCACGAAAATCACACCACGCTTGAGATCGACGGCGGTCACCTTACCTTCCTTGCCCTTGAAGTCGCCACGGAGGATGCGGACGGTGTCGCCCTTGCGCACGGGGAGGCTCCGCCGCCCGTATTTTTCACGAAGCTCCTTACTAAGCGGCGCACTCAAGAACTTGCGACGGACGTGCAGCGGCGCCTCGTACATTGCGAGCCGCTGCTTCCTCGGCTGCTTGGACTTCGTGCGCATCCTTAACACCTAACCCGACCTAAACAATTATACTCGCCGCAGATGCGATCTTCGAGAAGCGCTCGACAGCCTCCTTGGCGACAGGACCCCTAATTTCCGTGCCCTTCGGGTCGCCTTTGTCGTCGGTGATGATGGCGGCGTTATCTTCGAACTTCACCCTTATCCCCGAGGGGCGGCGTATCTCCTTCTTCTGCCTTATGATCACGGCGTTCAGCACCTGCTTCCGCATCTCCGGCGTGCCCTTCTTGACGGAAACGACCACCATGTCGCCGACGCCCGCCGCCGGGTAGCGGTTGAGCACACCACGGTAACCTTTTACCATGATGATCTGCAATTCCTTCGCCCCCGTGTTGTCTGCGCATTCCAAACGGGCACCAACTGGCAACGCCCGCGGAACGCTCGACTTTATTCCCTTCATCTGCCTCCCCTTCTGTGAATGCAAGACGGACCTCACTTGCGATTCGTAGGGAGTTCTTTAATAAGTTTCGCTCGGTGCCCTTTAAACGGTGAACAGACCGAGAACATCATGCGTTAAGGGTGACGCGCGGAAAACGTTGATCCAGTATGAGTAGTAGGATCATAGCTTAACGGTCGGAGTCGGTGCGCAAGCTCTTAGGAGGATGCATATTTTCATAAGCCTTGGCGGCAGGAGACCTTTTAATGGGTGGAGGGATGCCACCTTTCTCACCCCGTTTTAAGCCGATAATTTTCGAGGCAGAGCCTTAGGGCGCGCTTGCGGACGCTTCGAAGGCGATGCCGCTCTTAACTGGCTCCTCCCGCAGGCTGCTGCCAGCTGCCTTATGCGGGCGATGATCGCTCGCATGAGACCACCGCAAGCCGCCCCTTCAGACGGGGTAGTTGACCTGGGCCTCCGATTCGGAAAACAGAATGAAACCTAAAACTGCCTCCTTCACTCCTTTCTTATCTTCTCAACGACGACGAAACTTTTCGTCTTACTTATCGGACGGCATTCTGCAATCTTCACGATGTCGCCGACCTTCGCATTTATACATGGCGGGTTGTGAGCATGGATTTTAGAAGTACGCCGCTCGTACCTCTCATATTTTCTTATCTTCTTCAAATACTCCCGCTTCACGACGACGGTCTTGGGGGCCCTATCTTTGATGACCTCTCCCACCAGTATTTGCCCGCGTATGGGCAACTTCCCGTGGAACGGGCAGTTCTCGTCGTCGCACTCCTCCTCAGGAGGTTGCACATCCAGCCCAATATCCCTCGCTTTGCCCAACCGTCTCACCTTGCCTTCCTCATAAGCTTTTTAATTCTATCTTCAGGTCTCACCGCCAAAATATCGCCCCTGACAAGGACATTACCTTCCTCTAACTTGAAAAGGAACACATTTCCACGTTTTGGTATCTTCTTCCTGACGCCACCTTTTTCGATGACGAACATATTTTTTGTCTCATCAACGACAATACCACTCAGCCCGCGCATACACTCATTCGTACTCTCTGCGACCTCAATCTCAAGCCCAATGAACTCATGGAGTATTAGATTTCTTGGTGTTATTTTCACCCTCCACCCTCCTGCTGGCACGCCGCAGCACGGTCACTCTTCGACAGTGTATCCCATCTCTTGCAACACTTTCTTCACTTTTTCAGTCTGATCGCCCTGAAGCTCGATGCGTCCGTCTTTGACGGTGCCGCCGCACGCACACCGCGTCTTCAGCTCCTTGGAAAGCGCCCGGAGATCTATGTCCTTTGCGTTTATCCCTTCGATGACGGTCATCAGCTTCCCAAAGCGCCTCCTCGTCGTCGTCACCTTCACCCGCTGTAGCTCCTTTACTATCTCTTCACAAACGCACAAATCCTTAGGAAGCCCACACTTCTCACAAACTTCCATGCGCCCTCCGCCTCTCTTCTAACACCGTTTTTATCCTCGCAATCGTCCTCCTTATCTCACGAACTCGTCCAGGATTTTCAAGGGCGCCCCCCGCCGCTATCTTCGTGCGTTCCCGCAGCAACTCCATACTCAGCTCTCGCAGCTCCTCTCTAAGCTCCGCATCGCTCATTTTCCTTATCTCGTCCATCCTTAAAATCGCCATCAGACTCCCCCCTCCGTAGCTTCGGTCTCTGCAACTTCCTCAGCTTCTGCTTCAACTCCTGCCCCCGCCTCTGGCTTGACCACCTCGAACCTATCTGGGATCTTGGCGTCGGGGCGTATTAGCCTCACCTTGACGCCGATGACCCCCGCTTTTTTCTTTGCGATCGCAAAGCCCTCGTCCACCATCTCCTGAGCGGGCTCGCCGCAGTGCTTGATGTAGCCGGCGACGAACTTCTCGGTCCTCGCTCGAGGTCCAGAAAGTTTCCCTGAGATCGTAATCTCACAACCGAGAGCGCCTGCGTCCATGATGCGGCGGAGCGTCGAACGCCCCGCACGACGGAAGTGCCAGCCACGTTCTATGAGCTTTGCGAGCTTTGATGCCATCAGCTGCGCGTTCAGCTCCGGCATCTCTACTTGCTGCACATCAATCTGTGGGTTATCGAAGTCGTGAGCCTCCACAACTTCCTTTGTTATCTTCCGTATCGTCCTGCCGTCCTTCCCGATCACCATGCCCGGTCGCTCCACGTACACCGTAATTTGCGTGCCCATCGGCGTCCTCTTTATTTCCATACCGCCATAGCCGCCCCTGTCCAGCTCTTTCGCAAAGTATTCATTAAGCTTTACTTTCTTCAAACCTTCCTCCACGAACGTTCGCTCTATCAATGCCCGCCCTCACCCCTTAGTATAACCTCAACGGTGACGGTTTCTGTGTTTTTCGGAGTTGCTCTGCCAAAAGCTCGTGGCATGAAACCTCGTATCGTCCTGCCTTTTTTGGTGGCGATGTGCCAGATCCGCATCTCTTCGGGCTCAAGCCCCTTGTAGGCGGCGTTCGCCGCCGCATCCTCCAGTAATCGCAAGATGGCTCTCGCTGCTTTCACGGGATAACGTCCTGCATACCATTTCTCCAACCCTCGGCGGTGCCCGACCTTGCGCTTGTGCTTCCTGAACGGCACCGGTCTCTTCATTTCGATCACTTCCTCCAGATACCTCTTCGCGTCGCTGAACTTCATGCCCCTGATGGCATTACATATCTCATAAGCATGCTTTCTGGAGATGTGCAACTCGCACGCCATCGCCTTTGCCGTCGTTTCCGGGTCTGCCTCGACGCAGAACTTTAACCGTCCCATATCCGCATCACTTCAGCGGCACATACTTCGACGACCTCGTGGCGCCGACGCCCGCGGCGCCGTGCACGACTCTCTTACGCGTGAGCGCGAATTCCCCCAAATAATGCCCTATCATCTCCGGCTTTATCTCCACGTACTGGAATGCCTTGCCGTTATGGATTCCGATGGTTTTCCCCACCATTTGCGGCAGTACTATCATGTCTCGCAGGTGCGTCTTGACAACATCCCTCTTCCGCAACTTCTCAAGTAGCTTCTTCTCTTCCTCTCTAAGCCCACGACGCAACTTCCTACGTTGCCTCGCTGGTAATAGCTCCGCTAGCTCCTCTAAACTCATCTTTCGCAGCTTTGCCAGCGTGTAACCTCGATAAATGAACTCCTCAGCCTTCTTCGGCTTCACCTTTGCCCTCTTCTTCTTTGCCATCTCACTTCACTTTTGTTTATCTTTATTTTTATAAGGTGCCGCCAAGAGGCCTCCCTTTTCAGTAGTAGGGGGGAGCTGCGAGGATTTAAAAATATGTGTCGGGTGCATAAATCCAAAACGATCTCCGTGGCGTCTCCAACATTTTTGAAAAAGTGACGGAAAAGGAAAACCGAGCCGAGAGGCATGAGAAAGTAGAATAAGATGTGGTTCATCTCTTCCTTCGCCCTGTGCGGCGGGCTGCGATGCTTCCGACTTTACGTCCAGGCGGCGCGCCACGAGCGACGGTCTTCGGGCGTCCGACATGCTGGTGCTTGCCGCCGCCGAACGGATGGTCTACGGGATTCATCGCAACTGCACTCGTGCGAGGCCACTTTGCAGCTTTTGACTTCATCTTGTGGTATTTCTTACCGGCTTTCACGAAAGGTTTATCGGTCCTGCCGCCGCCAGCGACGACGCCGACGGTCGCCAAGCACCTCGAGTCGAACCACTTCTTCACGCCACTCGGCAACTGGACGAGCGTCCTATCACCCTCATGTGAGATGACTGTCGCGTAGCTTCCAGAAGCTCGTACGAGCTTCCCACCGTCGTTACGTTGTATTTCGAGATTACAGACCGGAAAACCCTCTGGAATCTTGCCAAGCGGGAGCGTGTTCCCTATCTTGGGCTCGGCGTCGTCGCCGTACGCGAGCACGTCGCCGACGGCTACACCCTCAGGTATGAGAATGTATTTCTCCTTGCCGTCCACCCGCACCTTACCGATTGGAGCGTTTCTCCCCGAATCATGAACTATTTCCGTGAGCACGCAGGTCACAGTCTGCCCAATATCCACTTTTACATGTGTCAGGTCCGCCTTCCTGCGGGGCGGCGCCCGGTACGTGGGCGTGCCCTTCCCTCGGTTCTGCGCTATTATTCTCTTGCCCATTGTTCACACCTCAGAGTATGCCAAGCTGTGTTGCAATTTCCCTCGCCTTCCCTTCCTCCTCAAACTGCACGATTGCTTTCTTTTCGCCTTTTGGAGTTATCATAGTGCGCACGCTGCGGACGCCGACGCCAAAACGCCGCTCCACCTCCTCCTTTATCTGTTTCTTGTTTGCGTTAATGTCGACGACAAACGTCAGCTTGTTTTCCTTATCTATCAGCGT
Organism: Candidatus Alkanophaga volatiphilum; assembly: GCA_029259545.1. GTDB lineage: Archaea > Halobacteriota > Syntropharchaeia > Alkanophagales > B39-G2 > Alkanophaga > Alkanophaga volatiphilum. The sequence continues at coordinate 25,165 of JAPHEE010000014.1, forward strand.
CGTCGCCTTCTCGCTTGCCACGATGTGCTTTAGGACCATAACTGTGAATAATTAAAGCCCCTCTGATTTAAAGGTTCTTACGGTGAACAGCTTTCACGTCACACCCGTACTCGGGCGCCGACGCCGCACCGTATAAAGTTTGCGCCGAACGCCGCTTCAAGCTCTTTTGAAGCTGCGATGCCCGTGCAGTGGCACGGCGCAACCTTCATAACGCCCAACTTTTTAAGCTCGTGAGAAATGCCGCTCTTCGGCATGTGGAAGCCGCCAAGTACGAGGTATATGGCGCCGAAGTTCTTTTTCACCAGTTTTAAAATATCGACGATGCCAGGGTGAGCGCAGCCCGTGACGACGACGTTCCCAAGCTCGGTCCGTGCGACCAGAGCTTGCTCTCTTATGAAGCTTCCGAGAGCGCCGGTGCTGTAAATGTCATCAAAAAGTCTCGTTTGCTCCTCAATGACGACAAGCCTCGTACTTCCCCCAACCGGTAACATCGAAGGACTATAAACGGTTACTGATGGGTTTTCTTTGAGTACAGCATTCAAACCACCAGTGTGGTCGCCATGAGCGTGCGAAATTACCACAGCTTCTACGCTTCTCACATCAATACCGAGTTTCTGCATATTCCTCAGAAGAGTGGCTCCGTCACCACCTGTATCGAAAAGGAGTTTATGAGAGGCACCACACACCTCAACTTCCAAAAAGCAGGCAAAGCCCCAGCGTGGTGTCAATTCGCTTTCGAGGCTATAATTGTCGTAGACGACGGTTATGCTCAGCATCGTCCTCACTCATTCACTGCTTTTCCCCCAAAAATTCCCTGATCCTTTCCACGATCTCCTCGAACGTCTTAGCAGCTTCGACGTTTTTAACAACGAAGGGGACGCCGTCATCCCCAGCTTCCACGATTCTCGGCTCGAAAGGTATGCTCCCAAGGAAGGGGACGCCGAGCTCCACCGCCGCCCTACGGCCGCCGCCGACCTTGAACGGGAAGAGGCGAGCGCCGCAGTTTGGGCAGACGAAACCACTCATATTTTCGATGATGCCGATGACTGGCACGTTAAGCTGCGAGGCGAAGACCACGGCTTTCCTCGAGTCCAAGAGGGCGACGTCCTGCGGCGTCGTCACCACGACGGCGCCGTTGACCTTCGGAATGAGCTGCGCGACGCTCAGAGGTTCGTCGCCTGTGTTATGGACGACAAAGCCGTTGGCGATGAAGTTCCCGCCCTCCACCCGGAGGTCATAGACCTCGCCGATGCCTGCGGCGCTAATACTGACGACCGTTTCGACGCTCAGCGGTTGCTGCCGGCTGGCGTGCATTATGGCGTCACCCATCTCGAACACCGGGAGGGCGTCTCCGGGCTTGATGTCTAAAAGCTTTTTCCAGAAGAAGCGCCCGTTTTCAGCGACAAGGATGGGATGGCTCGCTGTACCTTTAATGCGGTAATTCTCGGTCTTGAGCTCGAAAAGGGAAGTGACGCCCTGCGGAATCACTTCTAAAACTCTTCGCGTCACGATCCGCCTGCGACTGTCGAGGCAATACACCATGGCGCCAGCTCTGGTTTCTGAGATGCGAAGCGGTCCGAATGGCGTGAGTATATGAGTGTCAACGGACAAGCAACCCGGCGGTAAGTCCACAATTAGATAATCAAGCTCGCCCCATCGGACGTCGCTGAGGAACTGCCTTATTGCTGTTGCTTTCAGCGGGCCTCGCCATATCACCGGGGAGTCCTTACTTGAAAGCAGGAAACCCAAGGACATGACCTTAACGCCATATTGCGATTCCACAGGGAGGATCTCGCCGCTTTCTACGGTCGGACGCTCGTCTTCAATTCCGAGCATCTTCGGCACATTCGGACCATGCAGGTCAGCGTCGAGAAGCCCAACACGTAAACCCTTCCTCGCAAGCGATGCCGCAAGGTTGACGGCGACCGTTGTTTTCCCAACACCACCTTTCCCGCTTATCACTACAATTTTGTATTTTACCTTCTCCATCTTCTTCTCTATCCCTTTCCGCGCCTCTTCCATCCCCATCACCTAAGGCTGCCACCACGGCGGTCCTCGGCGCCTGTATCTATACGGCGGCGGCATGCCCCAAGCCTCGGTTTTGAGCACATAGTCCCCGCCCTCGATCCTGAGAGCCTTACCGTTCACGAGGGCATCTGCAATTTTCCTGCGAGCTTCTTTCAATATTCGGTGGAACGTGGGCTGGGAGACCCCCATCTCCTTCGCAGCCTCGCTCTGATCGAGCCCAAGCAGGTCCTTTAGCCGGAGGCTTTCCAGCTCCTCGACCTTCAGCACGACCTCACCCGTCACAGTCCCGACCGGAGCGAAGTATCGGAAGCCCGGCTCGAGGGCTACGAAACGGCACCGCCGCCTCGGCACTTCCCTCACCAATGAATATATATTCGTTAGATAAGAGGTTTTCGGTCGTCGCCCCTCACGCCGTACTTCTCTTCGGGCTCAAAAACCTTCTCGCTGACGATCCTCCCGTCGAGCGTCCGGTAGAAGCAAGAGCGGTAGCCAGTATGGCAGGCGCCGCCCACTTGCTCCACTTTTAGGAGCACGGCGTCGCCATCGCAGTCCACGAGTATTTCTTTCACTATCTGTATGTTCCCGGAGGTCTCACCCTTCTTCCAGAGTTTCCTACGGCTCCGACTCCAGTAATGAGCGACGCCCGTCTCTAAGGTCTTCCTCAGCGCCTCCTTGTTCATGTGCGCCAGCATGAGAACTTCACCGGTCTTGTAGTCCTGCGCTATCGCGTGTATTAGTCCGTCTTCCTCCTCTGATTCCTTCTCTTTCCATCTTATTCCTACTAGCTCCTTCTCTGCCATTTTACAAAACGTAGCTAAGAACGCTTATGATTTTAACCATAAGATGAATTGGTGGTGGGTTATCGATAGGTTTATATTTTGAATAATGCGGATATTGGGACGAGCCTAGGGCTATAAGCTCCGGTCAGGGGCTGCGGCGAGCCGCCCTGAAACGTCGTGAAGCTCATTCTCCGGAGCGGCGCTCTAGGCTGAGCGGAGAGGCTTAAAGTGAAGCTCCCGGCTTTAGCCGTGGAGCAGCTCACCTCCTTTTCAAGGCATTCATAAGCTCTCTTTGTAACGCTACCATCATGTCGCCGAGCAGCCCGAACACGAGAAATTGAATGCCAGAAATTATGAGGAGGGCGGTCAGCACCGAGAGTGGAACGTGCGTCACACCTTTAAACCATTCAAGCACCACGTACACGCCGGTGGCAAGCCCAGCTATTAGGAAAACTGTACCCAAAATCCCAAAGTAAAATAGAGGGTTATAGGTTCTTGCAAGCATGTAAATAGTATATCCGATCCTGAGACCGTCGCGCAGTGGACTTAATTTCGTTTTACCTTTTCTTCTCCTGTAAGTTACCGGAACTTCTTTTATTCTGAAGCCTTTCTTCACGCACTCTATGGTCATCTCAGCTTCCACTTCAAATCCACGTCTCTTCAGTTCTATACCTTCGATGCACTCTCTGGTGAGCGCTCGGTAGCCTGAAAGCATGTCTTGTAGGCGTATCCCATAGCCAAAGCCGAAGATGCGGTTCAGAATTTTATTCCCGACGAGGTTTATGCGGCGGAACGCCCCTTTTTGAGCGATGCGGCAGCCGATGACGTGGTCCGCATTGCCATCAAGTATGGGTTTTAAGAGCTTCTCGACATCCTCCGGCAAGTAGGAGCCGTCGCCGTCTATCATGACGATGGCGTCGGCGTCCGTCTCTTCCAATATCATGCGGAACGCCTGTATTATGGCGGCGCCCTTGCCACGCCCCTCCTGCATGACGACTTTTGCGCCCTCGCGTTTTGCAATTTCAACAGTACGGTCGGTGCTGCCACCGTCTATGACAAGTATGTTATCGTAACCCATGCTCTTGAAGCCTCTAACAATATCCCCAATGGATTGCTCCTCGTTGAGCGTTGGTATCAAAATGCAAACCTTTTGATGCTCCATCATCGTACGTCGGCGGCGGAGTACCTCTTCCTATCTAGCAGCTCCTGCTTCTTGCCCTCGTTCCAGCCACTCACCGCCTGTATATACCCTGTAATCCTTGAGAGGTGGTCGACGTTTTCAGAACCGCAGTTCGGACATTTTTCATGGAGACCAGCAGCGACGTGGAAGTCATCCATGCAGACCGTCAGGTCCTTCGTGAATGCGAAGTAGCCGATTTGCGTGTTCTTCGCGATCTTCATCGCAAGGCTCTTTATGCCCTTCGGATCCGGGTAGCTCTCGCCCATGAAGATGTGGAATATGTTGCCGCCGTCCACTATCGGGAAGAAGATGTGCTCGATTCTTATGCGTTCCGTCAGCGGAATGTCCGCCGACGGAGGGACGTGCGTGCCGTTCGTGTAGTAAACGGGGAGGTCTCTCGTCTCATCCATCATAGCTAACGCCTTCTCGACGTCGCCCTTGACGACCTTCTTCGCCTTCTCCCTGAACTCCTCGTGCAGGAGGTCCGCGACCGCAAAGCGCTGGGCGCAGCTCTCCGCAGGCGTCCTCGCAAGCCTTATGTTCATGTTATGCCGCCGGCACAGCTCCTTGGCGTAAAGCTCCATCTCCGTCATCGCCCTGACGGCGAGCCTGAGCGCTTCGTCGGACTCGTGCATCTGCTTCCCGGTGTGGTACTGCACCATGTCGTTGATCCCGACGACGCCGATGATGTAGACGAGCTCGTCGAGATATGTGGCGACCTCGCCCTTCTCGCCGGTCACAGGATCCTTAGGACGCTGCGTGAGGAACGGCATCCGGTTGTTCTTTATGATGTACTCCATCCACTGCCGCTTCACCTTAAAGACTTCGACAGCGAGGTCCATCATACGCTTCAGCTCTTTAAACAGCAGTTCGTCGTCGTGTTCCGCTCTGTACGCAGCTCTTGGGCAATTTATGGTTACGACCTGCCAAGCACCCATGCTGAAGTGCTTGCCGTTGCGGAAGTAGACCTTGTCGAGGAAGTCCTTGTCGTCAGGCGACGTCACGAAATTATAAGCGCAGCACTGGTAGCACGAGACGCCCTCGCCGCCGCCCCGGTACTCAGGCATCTCATTGTCGAAATAAGGAGTGCCAAACTTCGCCGCAAGCTCGAAGGCTAAGTCGTAAAGCTCATCGTATGTTGGAAGCTCAGGATGCTTCTCGTCGAATTCTCGAACCCACTCGTCAGGCTCCAGAAAGTCCTTTTTGAGAGAAATTTCAGGCTTCGGGAAGTTAAAGGGCTTGCCCCAATAATCACCTTCGAGCATGACTTCCATGAGCGCTTTGAACGCGAGCCGCACCTCACGCTCGAATTCACCATAGGTGCGGAGCGGCGCCTGTTTCCCATCCCAGACGTGTCCTTTATAGACGACAGGCTTATCGCGCCATATTTTTGGGACGCCGGGCGTGAGCTGGACGCTGGAGAAGACCAGCTGACCCCCTCTGGCGACCTGCATCTGCGTCATCTCGAATACGAACATCTGCATCAGCTGCTTGATCTCCTCGTAGCTCAGCCCCTCGAAATACGGAGCAAGGAACGTCAGGAAGTTGAAATAGCCCTGACCGCCCGCACAATTCGTCTGTGCTGCGCCTAAGACCTTGACGGCATGCAAAACCGCAACCTCAGGCTTCTTAGCAGGACCGGCGACCGAAGCTTTTACGCCGGTGCCGTCAGGCATCAGCCCGTAGTAGAAGAAATAGCGAAGGTCGTGGTCCATGCAAAATGGGCGAGTTCCAAAGTATTCAAGGTCGTGGATGTGAATATCTCCGCTCAGATGCGCGTCGGCAATGTGTTGCGGCATTAAAAGCAAATACTGCTCCTTGCAGATCTTATCCGCCTTTTTCTTGTGCGAGGTCTCAGCGTTCTCCTGCAGATTTGCATTCTCCTTGGCTTCGAAGCCCTCGCCGATGTCGATTAGATGCGCATCATAGACAGGTGTGCCGACTCGTGTGCAGATGTTCTTCCACTCCGTCGCCCCGTACTCCTCAAGTAGGATCATGTTCACGATCTCCCGAATGAGCGCACTTGAAAGATTCTTGGTGACTCCCATTGCCAGAATGCGCTTCTCAGCCTTCGCCGCTATTTCACGGGCGGTCTGTTCGTCGATCGGCGGAATTCCATAAAACTTCTCACTCAACTCAGTTTCCCTGAGGAGTTGCCTCACTATCGCTTCCCTATCCCATTCGAGAATGTGCCCATCGCTCGTCCTAACTTTGGGGAGGCGAAGCTTAATCCCGCTCAGCGTCGTCTGCACAATGTTATTCTTACGCTTTGCAGCCGTTTCATGCACCCCCCTCACTCTTAGTCTTAGCTTTAAGGTCCAAAGCCTCTAAAATTTTCTCCTTTCTTAACTCCCCGCCCTCAAACATATCAGCGTACGTGAGGAACTTCTCACCAACTTGAAGGACGGGAGCGGTGAGCGTGAAGACGCCATGCAGCCTCAACTCCGTGAGCGCCTCGGCGGTCGCCATGTTCACCTCCTCATAGCGAACGCCTTTGGCGGCGAGGAACCTCTTCAAAAGCTCACAGTTGGGACATCGCTCCGTGGTATAAACTCGTACTTTCATAACCCTCAACCTCCCTTACAGAATGTCGCTAAAGAAAGCTTATGAATTTATTCATGAGATAGGGGAGGTGGGTGGGAAATATTTAAATACTCTGAAGTCAATCCATTGAGGCAAGGCCGTGCCTATACGGTGCGGTCAGGGGCTGCGGTGAGCCAGCCCGAAACGTCGTGAGGCATAGGCTCCGGAGCGGTGCTCCTTAGGGAGTCCACGCTGAGAGGCGTGAAGCTCCCGACTTCAGTCGTGGAGCAGCTCACTTCCTCCCCACAAATCTTTTTTGACCCAAAGTCGGTATATGAGCGGCGATGAAGGAGCGTTTCATTTTCAAGGAGACGAACGTCCTAATAATCGCCGACGAGAAGGAATACATAGAAGCGGCGAAGGAGGAGATATTACGGCAAAGGCGAAACTTAGAGGCTTTTATTAAGGAGGACCCGTTCTTCCTCGTGACCTTAGAACCTTACAAACTCGACTCTTCGAGAGAGCGGCGGGCGCCGGAGATCGTGCGTCGTATGATAAAGGCGACGCTGGAGTTCGATGTCGGGCCCATGGCGGCGGTCGCCGGCACGCTTGCAGAACTAGCTGTCGAAGCAATGTGTGAGCGGGGGGCGACGTACGCCATCGTGGAAAACGGCGGGGACATTGCACTCATAAACGACCGCCCGGTAACCGTCGGAATATTTGCGGGGGAGCACAGTCCGTTCTCGGGAAAGATTGCGTTGAAAATAGAGCCGCAGCATGAAATTCTCGGCGTCTGCACCTCATCGGCGACCGTAGGTCATTCGATAAGCTTCGGCGCCGCCGATGCCGCCACGGTCATCGCAAGGGGAGGGGCGCTCGCGGACGCCGCCGCGACGGCGCTCTGCAACGCTGTTAAAGATGAACCCTCTGTGAAGGCTGCTTTCTCAGTCGTGAGCGGTGTTGAAGGCGTCGAGGCTGCTTTGATTATCTATAAGGACATCATGGCGACATGGGGTGACATGCCTGAAGTTTTGACGAACGTCGCTTCCAACTCTGCGCTCACCAGCCGCACAGGGCATTAAGGCGTTTGCATGAAGACAGCAACATACAGCACTCGTACGTTTATCCGAAGTGCCGAGCGGTGGGCGGAAGGCGGGTCGGCGACACGCTCTGCACGAGGATGACGCTCGTGATGAACGCCGCAGGGCGGTCGCCCTCTCGCCCGCAGCCCCCGACGGCACGCAGTCGCCACGAATGCTTTGAGAGCGCCGACGAGCGAGCTTCAACTCTGCTTAACCCCACCCAACCCTGTTCGAGCCTGCTTTAGACTCCTGACCGTTGTCATTCTGTGGGCAGAATTTTTATGGGCAAAATCAGGACACCATAGATGAACAGCAAGATGTCTAGGATGATGTCCCACTTGGGCAGGAGAGCGTAGAGGACGCCTTGCGCAACAGTTCCACTTTTTGTAGGCGTTGATAGTCGTTCATTGTAGGTACCTAAGCGCTAGCAGGTAAGCTGACGCCGTATGGACAGCTAAGCCAAGTTTCCTGCTTAACAATATGGCTTTCGGCAAGACAGCTAGATACTTGGATGCCACTTTTAAGTTTGACGGAGGGAGTTTTGGAGAGCCCGATGAACAGGGGATGAGCTTAAATGAACCGCGTCCGCCGAGGGAGGCGCAAGCTCCCGCAGGAGGGCGTGGAGGATACCATGGGTGATGAATGCCTGCGTGGGTTTACCGATGCCTACGTGGGAGGAAACCCTAGTAATATGGTGCAGATAATGACTCTAAGCATCCATTCCAGCGGGTTTGCGATCATTGCTCACACGTATCCAGTAATAAAAAATGTAAAGTGAAGTCATCCCCTGCGCTTCCCGATCATAAAGTCTGCAATGGTGTTTTTCTGTATTTCTGAGGTGCCCTCGTAGATCTCGGTGATCCTAGCATCTCTTGCAAAGCGCTCAACTTCGTATTCAGTCATGTAGCCGTAACCGCCGAGAATCTGGACCGCCTCATAGCACACTTCGTTCGCAACTCGCGACGCGAAATATTTAGCCATCGAGGTCAACTTCGGGTCTATCCGCCGTCCTTGGTCGAAATTCCACGCCGCCTTGTAGACGAGGTTCTTCGCAGCTTCGATCTTCGTCGCCATCTCCGCAATCTTGTGCCGGATCACGGGCATGTCCGCCAGCGTGACGTCAAATTGCCGCCGCTCCTTCGCATACGCGATCGCCCGCTCTAAAGCACCTTCGGCGATGCCGAGCGCTTGCGCAGCGACTTCGATGCGGCTCTCGTCAAAGAACTCCAGCACTTGGTAAAAGCCCCGGTTCTCCTCGCCGACGAGGTTTTCAAGGGGGACTCTTGCGTCTCTGAAAGACAGCTCCGCCGTCGATGTCATACGAATGCCCATCTTAAGTCCGAGGTCGATCGCTTCGAACTGCTCCTTAGGCACGATGATGGTGCTCATCCCTCTGTATTTTGGCGTAGCGTTCGGATTCGTCTGGCAGAGGACGATTGCGAAGTTGCAAATTCCGCCATTAGAGATAAAAGTTTTCGTACCGTTGATCACCCACTCGTCGCCGTCTTTTACTGCGACGGTATCCATCTCCGTGATGTCTGATCCGTGGTTGGGCTCGGTGAAGGCACCTGCAGAAATCCACTCGCCAGCACAGACCTTTGGGAGGTAAGCGGCTTTCTGCTCGTGCGTCCCGAACCATTTTATGATCTCACATGCGAAGTCCGAAAGCAGGAGGCAGGTGCCAAGTCCGGAGTCGGCTCTGCACATCTCCTCGACGATCAAAGCGTTCTCGAGAGTGCCGAGCCCCTGCCCGCCGTACTCCTCAGGGTAGTGCACGCCGACAAAGCCGAGCTTCGCCGCCTTCCGTAATAAATCAAACGGGTATTTGTGCTCAGTTTCGTATTTTAACGCCAGCTCTTTATCGAATTCCTTCTCGCAAAATTCACGAACCGCCTCTACAATGTCCTTCTGCTCCTCAGTGAGCTCAAAATTCATTTATATCACCCCATCACTCTCTTCACCTCCTTATGTTTTTGCTTTTTTCGGTTTTTCACGCCCGTAGAAGCTTGTATTGCAGCACGCCGCTTACCACAATGTTAGTGTAGTAAGTGACGAGCCGCCACCCTATTATCAGAGGACCGAGAAGCGACACGCTCACGAATGGGGAGAAAAAGGTCAGGGCGCCGAACTCTGCGACGCCGCTGCCGCCGGGGGTTGGCAGTATCGTAAGTATGATGATAATTACTTGGGCTGCAAACAGCTTTACGTACGCAGCGCTCGCTCCGAAGCCCATCAGTATCAAGGAGGGTGTGGAGAAGTCCACACACCAATGTAACACCGTAGAAAACATGCCCTCTAACATACTTTTTTTGTGTCTCAGTAGCATGAGCAGCCCGCTCTTGAAATTTTCTATCTCCCTCGCCGCTTTTTCGAGCAGTCTCTCTTGTCTCGGATTTTCAAAGCCCGCTCTACCAATAATTCTTTTGACGAAGTTTTGCAGCGACGAAGATGCCTTTTTAAGGGTTTCTGGCTTTAGCATGAAGATCACAACCACTAAGACGGCTAAGAACGTCAGTGCGAGCACTGAGATGGCGACGGACATCAAGACGTGCTGTAAGCCCGACGTTGCGGCACCGCTCCTAAGCACGCCAAAAAAGACGGCAAACGCAAAAGGGAGCGTGAGTAGGAAGAAAAGTGCGTCGAGGATGCGCTCACTCAGCACGACCGCAGTGGCATTGCCGACGCTCATGCCGCTTTTGTGCAACATGTACGCTCTGACAGGCTCGCCGCCGAGCATCGTCGGCGTTATAGCTGCGGGAAAGAGACCTGCGATCACTGCCTTAAGTGCCTCTTTAAAACTTATTTTCGTGCCAAGCGCCACGCTCAGCGAGCGTATGCGGAGCGCCGTGAAAAGCCACGAGAGCATGTGCGCGGCAGCCGCTGCCACAAGGAACTTCAAACTAATACTGCGAATGCACGCCAAGGTCTCAGCACTTAGAGTAAGGATGCATATCAGGACGACCGAGACGACACTTACAGTCAGTGCCAAAGCGAGTTTTTTTGCGTCACTTAACTGCTTCCAGCTTGAAGCTTTCACGTCTGTTTTTTAGGGCGTAGGGATGTGACCTCCTCCCCTCACAGGGGCATCCTGAGGGAGGCTCCCAGTTCATCCACCTCGACTTGCCCGCCAGCTCTTTCTCACGGGCAGCGGTCGTGGTGTCGAGGGCTTCACTTCGGGCCGGCCCAGCCCTAGGCTCGCATAGCAGGCAATGAATAATACGATGGTGCTATATAAATATTTTTCCCCACCCACCTCCCTGCTGCACCTTTGAAAAGGCGGGAATTAGCAGCAACAATATTCTTAAATCTAGAGGGGGAAAGCAAGAGCGAGGGGGGCTTGCGTTGAAGATAGAAAGGCCTAGGGGCACTAGGGATTTCCCACCAGAAGAGATGAAGCGGCGGCGTGCAGTAGAACAGAAAATGCGAGAGATTGCGGAGCGTTGGGGCTATGAGGAGGTGCAGACGCCGACGTTCGAGCACGTGGAGCTCTTCACGTTACGTTCTGGTGAGGAGATAGTGAAGGAGATGTACGATTTTGAAGATAAAGGCGGGCGGCGGTTAGCGCTACGTCCGGAGCTTACAGCGCCAGTGATAAGGATGTATGTAAACGAGATGAAGCTGCGGACGAAGCCGTTGCGTCTATACTATTTTGGAAACTGCTTCAGATACGAACGTCCACAGAAGGGTCGTTTTAGGGAGTTCTGGCAGTTTGGCACCGAGCTCATAGGGGCGGGGACGCCTGAGGCTGAAGCCGAGAGCATAGCGCTCGCTTACACGATTTTAAAGGAGCTAAATGTGGAGTTCGAGTTGCAAATAGGGCACGTAGGGCTCATAAGGAGCGTTCTCGGCGATGTTTCTGAGGAGCTTAAGAACAGGGTGATGCGGCTGATAGACAAGGGGGAGCTGGACGCTGCCGTCCAAATGTTGCGTGACTGCGGCGCTGCGGGCTGCGTCGACGACCTTTTAAACTTGGTGAGCTTAAGCGGGGACGTGGCTGCCATCGACGAGGCTTCTGAAATACTGAAGAACAAAGGCGAAGCTGCCATCAGCGAGCTGAAAGGACTTCTTGAAGCTTTAGAGTGCTACGACGTGGATTTTAAGCTGAATTTCAGCATTGCCAGAGGGCTGGATTATTACACAGGCATGGTCTTCGAGGCTTACGCCACGAAGGGACTCGGCGCACAACGCCAGATATGCGGCGGCGGCTCCTACCGGCTTGCGGCGCTCTTCGGCGGCGATAACGCACCTTCAACTGGATTCGCCATCGGCTTCGATAGAGTCATGGAGATCTGCGAGGTGCCTGAGGTGCGTCGCCTGAAAGTGGTAGTAGCTCCGGTTGGGAGAGAGAGGGATGTCAGAAAGGCAGCAGTTACAGTCGCAGAGCAGCTGAGAGAAGAGTTTGTGACCTACGTGGATGTGATGCGGCGCAGCCTCAGCGCCCAACTCTCGTTTGCGGATGCTGTCGGTGCGGACTTCGCAGTCATCATCGGGAAGAAGGAATTAAGCGAGAGCAAAGTCCTGGTCAGAGACTTGAAGACGGGAGAGCAGAGGCTGGTGGGATTAGAGGAGTGCATTGCATACTTACGTTCATTCGTTTAGCTGCGTCCTTTCCGCAAGTATTAAAAGCGTTTGAGACCTCTTGTGAGTGATGAGTAAAGGGTCTTCTAACGGCGATAAAAGCACTGGGCTCGTGTACCATCACGATTTCTTGAAGCACGATACTGGCGCCTATCACCCTGAAAGGGCAGCTCGTTTGACGGCGATAATTGAGCGGTTGGAAAGTTCGGGGTTGTCAGAGCGTCTCGTCAGGATTTCGCCCGAGCCTGCGGCTTTAGAGCAGATAGAATACGTTCACGAGCGCTCCTATATCGAGAGCGTGCGGGAGGTGTGCGAGCGAGGCGGCGGAATGCTCGACCCAGATACACCAGTTTCTGCGGCTTCGTATGAGGTAGCGCTGCTCGCTGCTGGTGGCGTCATAAAGGCGGTCGAAGAGGTTCTTAATGGCAACTTAAAGAGCGTATTCGCCGCGGTAAGACCCCCAGGACATCATGCCGAACGCAGCCGGGGCATGGGCTTCTGCATATTTAACAACGTGGCGATCGCCGCCGAACATCTTAAACGGCGAGGACTCAGGCGCATCCTAATTGTGGACTGGGACGTGCACCACGGAAACGGCACGCAAAACGCTTTTTATGAGGATGCGAGCGTCCTTTACTTCTCGACGCACCAATACCCATATTATCCGGGCACGGGCTGGCTCGACGAGGTCGGCAGCGGCGACGGGCGGGGCTTCACGGTCAACGTGCCGCTGCCTGCGGGATGCGGCGACCCCGACTACATCTACGTGTTCAAGGAGGTGTTAGCGCCGATAGCGGCGGAGTTCCGCCCGGAGTTCGTGCTGATCTCAGCCGGCTTCGACCCGCACGCTTCGGACCCTCTTGCGGGCATGCGGCTGTCCTCAAGGACGTTCGGCGTCCTCACTGAAGTTATAAAGAGTGCGGTTGGGGGCGGCGGCAGGATTGTCGTATCGCTCGAAGGCGGTTACTCGCTGAACGCCCTTGCGGAGTCCGTGCAGTATGTGCTGGAGGCTCTGCGTGACGAGTTTGAGGGGGGCGGCGTTCCGGAGGCTGAGGCGAGGGCGGCGGTCAGAAATAGGGTTGCGGAGATAAAAAGAATACAAAGGGAGTATTGGGGACTATGATCGAGGCAGGAGCGATGCGGGAGTGTTGTGGCATCGTGGGCATTTCGCTCAGCGAGGGGAATTCCTCCCTACCCATCTATTACGGGCTCTACGCGCTGCAGCACCGCGGTCAGGAGTCTGCGGGGATTGCCGTCTGCGAAAACGGAGAGATCAACGTCCTGAAGGGCATGGGGCTCGTTTACGAGGTCTTTGACGAGAAGAAGCTTGAGCTGCTGCGGGGGAACGCCGGTATAGGGCACGTCCGTTACTCGACGACTGGCGCTTCGAGAATAGAAAATGCGCAGCCGCTCGTCCTCGACTTCAAGGGCGGGAGCATCGCGATCGCCCATAACGGGAACCTCGTGAACACGCAGGAGCTGCGGCGGGAACTCGAGCGTGAAGGTCGTGTGTTCCATACGGACTGCGATTCTGAGGTCATCGCACAACTCCTCGTGAAAGAGCTGATGCGGCACGACCTGCTGACAGCAATAAAGGAGATAATGCTAAGGCTTCGAGGCTCTTATTCCCTCGTCATGCTTGTTAATGATGCTCTCGTGGCGGTGCGGGACCCCCTGGGCTTCAGACCGCTCTGCATCGGCGAGCTCGACAGCGGTTACATCGTCGCCTCCGAGACCGCCGCCATCGACGTTCTGGGCGGGCGGTTTCTCCAAGACGTGAAGCCGGGAGAGGTAGTGATTTTCAAAGATGGAGAGCTGCTAGAGAGGCATCGCCTCTACAAGGCGAGCAACACGGCGCACTGCGTCTTCGAATACATATACTTCGCGAGGGCGGACTCCGTACTCGACGGGCGCCTCGTTTACGACGTACGACTCAAAATAGGGGAGCGGCTCGCTGAGGAACATCCGATCGAAGCCGATATGGTGACGCCGGTCCCGGACTCCGGCGTGACGTTCGCCATCGGTTATGCTCGACGCTCCGGCATCCCCTACATGGAGGGCTTCATCAAGAACCGTTACGTGGGACGCACGTTCATCATGCCGGAGCAGCGAATGAGAGATGTTGCGGTGCGGCTCAAGTTGAACGTCGTCCGGAAAAACGTCGAGGACAGGCGGGTCGTCGTCGTGGACGACAGCATCGTCCGGGGGACGACCTCAAGAAGGATCGTCAACTACATAAGGCGAGGCGGCGCCAGAGAGGTGCACTTCAGGATCGGCAGCCCGCCGATAATAGCGCCGTGCTACATGGGCATCAACATGTCCACGAGGGAGGAGCTGATCGCCGCAAACCACGACGTCGATGAGATATGCAGGCTCATAGAAGCTGATACGCTCGGCTACTTGAGCATCGAAGGGCTTATAGATGCCATCGGGCTGCCCGCCCGCAGCTTGTGTCTGGGATGCCTCACCGGACGCTATCCCATCGAGATTCCAGGTGAAGTGTGCATTTTAAGACAACTCACGCTAAGTCAGTTTTAAGCGGGGGTTGCCGAGTCAGGCCAAAGGCGCGGGATTCAGGGTCCCGTCCCGTAGGGGTTCGAGGGTTCAAATCCCTCCCCCCGCATGCTGCGGCGCCGCTTCACCCCGTATCGCCCATCGCCTCAGTACGCCCGTGGCTTGTCGCATGCTCTGCTGCGCTCGGATCGGACCGGTCGTCATGGGTATGGATGGGAGCGCCGGCGTCACGACTTCGATGCGGCGGACGAAACACCTGCACTTCGACGGAAGATACAAGAGCAAACTGCACTCAGGTCGGAAGCTGTGCACGATCCGCCTCCTCAAGAGGGAAAAGTACGAGCCGGGGCAGCTCGTCATGATACATTGCGGCGGCGAGTACGTGGGGAAAGCCCGGATAACGGCGGTCAGCGTGAAGAGGGTCTGCGAGCTGACGCAGGAGGACGCTGAGAAGGACGGATTCAGGAGCAAGAGCGAACTCATTAAAGCCCTTAACAGGCATTACGGGGGCATTCGTCTCTCGGACAGCGTGGCGGTCATCGAGTTAGAGCTTCTGGAGCGTTCCAAGCGTCCTGTGCGGTCGGCAGACCTCCCGCTTGAGGGAAACGATCCGATGGAGGTTGCGAGGCTCGCCCTTCAGCACGACGTTCTGGACTCCAACTCTGATCGGAAGCTGCTCGAACTTTTACTGGAAGAGCGGAGCATAAGAGCCGCTGCCATGAGGCTCGGAGGGCTCAGCCGGAGAGGAGCGATTCGACGCATACTAAGACGGGCTTATGCGAAGCTCAAGCAGCTCGGACTGATAGAGGCTAAGGTGTGGCTGTAGAATGATCTTGGGCTCAGGGATTCATCAACTCTTGTTCTACTTATAATGATGCTCGTCCCTTGGAGGGACGTCCGCTGGTGGGAGTGCGGGCGCTGCGGCAGGTGCTGTTTCGACTTCCGCCCGAAGCTGACGGCGTACGAGGCTCTGAAGCTCATGAGAACCGGCTTCGTCGAGTGCAGAGACGGCAAGTTCTACATCAGGAAGATAGGAGGGAGGTGCCCGTTCCTACAGGGGGAGCTCTGCTCGCTCCAAGGGGCTCTTAAGCCCATAACCTGTAAGATCTTCCCGTTCTCGGTGCACAGGCGGGGGAGCGATCGTGCGCTCTACCAGTACAAAGGGCGGAAGTTCTACGTATACGTCAACGACTATTGCCCGAACGTGATCCTAGGAGGCGACGGGGACGCCGAAATCTTGGTCAGGGAGGTCGTGATGGTTGCGACCGGCGAGCTGAGCGTGCCTCGGCTCCTCACGGCGCCCACGCCCCCAAGGGTCAAGACGCTGCGGCGGCGTGATTTTCTCAGAGCGGCGGCGTCCGCCGTCTGACACTAGCTTCATGGCATCAAGCTGAGCGTGGACGATGGGCTCATGAGCGTGTGGATTTCTCGGCTAAGCAAAAATTGAGGTTCGATGAGCGATGTGACGTTTCCGGTGCCGCCCTTTGAGGGCTGCACTAGGGCTGAAGCTGGGAGGACAGCTACAGGAGACTAAGACGAGCTTAATGCTGGCTGCCATAGGGGGAGGAAACCGCCTCACGCAGTGCGACGGCTAGAGCTTTGAAGATGGCTTCAATTTTATGATGGTCGTTTTCCCCTTCCGCCCGGATGTGCGCCGTGATCCTAGCGTGCGTGACGAAGGAGCGGAGGAAGTGCTCG
>JAPHEE010000015.1:0-8900 GCA_029259545.1 Candidatus Alkanophaga volatiphilum
ATGCGGGGGCCACCCACGCACGTCATAATTACTAGAATATAAATATGACGCCATTCACCCCCAAGCTGAAGCTTGGGCACTCTGGCGTCAAATCTTGTAGAAGCCGCCACGGCTGCCCTTCCGGCGTTTCGGGTCGCCTTTGAAGCCGGAGCTGGGCGGCGAGCTGCCGCACGAGCGGCGGCGTCCGCCATTTCGGGTCGCCGGTCAGCCTGTACGTTTCCTCTCAGACCCTCGTCCGCAACTCGATTTCAGGGTATGTCCACGTCCTTCGGGGTTGCGACGCCCCCCTCCACGATTTTCATCGCCTCCACGAACAGGGTGGCTGAGCCTGATCGATGGGAATCCCGTGCCCAAGTCCTTGACGACGGCAATCACACGCTCGAGCTTTTCTCCCAGCTCCTTCGAGGTTTCGAGAGTTCCATCGGACGTTAAAAGTCCTCTAATGATTTCAAGCAATCTCATCACGGTGACGGGCTGGAAGAAGGGCATGCCGATGGCATTCTCTGGACGCTTGGTCGCCCGCAATCTGGGTTATGGGCAGCGGCGACGTTGTTCGACGTTAGGGTCGTGTGCTCCGGACACAATTTCAGGTCGGTCGTCATTCCGATGCGTTGAGCGCCGCCTCCGCTCCGTCTTTCGTGGCTTGCCCTTTTCGACAGCCCTTTCGAGCCCAGCACCCGGTCGCTGATGTCACGAGCGACGACCTTGAAGCCGTGCTGTGCGCAGAGCCTCGTAATTTCACGCCCCATCACCCCAAAACCTATGACGGCTATCTTCTCGATCCTCACACGCTCACCTCCCCCTAAATTCGGGCTTCCGCTTTTCGAGGAATGCTCTCATGCCCTCAGCTTTGTCCTCGGAAGCGAAGCAGATGCCGAGGGCGTGCGACTCGAACCGCAGCCCGGCGTCGAGCGGCGTGTTCATCGCCATGTTGATCGCACGCTTTATGAGGCGCAGCGTCAGCGGGCTTTTGCTCGCCAGCGTCTTTGCGATTTTCATCGTTTCCTCTTCGAGCTTCTCAAGCGGCACGACCCGCTCGACGAGCCCAATGCGTTCCGCCTCCTTCGCATCTATGATATCGCCGGTGAAGCAAAGCAGCTTCGCCATCCCCGGACCGACGAGGCGGGGGAGGCGTTGCGTGCCGCCGGCGCCCGGCATTATGCCTAGATTCACCTCGGGCTGCCCGAACTTCGCATTTTCCGCCGCTATCCTGATGTCGCACGCCATCGCCAGCTCCAAGCCGCCACCCAGGCATAAACCGTTTATCGCCGCGATCACAGGCTTGCTGAATTCCTCAATACGCTTGTAGAGCGTCTGGCGCCAAGTGGCGACTCTGAAAACTCCATAATTTGTCTGAAGTCCATTTCTGACAGCATCTTTATGTCTGCGCCGGAGACGAACGTCTTCTCGCCGGCGCCCGTGATGACAACGACCCGTACGCTCTCATCACGCTCGACGTCGTCGAGCGCCGCAAGTAACTCTTTCCTCGTCTCGATGTCGAGGGCGTTCCTCGCCTCCGGGCGGTTTATTGTTATTTTGACAACGCCCTCCTTCTTCTCAAGTATGATATTCTTGAACAAGGCAACCCCCTATTAGGTTTACGAGGAAAGTAAAAGAAGATGCTCGTGGACGTGACGATAAAATTGAAAAGGGGGGTTACGGACCCAGAGGGGGAGAACACGAAGAAGGCGCTCATGCTGTTGGGCTTCAGGAACGTGCGATCGGTGGGTGTGATGAAGACCTTCAGGATAGAAATGGACTGTGATGACGAAGCGGAAGCAATAAGGCAGGCTGAGGAAATGTGCAAACGACTGCTCGCAAATCCCGTCATTCACGAGTACGAGATAAAGGTGGTGAGGGGGTGAGCATGCCGGAGCCGCAGCCAGAGCCGGGGCGAGAGCAGCCGAGGCTCGACCCTTGGGGCTCGACCGTCATCGATTATTCGAAGGTGTTCACGGAGTTCGGAATTTCGAGGTTTGAGGAGCTTTTACCGCGGGTCAAGGAGCCGCACCTTTACATGCGGCGCCGCATCATCATGGGACACCGAGACTACGAGCTCATTTTGGATGCGATGGAGCGTCGCCGCCCGTTCGCGGTGATGAGCGGCTTCATGCCCTCCGGAAAGCTGCACCTCGGCGGGAAGATGGTCATGGACGAGATCATCTGGCACCAGCGGATGGGTGCTGCGGCGTTCGTCAGCATCGCCGACATGGAGGCGCACGCCGTCCGCGGCATCTCGTGGCGTGAGTGCAAGGAGATCGGCGTCTCCGAGTACGTTCTCAGCCTGATCGCCCTCGGCTTCGACCCGCACAGAGGCTTCATCTACTTCCAGTCCGAAAACAGGATGCTGCACGACCTCGCCTTCGAGCTGGGTTGCGAGGTGAACATTGGGGAGATGAGTGCAGTTTACGGCTTCTCCGGCGACGTCAACGTCTCGAAGTGCGTCAGCGTGCTCATGCAAAGCGCTGACATTCTACAACCGCAGCTCGCCGCCTTCGGCGGACCGAAGCCGACAGTCATACCGGTCGGCTTCGATCAAGACCCGCACATACGGCTGACGAGGGACATAGCCTCAAGAGCGCGGCTCTTTACCGTCGAACTCGTTAAGAGAGAGAAGGACGAATACGAATGCGTAAGGGTCAGGGCGAAGACGAGGGACGCCGCCTCCGCACTCAAGGAGGTTTCGAGCAGGCTCGGCGGCGAGAAGCGGGCTTACGAGATGCATGTTGACGTTTACGGCGAGCCTTTTGAAGAAGTGGAGCGGGTAGTCAGGGAAGCAGAAATTGAGCTCGGCGGCTACGGCTTTTACCCGCCGGCAGCGACGTTCCACCGCTTCATGCGCGGGCTCGGCGGCGGGAAGATGTCGTCGTCGAAGCCTGAAAGCTACATAGCGCTGACGGAGCCGCCGGAAGAGGCAGCTGCGAAGGTGATGAACGCAAAGACCGGCGGGCGGGCGACTCTGGAAGAGCAGCGGAAGCTTGGCGGCGTTCCCGAGGAGTGCATAGTTTACGAGCTTCTGATGTTCCACCTCATCGAGGACGACCGGCACGTAGCTGAAGTCTACGAGGAGTGCATCTCAGGACGTCGCACCTGCGCAGCTTGCAAGAAGGCGGCGGCAGAGCTTATGCTTTCTTTCCTGAAAGAGCATCAGGAGAGGCGAGAAGAGGCGAAGGACGTTTTGAAAGAGCTGGATTATGGGAAGAAATGGCTGGAAGTTGTGAAGCTTTGAAGTCTTTTTACTGAATCACTCCCGGCACGTGCGTATCCGTTGCTTGATCTTCCTCTCAGGATCGTGGCAAAACAAAATGGCTTCGTTTCTATCAAGACTTGTGTTATCGCTCTTGGAGGGGATCACGGAGAGTCATTGGACTTTATTTTTTCTCTGACTTTACTCAGTATATATCGCACATGAGGATAAACTGGGAGAGGTTGCTTCATATCCCACCATACAAATCTGTCGATCTCATCACGCTTCAGCCTGATTTCACCATTCGCTTCGATTAAGCAAACTCTATGTTCATTCTTTGAGCCTTTATAATCACAATCTCGCAAACGAATGGCTTTTGTCGCTCTTAGCCCCGTTTCTTCATATAATTCCCGTATAGCAGCGCCCAATGTAGGCTCACCTTTATGTATTTCACCACCAGGTAATGAAAAGTTGTGCTTACCTTTATCTCTAACCAATAAGACTTTGCCATCCTTTATTACAACAGCTGTGGCTCTCTTGCGCAGACCCACCACTATATCCCCCCACCTACTTTTCTGCTTTTTCTGTTAAATCTTTCCCTCCTTTAATTCAAGCGCCGAGAAAACTCCTTCCTGCTGAGATTGAAGAGCCCGTGCTCTCTAAGTATCTCCTTAAGGTCTTCAACATGAAAGCAGTGAAGTAAGTCCTCATGAGGAACTTCCGATGCAATTCTTGCTACTAGCTCCCTTTTACTCCCACCCTTCGGCAAAGTCGTATTCTTCAGCGATCTGCTTTAGGTCATCCTTGGTGAGATATCTGTCAAGCAACTCTTCGAGGTCAAGATAAGCCCCTCTTGACCCCATGCTCTATCCTCTAAGCCTTTTAGTATAATCGGATGCGGGGGGCAGGATTCGAACCTGCGAACCCCTGCGGGAGGAGATTTCCCACACCTGAGCCTTGAGTCTCCCGCCTTTGACCTGGCTCGGCAACCCCCGCCCGTTCTAACATGTATCATACTCGTTTTTAAACTTTGTCCTACACGATGTCCCTCGACGTGTCTATTTCCACGCCCTCCTTAGTGATTTTGTACCTGACGAACTGAGAGAGTGGCGGCAGCCCCCTTATCTTCGGTACCGAAAGCTTGTTCACTATCTTATCCCCAGCTCTTTCCGCCTCCACGTCGAAGATGACATCGCAGACGCTCATGAGCTCGGCTTCGACGCTCTCGTCGCACATGCCCTTCGGCACGTAGAGCACACACAACGCCTCCTTCTCCTTGGTAGTCTCGTATAAGATGCCAAAAAGCGCCCTGTATCCGTGTAATCTCGTGAAGAATGCGAAAGTGTCCATTATTATGTTCACGCCGCCTCTCGCATCCCGTAGCTCGGAACTCACGAGCGAAATGACTTCGTATTCTTCATTCCTGACATTGTAAACGTCCACGAATCGCACATCTTCTGCGTCGAAGCCCAGCCTCTCCATTTCGTCCTTTATGTATTTTGGATCTCTCTCCGTGGCGAAGTAGTAGGTCTCGCCGGTTTCGCAAAGCTGATACAAAATGATTTCGGGCATCGCTCTCGGGTCGCCGGATAAGTAGACTAATGAGCTCGCTGGGAAGCCCCCTATCAACTTATCCAATATCTCTATGCCCGTCGGTCTTACTTTCATGGCTCAGCTCAGATGAAGAATGTGAACATCACCCATACTATCACGAGCATTATTAAAGAATGTTTGAGCCCTGCGAGGATGTCCCCCTCGCCCATCTGCCCCGCCATCAGCCCTGCGAAGATCGCCTGCAGCGTCGTCGCCTGCGTCAGTACGCTCGTGATCTCTTCCCTGCTGATCGCCGCCCTCTGAAATACACCCCCCACGGTGCTGGTCACGCCCGTTTCGAGGAGTGCCGGCAGCAAATCCTTGAAAAGCATGTAGATGATGCCGATGAACACGAAGAACGCTATGTATATTATGATGACGTAGATGAGCATGTTCACCATGCGCTCCTTACTGAGCGTGCGCTCGATGTCGGAGTCCTTAGCGGAGAGGTATAGCGCCTCTGTGATGTCGCCGCCGATTTTTATGGTCTCCATGAGGAGGGTCACGACCCTCGAAAGCGACGCCACCTTTATCCTGTTCGCAAACCTCGCAAACGCATCCACGATCTCAGTGCCCCATTCGATGTCCCGCTTCATCCGCTCCACCTCCTTGTAAATGCCCCCACTTCCCGCCTTTGATATGATGTCTATGGACTGCTGAAGAGTTGCGCCCGTGGCTGTGGTGCCCGCCAGCTCCTTAAGGAAGTCGGGCGTCTGCTTTTTTATCTTGTTCTCGTACCTTCTTTTCATCTCGTGAAATATCGAGAGGGGTAAGAACACTATGAAAATTGCAGGTATGATTGCGGACGTGCTAGCCGAAAATATAACGTAGGCTAGGGCTATGGGCACGGTTAGATAGAGGGTGTTCAACGGGTTTTCTCTCATGCTCCTCACAGGGTTCTTCAGAGCTTCTCTGAAGGCGTGCCACCTCTTAGCCCGCATGTACCTTTTGTAGACCTCGCTCCTCTTGTCCTCTTCAGACAGGCGCACGTCACTTTCCTCAAAATGCTCCTCCTTCAATATCGGGACCCTTTTGACATCCGAGGGCGTTATCATGTGGATTATCGCTATGAACATCGCAGAGCCCACGGGTAGCATCAGGTATGCAATACTATATACCATCCTCATGCTGCCGGTGCCCATTGCGAGCATGATGACCTCGACTATGAGCATGAACAGCGGCATCGCCACGATCACCGTCACGTAGGTCTCCGCAAGGAGGCTCAGCGTCTCCAGAAAGCCCTTCTGCTCGATCCTCGCCTTCTCCCTGTGCTGCTCGCTCTTCTCAGCGAGGAAGAGCGCGATGTCGCCGCCGCTATCTATGGTAGTTAGCAATCCGCTTATGAACTCTTTGAGGGCGTCGGAGGGTGTTGTCTCTTGAAGTTCGAGGAGTGCGCTCCTTAAGTCGAGTCCGAAGAACTCCATGTTGCGGACGACAAACTGGAACTCCTTGGCGACCTCCCCGTACGTCTCTTCGTGCTTCGCCAAAGACTTTATGATCTCGATGATGTTCGCATTGCCCCTGCTCAATGCGTACATGAAATTAATGGCGTGTGGTAGCATCCTGTTTATCTCTCGCCGCCGCTCATCAGCTTTTATTTTCGGATACGAATAGAAGAGGGCGTAGACGATGCCGCCGGCCACCGCCGCCACGATTATAGAGAGCACGAACGTAACGACGAATTCGCCGTGCTGCACGAGCAGCGGCGGCACCTGCGGGTACTTTATCGCGGGTCGCACTCTTATCACAAATTGTGAGAACAAAAAGCCGATGAATATACCAACGAAACCCGAGATTATGGAGAAAAAAATGGCAGTAGAGATGTACATGTCATAAGACACGGGCATCCTCGCGCTCTTGAGCCACTTCTCGAACTCTTCATACTTCTCCTTCTTCTCACGGAGCTTCAGGCGTCTTCCGATGAGAGAGTAAGCCAGCTTCTCGACCTTTGTCTTCGTCCGAGTTTCTACCATTTTATTTTCAGCCTCCGCAGCGTCTTTTCGGGTTTTGCATGATACGAGTGCACTACAGATATGAACTCCTCGGGGCTCACGCCCGTCTTCACCATGTATTCGAGCAGCGCCTTCCGCCGCCTGAACTCCTCCTCCAGCCGCTCCTCGGTCCAAGCTCTGAACCTCGCTATGTCCCTTAGGCATTTGGACGCCGAAAGGCTAGGCAGCATGAAGGAGAAGCTGTCGGTGAGCGGATCCCAGCTGAAGACCGTCTGCGTCTTTATGTTCCTCGTCGTCGGGTCTATCTCAAGGATTTCCACGATTTCGAGGTTTCTGCGGACGCGACGCCCGCCGACGAAAGTCTGCGCCTGCACGCTCACCACGTCGAGCGCCTCGATCATCGAGCGAGGCACGCTCAGCGGCGGGTATTCAAGCCGGTGTATGGCGGCGTCGACGCTGTCGGCGTGGAACGTCGAGAACGTCGTGTGCCCGGTACTCATTGCTTGAAATAAAGTCTGCGCCTCCCTACCCCTGACCTCGCCGACAATTATGTACTCAGGACGCTGCCGCAACGCTGCCTTCAGCAGGTCGTACATGTCTATCTTGCCACGCTCCTGCGCCATGAAGACGTCCCTCGTGACCGCCGGGATCCAGTTCGGGTGCGGCAACTTCACCTCTCTCGTGTCTTCGATCGTAACGACCTTTGCGTTTATTGGAATGAAGAGCGCGACGGCGTTCAGAGATGTCGTCTTCCCGGAAGCAGTGCCGCCGACGAAGAGCATGCTCTTGTTGTTTTCGGCGCATATCCAGAGGTAAACCATAGACTCCAACGAGAAAGTTTTCCAGCGTATTAAGTCCACGGGCGTTATCAGAATCTCTCTGAAGCGGCGGATCGTGAAAGTACTGCCACGGGTCGTGACATCCATGCCAAGGGTAAGCTGCGCGCGGGAGCCATCTTCGAGGGCGACATCCACCATCGGATCCGATGTCGAGATGTGCTTGCCGCCACGCTGCGCGAGCTTTATCACGAAAGAGTCCAGCTCCCGCCTGCTGAACTTTATATTAGTGCGGATGTTCCCGTATTCCCAATGGTATATGAAGACCGGCGTGTCCCAGCCGTCGCAAGAAATATCCTCGACGTAAGGATCGTTCATGAGCACGTCTATCTTTCCAAATCGCAAGAAGTCCCTGATTATGTAATAGACGATCTTGCGGTACGTCCTGTTATCAAGCTCGATGCCGTAGTCGCGGAGCACTTCATCTATCTTGTTCTTGAGTATTTCCTCCTTATCAGCGCCTTCAATCTTCGTGAAAAGCAAAGCGCTCTTCACTTTGCTCTTTATCTCGGCGAGGAGGAACTTTTCGAGCGGGCTCAACTCCGGCTCTACAACGTAATACAAGTAGTCGTTCTTATCTTCATTATACAGGATGACCACGAAGGAATAAGGCTCGTTAACCCAATATCTTTCAACCTCCTTGTAGCCGGGGATGCCTTTGAAACTGCAAAGCTCTTCACTTAGTTTGTGCTTAAGTCTCTCAAGCACCGCGTCTAAATTATCTGCAGCTTTAGAAAGCTCCGATCTCACCTCTTTGCTCGAAATATTCAGCTTCTGCTCTAATTCCAAGCTCAGATCCTCCAGCTTCTCCGGCAGCAAAATCTCCTGGGCTTTATCATTACGTTCATGATGCCTCACGGCTTCCTCATTAAGCGCCACGTCTGCACCCGCGCGCCGAGCCGCCATCAGAAGGCGCGTTGATAATATCCAACTGTAAATCTTTGGAAATGGGAAATAAGCCTTTTTGGAAAGGGCATTATTGCTTGAAAGGGTCTGAAAAAGAATTTTTCATCGTTTTAAATATCAGCACATGAATTCAAAAACTTTTGTGCCGATGATTGTCAGCTTCTCCCGTCTAAGGGGCGGGAGCTTGCCCTCGTCACGGGAGCCGTCCCGCTTCATCGATCAGGATGGCTGACGGACTGGAAGCGGGATGCCGCTCCTGCCCATCAACAAAATGGTTGAAAATAAAATATCTTCCGCCAATTCCTCCCACTAAAGTTCTGAGCTTCTTGGCGGCGGGAGTGTGATGAAGAAGGAAGCCCCAGCCGGGACTCGAACCCGGGTCTTGGGCTCCGCAGGCCCAAGGGATATCCACTACCACACTGGGGC
>JAPHEE010000015.1:9146-11454 GCA_029259545.1 Candidatus Alkanophaga volatiphilum
CTCGCTCGAAACGCTGCATTCGAACAAAATCCAAGCATTCGCCGCCCGCAATACGGGGAAACCACGAAAGCGGCTGAAATGCCGTGGCTCCAAGTTGCCGAGCGCCGTCATCACAAAAAGTATGGGATCATCAGTGATGTTAGCAGCAAGTCTTCCCATCTGCCTCACATTCTCAAGCGTCTTTGACTTGAAAATCTTGACGTAGTAGCCATTTTCCTTTATTATGCCAAGAGGTGCGGCATTCACTCTTCCGTCCCGAGATTCCGTCGTTGCGATGACTTCTGAAATCCTGCCTTCAAATATTTTAGACAGCATCATGAAGGGCGTCCAGCTCATCGAACATCAGCAAGCCATAATGCATGCCAAAAGTCTCAATTCCACACTCCTCAACCGCTGCGAGCATGTTGGCGCCGTCAGGAATTAAAACCTGTAGTACGCCGCTTGCTGTTTTTCGCTCAAAAAACAACAAATTTCCTAACCCCGCTGAGCAGACGTCTTCAAAAACGGCCCTCACACGGTCTTTCGCAGCCGCAGGCACCTCCCTACAGCTCACCAATATTGTGCCTTTGTTGTTCCTTGCCGCTTCGCAGACCGCCGTCATCCTACGCTTCACGAAAACTTTCACCGGATCCAAGGTTGTTTTTTCATAAAATATCGCATCTACGAGCTCGTAACGTTTTCTACCGCGATCGCCGCCGCTGCCACCGAGCCGCAGGACGCCACAATATCGTAGCTTGGAAAGCACGCCAGCTCTGATGAAAAGAGCGTCAAGTGTGACGTTACAGGGCGTGGCGATGTAAGCGACTCCATTTTCGATGTTTGTTCTCACATACGGGGAAAAAGAAAAAGGAGCTACTTCCTTCATTACTGCTAATGCCCGTTCCAAGTAGCTCTCTTTAATGCGGAAGAAAAGAGCGACGACACTACCTTCCCGCCTTTTCGGATCGAACGAGGCATTGCAGATCAGATGTTCAAGTGTTTTCAGCGGCTGTCCGAGCCTCTCGCACACGAAGCCCTCCTCTAGCTCCTTGAGTCCTTCAGCGGTTATCGTCCTGCCGGAGTAGCCTCTTTTCGCTGTGAATCCCATTCTGTCTAAGAGTTTCAGATAGTAGCGGACGGTCCGCTCGCTCACATAGAAGCCGCGCTGTCGCAGCTCTTCAGCCAGCACCCTCGCGCCGATGACATCCCCACTCCTCTCTTTCAAGATTCTCAAGATTTCTAAGATTTTGCGCTGCGTCCGGATTTCAAGCGATGATATGGGTGGCGGCGGACGCTCCTCTAAGAAGAATTCCGATGCATCCATTGCTTTAACCCTCTGTCTTTTTGTTTTAAGAATATTGTTGCTGCCCATTCAAAGGTGCAGCAGGGGAGGCGGGCGGGGATTATTTATAAAGGGGCGTGTATTATGCGTTGCTCGCAGTGCGGGTTGGGTCGGGCGCCGAAGTGAAGCCCCGACACCGCAACCTCTGCCCGCAAGGCTGAGGGCGCCGCCGGGCAAGGCGAGGATGAACTGGAAACCCCCTCAGAATGCCCTTTCAGTGAGGGGAGGCGGTCACTTCCTCTTGATAACTTATTTTTCTTTGTTCTCGTTATTAGACGGTCCGTCTCCTTCGACATGCGAGCTCGGATCAGCGCCGGCAAGCCCGAGGCGCGCATGACTCCATCAAGGGTACGCCAGCACGCGCCTGCACTGCCCCTCGCCTAACGTGCCGCATCAAGCAAGTTACGGATCTTCTACTTCAGAAATTCGCCTCTCTATCGCTTTTATTATAGTGGAACTGTCCTGATACGTCAAGGGGCTTCCACACACACTGCACTTGAAGTTCTGCTCTAAAGCTTGTGTGAAGTCCGCCTTCTCGCCGCAAGAGCATACGTAGAACATGTTTTCGCGCTCGAATTTTAACCGTGCCTCTAAGTTGCGTATGAGCCTTTTTGCCTCGTTTTCGATTGCAGCTTCTATATTCTTGTGGTTTATGCTCCAGAGGTAGGTCATCCAGCCGCTTTCCTTATCTTTTAACCTTTTATATTCAGCAATTCGACTCTCGTACAAAATGTAAAGTATTCGACGGACTATGTTAAGTTTCAAGTCCGTAACCTTAGCTATTTCTTCGTCCGTAGTCTCTTCCTTATCGAGGAAACTTTTTATTACCAATATCCCCTCCTCGCCCACCTTCTTTTTCAAATACTCATAAACCACCGAATTTTCGAGTATCGAATTCTCTGACAAACTCCTCACCCGTTTTAGTGTCGTATCAAGAAGAGATTAATTTTACGGAAATGTTTCCAAATACTTCTTAAAACTAATCAT
>JAPHEE010000015.1:11969-41057 GCA_029259545.1 Candidatus Alkanophaga volatiphilum
AGCTTCATTTCGAACTCCTCCCGCCTTAGAGCATTGCCTGCGGCGGCACCACTCTGCAGGGGCTCCTCAAAAAATCTTTCCGGCAACGCTGCAGCGTTGGCGTTCGCCTTCGTGGTGGCAGCCTCCCTTAGGTTGTAAAGGCGCTGTAAATTCCAGATGCGTTCGCCAATTATCTTCAGTTCGCTCCATGCTAATTCCAAGCCCGTAGCCAACTCGATCAGCCTAGTAAGTTGCTCAAACTTCAAACTTAGCCCGAAAAACTTACAAATGATTAAGGAATCGAAAACCTGCATCCAATCCTCCAGCTCCTTTAACAGCGAAGTTTTTGCGTCAGCCGACGCATGCGCACTCACATCTTGGACCAGCGGCGTGCTCAACCCCGCATCCACGAGCATTACCATAGAAGAGACGGCGTCAGCACCGCGATTTGAAGTCACGAGGGATAGTGCATAACCCTGCAACGCTCTTGGCTCGTAGCCTGGGATCTCAAGACCATGAACATGCATCGCATACTTTTCTGCGTTGAGGGTCGTCGCCGCCGTGCGTACACCCTCTGCGAGGACGTCTCCGATGCCCTCGCGTCTTGCTATTTTCTCGAGGAGCGCGATGACGGCGTCGGCGTCCCCCCACCGCAGCTCGAGCCCGTCCGTGTCCTCTTTCGTTAGCATGCCGTGCTCGTAACACTCCATGGCAAAACTCACAGCGGAGCCTGCACTCACCACATCCAGCCCAAGCTCGTTACACACGTTTTGAAACTTCAACAGCATGTCAACGTCGGAACAGCCGCAGCGGGCGAAGGCGGCGACGCTCTCGTACTCAGGTCCGCTGCCGAGCTCGCCCTCGTACTTCCCGCTTGAAATCCTCGATGCCCGCCGACAGCCAGTCCGGCAGCAGAAGCACGCATCCTTCTTTATGACGAGCTTCTCGGAAATAACCTCCTCGCTCATATCGTTGAGGTCGAAGCCGTCCTTGAAATCGGAGCTCAGGGCTTTGAAGTTATGTGTTGGGAACGCACCGCTTTTGGCGACGTATGAAATAAAAGCTGCACTGCCATAGGCGCTTAATGCTGCGGAAAGTACGTCTTTCCTCTTCACCAGCTCCAAAACTTCCTGCCTCAGAGCATCAGGGTCATGGACCCCGACGTCGCCAGAGCCGCTAACTGCAATAGCTTTGAGTTTTTTGGCGCCCATGACGGCGCCGAGCCCGCAACGCCCCGCAGCGTGTGTCCTTTCCGAAATTATGGCGGCGAAGCGTACGAGGTTCTCGCCGGCGGGTCCGATGCACGCCACCTTCACTTCAAAGTCGTTTAACTCTTCCTTTACAATCTTTTCGGCGTCAGACGTGGGGAGACCCCAGAGGTGCGTCGCATCTCTGAGCTCGACGGCGTCGTCGCGGATGACGAGGGTCACGGGCTTCGGGGCGACGCCCTCGACGACGACGCCGTCGTAGCCCGCGAACTTGAGCTCGGCGCCGAAGTGCCCGCCGCCGCTCGCCGCGCCGAAGAGCGATGTGAGCGGCGACTTCGCGACGACGTCGTAACGCCCGGCGGTCGGCACCCCCGTCCCCGTCAGCGGACCCGTCATGAATATAAGCTTGTTGCGTTCATCAAGTGGCGAGGTGCCCACAGGAACCTCTTCGTACAAAAGCTTTGTGGCGACGCCTCGACCCCCAAGAAAAGCGTCCAATATTCCTTTATTTAGTTCTTCGACACGCACTTTCTTATTCGTTAAGTTTACCCGCAGTATACGGTGTGTATGGCCATGAGCGGGCATCAGAACCTCTTCTTTACTCTCGCAAAAAAAGTTTTGCATTTTAAGCGAGGTTGGTCGTCAGGGTGAGGGCATCAGGAAGCGAGAGGTACATACGATGGGTAGCGTATTGACGAATCACGGTGAGGGAGCTTTCGGCTTTCATTCCAGCACGCACTTGCGATGTCAAGCTGCATGCTCACCACTCAGGCACCATATTGCTTTTCTCAAGATGCCTCTCAAGGTTCTAAGCTCCCGACTCGTGACAGCAGCCCTGCCAAATATTCTCTTCACTACCAAGAGCGCCCTTTCCTTTTTATGCTCAGCGTATTGTATTTTGTCAAGGAACTGTAAGAGATGTTCGTAGAATTGCGCTCGCTCTTCGAAGCTCGCCGGTTTCCCTAGGTGTCCCCTTTCCCTTTTCCTCTGCGTCTTCGACCCTAGATAAAGCTCGTAGAGTATCACCGCAGCAGCATGCGAGACGTTCATCACCGGATATCGCCGGTCGGTCGGGATGTGCACGACGACGTCGCACATCCTTAACTCCTCGTTGAGGAGCCCTACGTCTTCCCTACCGAAAACTATGGAGACTTTGCCCCTACAGACGTTCTTTAACTCCCTAGGAGTCAAGAATGCTCTTAGGTGTTTCCTTTCTGAGGTTGCAAGCTTTGCAGTTGTGCCGATAGCAATGTCGGAGCCTCTTAAAGCCTCCTCCAAGGAGGGGGTGATGACGCAGCTTTCGACAACATCGGCGGCATGCGAGGCGACAGTGAGGGCTTTTCTGCCGATGCTCCGCGGGCGTACGAGGTAAAGCTCTGAAAAGCCAAAATTCTTCATGACTCTCGCTACCGCTCCTATGTTTTCCTCAAGCTTCGGCTCAACCAGAATCACTCGGACGTCCATAGTTTATAGATTGGTGAGCTTTAGTAATCACCGCATCATGCTACTCAAGACAGCAGTATTGACAAATGAGGTATTACGAGCTGCAAAGCATGTTCAGATGCACTGAATTCAACTGATAGAGAAACGCTTATATTTAAGTAGAGAATATGAATAGAGCATGGAAGCAAAATACAAGTGCAAGTATTGCGGGGAGACATTTGAGAAGCCAGTGCAGTTGGCTCAGCACGTGCGGGCAAAGCACAAGAGGGCTAAGAGGAGAGAGAAGGAAAGAGTAGGACTGGAGGCGCTGTCGGGGAAAGTTAACAAGGTTATTGAAGCTGTAGGCATCCTCAAAGGGTTGCAAGTGTCGCCCAATCTCAGTGAGGGTGAAAGGAAAATCTTGGACAACGTTCTGAAGAACATCGAGGACCTCGTCTCTCACCTGCAAAAATAGCAAAAAACGGGTAGAAACACAAGTTACAACCCAACAATTTTTTCCCTCACTTTCTTTCCTCTACACCCTCCTATGCTTAGAGAAGATTTCTTTATTTTCCATGGCTTGTCGTCCTTAGATTTCTTGTTCCGCTCTGGTTTTTATGCCTGTCAACGAATTGTTTATACGTCCAGAGCGCCCAGAGGGCACGTGCCGCCCTGTCTGGCGAGTCGTACACGGGGACGCCGCTTTTCTGAAAGGCTTTTATGCTGCCATCACGCTCGCCACAAATCATACAGCCGATGATAGGCTTCTTGTAGCGCTCACGCAGTCCGAGAAGCGCTTTTCCCACATGCGACTCAAAACCTATCGTCAGGGCTTTTAACTTCTCGCCAACCTTTTTCAACTCCGGCGGTAGATTCTCACCGACATCCACGCCTTCAAGGACGCCCACGCCGATGACGAGCAGCATGTCGATATAATCCTCTTTTAAAAGCAGCTCTGCGCACTTAGGAGGCACTCTTAGGTCGGCGAAGCCGTCGGTCATGTCCACAGGGTTACGGTGCGACCAGTACGGCGGGAGCATTTCGTTAAACGTTTCAACGAGTTCCTTACTTATCTGCGGGACTTTCAAGCCGAGCCTCTCGAGTTCGTCGGTCGCCATGACGCCACCACCGCCGCCGAACGTTAAAATTCCGACGTTTCTGCCTTTAGGCAACGGTTGCGTCACAAGAGCGGCAGTTGCATCTACTAAGTCGTTTATATTGCTTACCTGCAGCACGCCCGCCTGCTTTAGCGCAGCCTCGTAAACGCGCTCGTCGCCAGCGAGAGCGCCGACGTGACTCGACGCCGCCTGCTTCCCTGCTTCTGAAGTGCCTGCCTTGTAGAAAATAATAGGTTTCTTTGGCGTTATTCTAGCAGCGATCTCTACGAATTTCCTACCGTCTCTCAACCCCTCAAAATAGCACGCAATCACCTTTATTGATGGATCCTCCCCGTAATATTCGAGAATTTCATGAGGCTGGACGTCGGCGGTGTCGCCTAAGTTTACACATTTAGAGAAGCCGACGATCGGTGCATACTTCTTTGAAAGGTTTACCATCATCACGCCGGGTGTACCGCCCTGTGTTACGACGCCGACACTTCCTGGCGTCGGTCTTACAGGTGCGAGCATGGCTGCGAGCTTTGCCTCTGCGGAGAACAACCCGTTACAGTTCGGACCTATAATGCGGAGCCCACCACGCCTCGCAACTCGTACAAGTTCCTCTTGCCTCTTCCTACCTTCGTCGCCGGTCTCGCCGAAGCCAGAAGTTATGCATATCGCCGCTCGCACGCCGGCGGCGGCGCACTCCTCGATGGCCTCTATCAAGACGTGCGGCGGCACTGTTAATATTGCCAAGTCGACCTTCTTTGGTATCAGGCCGACCTTGGGGTAATTCTCGACGCCGAAGATGCGTTCGCCAGCGGCGACGTTCCTATTGCAGACGAAGACGTCGCCCTCATATCCGCTCGACTTTATATTTATGAGGACGTTCGTGCTGATGGCGCCGACGCTCCGTGAAAAGCCGACGAGCACTATACTTTCTGGCTTAAAAAAAGCGTCAAGCTCCTCTTTTAGGCTGCTCTCCATTTTAAACTACCTTTCAAAAGTCGAAAATATAAACTCCACGATTTTCCTCGCACTTTCGGCAACGCTCAGCTTGTCGCTCTCGACGACGACCTCAGGATCGAGCGGTTCCTCATAAGGGACGCCAACACCGGGGACCCTAGCGCCGCGCTGAGCTTTTTCATAGATACGAGATGGAGAGTGTTCCGCATGCCTCTGCCGCTCGCGCTGCATGCAGACTTCCAACGGACACTTCACATAAACCTCGGCAAACCTGCTTATCAACGTACGAGCGCGCTCTCTATACTTGCGACGGTGCGCCGTCGCATCTATTATCACTGGCATGCCGCACTCCACGAGCAGTTTTGCCATGTATGCAAGCGCTGCGTAGACGATATCGCGCTCCTCATCGGAATAAGTTGGATTCGGCGTCACAAACCTTCTTATCTCGTCAAGTTCAAGAATTTTGACGTCTATTCCCCTTTCATTCAGAAGTTCCTTCACCTTTCTAGAGATGGCAGTCTTGCCGCAACCCGGAAGCCCGGTGACCCAAATCGCCCAGCCCTCTCTCCTTTGCATCGCTTCAGATTGTCGTTGCTTTTTATTAATTTGCGAAGGAGTAGCGCTGCTAGATGTCAACAATAAAAAGGGCAAAAAATGAGGAAATTAGAACTCAGAGGACTCCTCTTCCTCCTTGCCGAACTCAGGACCCTTACCGCCTTTCTCTTTCTCCTTTTCGAGCTTTGCGGCGGCGATGACGTCGTCGATCCTGAGGATCATGACCGCCGCCTCCGTCGCGGAGCTGAGCGCCTGCGTTTTCACGCGAAGCGGCTCGAGGACGCCCGCCTCCTTCATGTCCACGACCTTGCCCTCGAAGACGTCGAGTCCGGCGTTCTTCTCGCCGCGCTCATGAGCCGCCCTGAGAGCAACAACCATGTCTATGGGGTCGAGTCCGGCGTTCTCGGCGAGCGACCTTGGGATGATCTCGACGGCGCGTGCAAATGCTTCGATAGCGAGCTGCTCACGCCCTCCGACCGTCGCCGCATACTCGCGGAGGCGAAGCGCGACTTCGGTCTCTGGGGCGCCGCCGCCAGCTACATACTTGCGGTCCTCGAGCGCCGTGGCGACCGCACGGATCGCATCGTTCAGTCCACGTTCGAGCTCATCGACAACGTGCTCGGTGCCGCCTCGCAGTAGGATCGAGACTGCCCGCGGGTTCTTGCAGCCTTCGATGAATATCATCTCCTCGCCCGCGACTTTGCGCTCCTCGACAAGCTCCGCCTCACCGAGGTCGTCCGGACTCAGCTCCTCGATACTCGTCACGATGCGTCCGCCGGTCGCCCTTGCGAGCTTCTTCATGTCACTCTCTTTTACCCTGCGAACTGCGAGGATGCCCGCTTTTGCGAGGTAATGCTGTGCGAGGTCATCGATACCCTTCTGGCAGAACACGACGTTGGCGCCCGCCGCTGCGATCTTGTCCACCATGCCCTTCAGCATCCGCTCCTCCTCGTCGAGGAACGCCTTCATCTGCTCCGGCGACGTGATTTCTATTTTCGCGTCGATTTCTGTCTTCTCTATCTCGAGGGCGGAGTTTATCAGTGCGATCTTCGCGTTCTCGACACGCTTCGGCATTCCTGGATGCACCCGCTCCTTGTCTATGATCATGCCTTGGATGAGCTGCGACTCGTCAGAGGCGGCGCCCATCTTCTTCACGATCTTGATGTTGTCGGCGTCGATCTTCTTCTCGCCCTCCTCGATGATCATCTTCACCGCCTTCACCGCAAGGTCCGCAAGGACATCACGGGCGACCTCCGCGCCCTTCCCGGTCATCGCGGTCATCGCTATCTTTTTCAGCGTCTCCTCGTCCTCCGGCGAGAGGTCGATTGCGATGTCGTTTAGGATCTGAATAGCCTTGTCCAAGGCAAGCCGGTAGCCAGCAGCGATGAGCGTTGGATGGACCTCCTGCTCCAGCAGCTCCTCTGCCTCCTTGAGGAGTTCGCCTGCGATGACGACGGCGGTCGTAGTCCCGTCGCCGACCTCATCGTCCTGCGTCTTTGCGATCTCGACCATCATCTTTGCGGCTGGATGCTCGATGTCCATCTCCTTGAGGATCGTAGCGCCGTCGTTCGTGATGACGACGTCGCCCATGGAATCGACGAGCATCTTGTCCATGCCCTTCGGCCCGAGCGTCGTGCGGACCGCCGCCGCTATGGTCTTCGCCGCCAGTATGTTGCGGGACTGCGCCTCCCTGCCCCTCGTCCGCTCGCTACCCTCCTTGAGTATGAGGATCGGAGTACCACCGAGCTGCGCCATTCACATCACCACTTCTGGTTAGATCTGCGGTTCTATATAAACTTTTCTGTAATGAGGGTGACCTCCACCTCCTCGCCGGCTTCGACGATTTCCGTCTGCGCGTCCACGAGCACGTAGCCGTCGGCGCTCGCAAGTGTCGTTATTGCGCCGGAGCCCTTGAGGAGCGGCGTTGCGGTGACGCCGCCTTCGTCGTTCTCAACCAGCTTCACGAACACGTATTCATGTCTGCCCTTCTCCGAGAATATGGGTGTGGACAGGGTCGCTCTTACCTTCGTGGGCTTCGCTCCGGCGTGCGGGGGTAAGCCGCCCACCGCTCTCAAAAAAGGGGCGACGAAAAGGCTGAAGGTGAGCAGCGCCGACGTCGGGTTGCCCGGCAGCCCGAACACCGGCTTGTCGTCAACGACGGCGAAGATGAACGGCTTCCCCGGCTTTATGTTCACGCCGTACACGAGAACGTCGCCGAGCTTCTCCAAGACGTCATACATGATGTCGGAGGCGCCCGCAGACGTCCCGCCGGAGACGACCACCGCCTCATATTTTCCGACGGCATGTCGCAGGGCTTTGAGGATCTCGTCCGGATCGTCCCTGAGTATGCCTAGGAACGAGGGGGCGCCGCCGCTCTCCGAAATCGCTGCGCAGAGCGTCTGCGAGTTCACGTCGTATATCTTTCCGGGCTTCAGCGGCTCACCGGGCTCCAAAAGCTCGTTTCCGGTTGAGATCACCGCAACCCTCGGCTTTTTGAAAACTCGTATTTTGGAGACGCCGCATGCCGCAAGCACGCCCAAGTCTCGAGGGCGGAGGGGCGTCCCCCGTTTTAAAACGAGCTCGCCTCGTTTTATGTCGGAGCCGGCAGCCATCACGTTCTCGCCGGGCGCCACCGCCTTGTAGATCCGGACCTCGTCGCCTTCGAGCTCCGTGAACTCCACCATGACGACGGCGTCGGCGCCCTTCGGCATCGGCGCCCCCGTTGCGATCTCGACGCACTCGCCGCTTCGCACTTCGAGCTTTGGAGGCTCACCGGCGTGCGCAGCGCCCACGACCCTGAGAGCCGCAGGCTGCTCCTCATCGGCGTAAAATGTGTCGGAGGCACGGACCGCAAAGCCATCCATCGTCGCACGGTCGAACGGCGGCACGTCGACGCCGGAACGCACGTCCTCCGCCAGAACCCTGCCGAGGGCGTCGCTGAGCGGTATTTCTTCAATTGCTCGTACCTTCTTGGCGAACGACAATATCAGGGTTTCAACTTCCTTCCGTTCTTTTACCTCCAAAAATCTTTTCATAAGCCCACCGTGTCAACCGCTTACGAGCGGCTTGCGGCTTCGGAGCGTTCGCCGCACGCCTCGGCGTGTTCGCTCTCGCTCCTCGGAGCTGTTAGGTCGTGCGGGCGACGCCTGCGACGGTGCAGCCGACGCCCACCACGCCGAGCCGCCCCTATCATCGGAGCATCCCGCCAGAGGTGGTTGACCGCACTGCACCGCACCGCACTGCACCGCACCTCACCGCACCACAGCCCTACGATAGTTGCGTCGCAGAAGTATTTAAGTGCGGCTTCGGAGAGATGCTGGCGTCTGGGGGCGTTCTCCTCAGTCTGGGGGCTCTTCCTCACCACCGCATCCGCATCAGCTACTTTCTCAGCGCCTCGAGGAACTCCACGGGGAACGGTATGATGACCGTCGAGGCTTTCTCCTCGGTCGTTTCTTTTATGGTCTGCAGCATCCGGATGAACATCGCGCCTTTGGACTCGCTGAGGATTTTCGCCGCCTCCGCCAGCTTCTTCGAGGCTTGGAGCTCGCCCTCCGCCGCTATGATCCTCGCACGCCGCTCGCGCTCCGCCTCCGCCTGCATCGCCATCGCCCGCCTCATCTCGGCGGGCAGCTCCACGTCCTTGATCTCGACCGCCGACACCTTTATGCCCCACGGGTCCGTCGCCTCGTCTATTATTTTCTGGAGCTGCATGTTCAGCTTATCTCGTTCTGAGAGGAGCTCGTCGAGCTCCGACTGCCCGACGACGCTCCGCAGCGTCGTCAAGGCTATCTGGGCGGTGGCGTAGTCGTAGTTTTCGACCTGCGTGATCGCCTTCTCGGGATCGACGACGCGGTAGTAGACGACGGCGTTGACCTTCGTTGTGACGTTGTCCTTCGTGATGACCTCCTGCGGCGGGATGTCGAAGACCTTCGTCCGTAGATCTATCTTGACCATGCTCTCAAACAGCGGGATCACCAGAAAGAGTCCGGGACCCCGTGCGCCGACGAGCCTGCCGAGGCGGAAGATCACGCCACGCTCGTACTCCCGCACGACTTTTATCGAAGCCGCCAGTAATATCACGACGACGAGCAAAATGCCAACAAGCCAACCTAGCATTGCATCACACTCCTACCGCCAAGGAAGCCCATGGTTTAACTATGGAATTGCGGAAATTATTTATAATGTTGTGTTCTCGTGGGCTGGAGTGGCTTGCCAGTGTTCCAGCCCGTGAGGGGCGAGGCAGCCGTCCTGATCGCTCGATGACCGCACGGCGTGCACCTCCGAGAGCAAGCTCCTCGATTTATCGAGAGAAGCTGACCTCCCCATTTACCTTCGCCGCACGCCTATTTAATGCTGCTGAGGGTAAATTTCCAGATGACGGTCGTTCTTCACCATGCAAGCCTTTAAGTCGCCGCACTTTGGATAGGAATGACGATGATGGCGAGGAGGTCGCCGGTGCTGACCGTGGACGTGGTTATCAAGAAGGACGATGGTTTCGTTTTCGTAAGAAGAGGTAAGGAGCCGTTCAAGGGTTATTGGGCGTTGCCGGGCGGCGTTGTGGAGTACGGCGAGACCGTAGAGGCTGCTGCCCTCAGGGAGGCGAGGGAGGAGACGGGCTTGGAGGTCACTTTGCGGGGGCTGGTGGGCGTGTATTCGGCGCCGGACAGGGATCCGAGGGGGCATTTCGTGTCGGTGGCGTTCCTTGCGGAGGCTGTCGGCGGCGAGCTGAGGGCGGGCAGCGACGCCGCCGACGTGAGGGTCTTCAGGAGCAAGCCCTCGCCGCTGGCTTTTGATCACGACAAGATTTTTGACGATGCCGTTAGATTTGCGAGCGATGAGCGGAGAGGGTGAGGAGCTGACGCTTGCAGGCACCGTGCTTTACGATGAAGATTTCGAGGTTATTGAGGGCTACGTGGTAGTGGATGTGAGGAGGGGCGTGATAAAAGAGGTTTCAAGAGGTGAAGAGGTGGACGCCGCCGTTCATGGCGTGCTGTTACCGGCGTTCGTGAATGCGCACACGCACGTCGGCGACGCCGTTGCGAAGGAGCCGCCGGACCTGCCGCTCGAAGCGCTCGTGGGTCCGGGAGGGCTAAAGGAGCGAATTTTGCAGGAAACGCCGCCTGAAAAGCTTATAGAAGCGATGCAGGACGCCGTTTTCGAGATGTTAGCGGCGGGCACGCTTTCATTCGCCGATTTTAGAGAAGGTGGCATCGAAGGCGTGCGACTGCTGAAGAAAGCGTTGGCTGCGGCGACGAGCGTTGTCGTGGGAGGAGGAGGGCGTACGGGAAAAACCAAGAAGCTGGATGACATGGCATACATTCTGGGACGCCCGACGAGTGCAGCTGTGGAAGATGCCGTACGAGAAGCTGCTGCCATTCTTGAAGAGGCAGATGGCATAGGGATGAGTAGCGTTGCGGACCATCCGCTTGGGCTTTTAGAAGAGCTGGCAGCAACTGCAAGAAAACGCCGCCGCCTATTTGCACTTCATGCGGGAGAGCGTGATGAGCGTGACGTGGCGACAGCAATCGAATTACGCCCAGACTTCTTAGTGCATTTAACACATGCGTCACCTTCACACTTCAAAAAGATGCAGGACGTCGGCGTGGGTGCGGTGGTCTGCGTCCGTTCGAACCTCAGAACGGGTGTAGGGCTTCCACCGCTCAAAAAGATGCTCGAAATTGGCTTAACTATAGGAGTAGGCACGGACAATGTCATGCTGAACGCTCCAAACATGTTTTCCGAGCTGGAGTTCATCTCGAAGATTTACAGGCTGGACGCACGCACCGTCTTACGCATGGGCACGCTTTACGGTGCGAGGGTGCTGAAAAAAGGGGGCGGCACGCTTGCAGAAGGGCAGCCTGCGAGAATACTCGTGCTGAAAAAGGACTCCCCGAACCTGAAGCACGTCAGAGACGTTTTGAAAGCCATAGTGAACCGGGCGAGCGTCAAGGACGTGGCGGCGGTCGTCGCCGGCGGCTTCTGCATGCGAGGCGGCGGCTAAGGCTGCTCACGGCGGGGCGACGGAGGTCTAGGCGTTTTATAGGGTCTTCGGGTCTCGTGCCCGCAGCTCAGGCACGTCGTCGTGATGTATTTTCTCTTAGGGTGAAGCCGCACCCTTGCGGTCCGCCCCGGTACTAGAAAGGCATTGCACTTCCGGCACATCTTCATCTTTAAATGCTTCGGCAGCCGCACACGGTAGCGCATCCCTATACGTCTCGCAAGCTCCACGCACCGCCGCCTGTCGTCATCGTTATTAAAAAAGGTCTCGGCGAGCTCGAAAAGCCTCTCTATACGCTGCAGCGCAATGTCTCTTGCAAGGGCTCTGCCCCTCATATTTTTACTATTTCGGCGGCGATGCCGCTGCGGCTCAGTCTGAGGACGCCGAAGGAGTTGAACGGCGCATATCTCTTGTCGGTCGGCGAGCCTGGGTTCAGGAGGAGCAAGCCCTTCTGTTCGCTCTTCTTTGGAATGTGCGAATGCCCGTATAAGATAGCATCAAGGTCTTCGATGTCGCAGTGCTTTTTCAGTAGAGAAACGACGCGGCGTTCTAAACCTAAAGGCGGACCTGTTCCATGGGTGACTCCGAAGCGGAAGCCTTCAAAGTCGAAGACGGAAACGGCAGGCAGCGTCTCTTTAAGTTCTGCCGAATCCATGTTGCCGTGGACAGCTCGCACCTCTCCATATTCTTTGAGCGTTTCCAGCACAAAAAGCTCCTCGAAATCGCCGCAATGCACGATCAGGTCGGCGTCTTTGAAACTCTCTACGAGAGCTTTAGGGAGTTTATCCTCCTGTCTTCGGAGGTGCGTGTCCGAAATGACTATAATCCGGGGCATATCGCAATTTGCAAAAAGAAAAAAGATTAGAACTCACTTGGCATTTCTTCTTCCGAAGGTGGCTTGATTTCTTCTCTTGCCGCGGCGATGACGTCGTCGATCCTGAGGATCATGACCGCCGCCTCCGTCGCGGAGCTGAGCGCCTGCTTCTTCGTGCGAAGTGGCTCGATGACGCCCATTTCCCACATGTCCACGATCTTTCCGGTGTAGACGTCGAGTCCGGCGTTCTTCTCGCCGCGCTCATGAGCTGCCTTCAGCTCCACAAGTTTGTCTATAGGGTCGAGTCCTGAGTTCTCAGCGAGCGTTCTCGGAATGATTTCAAGAGCTTCTGCGAACTTCTCGACGGCGAGCTGCTGCTTGCCGTGGAGCGTCGTGGCGAACTCACGAAGACGAAGCGCAAGCTCCGTCTCGACGGCACCGCCGCCTGGGACCGCCTTTCCGTCTTCGATCGTGGTGCCGACGACCCTGAAGGCGTCGTTCATCGAGCGCTCGACTTCATCGACGACGTGCTCGCTGCCGCCCCTTATCAGGATGGAGACCGCCTTTGGGTCCTCGCAGCCCTCGATGAAGACCATACGATCCGTCGCTACTTTGCGCTCTTCGACGAGTGCGGCGTGCCCGAGGTCGTCCTCGCTGAGCTCATCGATGTTGGTCACGATGCGTCCGCCGGTCGCCCTTGCGAGGCGTTCCATGTCACTCTTCTTTATGCGGCGTACTGCTAGGATTCCAGCTTTCGCCATGAAATGCTGTGCGAGGTCGTCGATGCCCTTCTGGCAGAGGACGACGTTCGCACCCGCGTTCTTCACTTTCTCGACCATCTCCCTGAGTATCCGCTCCTCCTCATCAAGGAACGCTTTGAGCTGTTCGGTTGTTCTTATCCTTATTTCAGCGTCGGTCTCGGTCTCCTTGACCTCCATAGAAGCGTTTATCAAAGCGATTTTTGCATCTTCTATTTTACGGGGCATCGCGGGGTGCACGACTTCCTTGTCGATGACGATGCCTCTGACAAGCTGCGTGTCCTGAACCTTCCCGCCCTGCTTTTTCTCCATGT
This sequence comes from Candidatus Alkanophaga volatiphilum, assembly GCA_029259545.1. Lineage (GTDB taxonomy): Archaea > Halobacteriota > Syntropharchaeia > Alkanophagales > B39-G2 > Alkanophaga > Alkanophaga volatiphilum. Next base: position 25,081 of record JAPHEE010000015.1, read on the forward strand.
TTATGTAATCCTTGTCGACGATCCGCTTTCCGTCCACGAACTCCACGATCGCCTTGCACGCTTTGACGGCGATGTCCGCAAGGTGTTCCCTCGCAACCTCAGCTTCCTTGCCGGTTATGGCGGTCATTGCTATCTTCCTCAGCAACTCCTCATCCTCGATGTTCACGTCGATGGCGATGCCGTCCAGAATCTCCCTCGCCTTCTCCGCCGCCAGCCGGTAGCCGCTGATGATGACCGTCGGGTGCACCTCAAGACGCAGCAGCTCCTCTGCCTTCTTCAGGAGTTCTGCTGCAAGGACGACGGCGGTCGTCGTGCCGTCACCGGCTTCCTCGTCCTGCGTCTTCGCAACCTCGACCATCATCTTTGCGGCTGGATGCTCGATGTCCATCTCCTTGAGGATCGTGACGCCATCATTGGTGATGACGACGTCGCCGAGGGCGTCGATGAGCATCTTGTCCATACCTTTCGGCCCGAGCGTCGTGCGGACAGCTTCGCCGACCGCTCTCGCCGCATTTATGTTGTTGAGCTGGGCGTCCCTGCCTGCGGATCTCCTAGCGCCCTCTTTCAGAATTATTACAGGAACTCCACCCAGTGCCATTTCTCCTCACTCCAGCAGGCAGCCTTTATCGTTCTCTGATGGCCTGCTAATTTTAGTTAAAATGACGTTCAATATTAATCTTTCTCAAAGCGGCGTGGCTGCGGGTCGCGGGGCTCCCACGCGTTTGAACGATGTGATTCCCCTTTAACCGCTTCTCAAGCGATCGAGTTGTTCAGCTCTTTTCCGTGTAGGGGAAAAGATTCCCTAATCCTGTCGATAAAAGGGCGATCGTTAAGTATGACCAAAATGCCGGCATCACTTCTGGCGCGCCACGCCCTTCTGCCAGAGAGCCCAAATTAAAATGACTTCCAGACATTTTTGTTTTCCTCGCTCACCCGTCTTGCAGCTTTAGAAAGCTCCTCGATCAATTTTCCCGCTCAAGCCCAGAATACTTTTGCATATTTCGATGCTTCTTTTATTACAAAAGAGGCATTTCGGCATCCTACTCTCGTGAAATATTCGTATGGGCCTCCGAATTCGAAGCCGTTAGGATGTGTTGGGATGTGATACTTGTCCGGATTCCGAGCGTAATTCAAGAGTTCTTCGCTCACTGCCATTTTTTAAGAGAATCCTCATCAGGTCGAATACGGAACGATCCCAAGCAGTGGCGTTTAATTTCTGGAATGCCGTCTTCACGGCTTTTGTCGCCTTTACGGCTTTTCAGCGGCTTGTTGAGTCGTAAAGCACGCCCATTCAAAACTTCCATCAATTTACTACACGAGGACCGAAAGCGGCGTGGCTTCAACTTCGCCGTTCATCGGCGACCTCGCCCTGACATACGCCACGAACTTCGCCTTCTGCAAAGATGGTTCAGATAAACTCGCAGGAGAAAACATTAGTTGTTGATGTGAGCGTCGGCTACCAGCGCGTCGAGGACTTCATCATAGATATGAGCAGCAACGCCCAAAACCCTGACGCTGGAGGCGAACAGACACTTTCCGCACTTACGTCCACGCCTGCGTCCTCGTCCACAGCCGCAACGCCACTATCGCCGATGAGGAGGGAAAAGTCGGTCCCTGAGTTTCCATCAATAGTGATACCCGTAGCCATCACGCTGCTCAGCATATTATTCCTCAAAAAAGTCCTAGTTGATAGGAAATGAGGAAAGTGGCACTACTGCTCGTGTTCGTCTCAGTTTGTGCGGTCTTCATAATCAGCGCACTGGCACTACCTCCGCTACCCGTCACCGTGTGTGGTTACGTTTTCGACACGCACGGAAACCCTCTAGAGGGCGCGCTCGTGCAGCTTGTCAATCTCAACACCAGCGAGCGCCTCGACACCACGACGGCGGCGGACGGCAGCTACGTCTTCGAACTCGCAAACCTCCCCGGCGGCTACAACGACGGCGACGTCCTGAAAATAACTGCAACCTACAAAGGCTACTCCGACTCCCTCTACTACACCATCACGGACATCAGCGTGCCCGTGCAACGTGTGCCCGACCTCATCCTCCTAAAAGGCTTCGACGCAGGCGCCCCCGAAAGCCCCTATCCGAGCATCTACGGCGTGCACAGAGGCACGATAACGCCAAGTCATGACGTTTATGCCTCGAAACTCTACACTTATCCGTGCTTAGGTACTGGAGGGCATACTGAATACGTGAAAATCTGGAACGAAACGTGGAGCGCCGAAGCCCGCTGGCGTGGTTACCGCAGTGGCGACTGGCACTACGTGGAGTTCCCGGAACCCTTCGTCCTGAAGGCGAACAAGACCTATAACTACGAGATAAGGACGGGCTCGTACCCGCAAATACACCACACTACGACGCTTGAAACTCCCGACGGCACAATAACATGTGAGGAGTTCGTGGATGCGAACGGGGTTCGTCACGAGGGCTGGATCCCCGCCATCAGACTTCTCAGCTAGCACGCCACGGACGCCCGCACGACGTTCGTGACAGGTTTATGCCGTCCGATCCCCAGATACGAGCTTCAGGAGCGATTTTTTGAGCGCCGAGACGCTGCTCCGCCGGCTCAGCACGACGGGGACGCCAGCGTTTTTTGCGACGCTCACAGCGGCTTCTGCAAGCTTCTTCGAGTTGACATCGGTGAACACGATCACGCCACTTGCATTGCGGACGTTGCTTTCAAGCCGTGCAGAATGTACTTCAAAAACCTCCGCCCGAAAACCAAATTCGGCGGCTGCCCGCTCGTAGTGGCGGCGGAGCCGCCCTATGCCCCCCACTATGATAACACTTTTTTCTGACATGATGTGTTGTTAGTATTACCATTATATAAATCTTTATGTCATGTGGTATTTTTACGTTTGGAGCGAAGGTTCAAGGATGGAGTGCAGTAAGTGCCGCCGTAAAGCCGTTGTGCAGCAACGATACTCAGGGTTGCGACTCTGCGAGACGCATTTCTTAGAGGACGTGGAACGCAAGATAAAAAGGCGGCTGCGTAAGGAGATCAAGCTGAGAAGCGGCGACGTGCTCGCAGTGGCGCTCAGCGGCGGCAAGGACAGCTCCGTTCTCCTCTATGTGCTCTGCGAGATCTTCAGGCAACGCCGTGACATCAACGTCGTAGCTATAACCGTGGACGAAGGCATTGAGGGCTACCGGGCGAAGTACGTAAGGCGCGCGAGAAAGCTCGCAGATGAGCTCTCCGTGGACTTGTTTCTCTTTTCGTTCGAAGATGAGTTCGGAATGACCCTTGATGAGATCGTGCAGGCTGCAAAGCTCGATGCCGATCTACGGGATAAGGCGCCGTGTACTTTTTGTGGCGTCCTCCGCAAGACGCTTCTTAACCGTGTCGGGCGTGAGCTGGGCGTCGCCGCCATCGCGACCGCTCATAATCTCGACGACGAGGCGCAGACGATTCTCATGAACTACATCAGGGGGGACATTACAAGGCTCTTCAGACATTCCGTCCGCAGTGAGAAGTTCGTGCCGCGGGTGAAGCCGCTGCGAGACGTGCCCGAAGAGGAAGTAGCGCTCTACGGTATGCTTAAAGGCCTTGAAATCGAATTTGAAGAATGCCCTTACAAGAGGCTTTCGTTCCGTTTTGAGATCCTAAGCTGGCTCAACGACTTTGAGCGACGACACCCGGGAACGAGATACTCTATACTACGAGGCTTCGAAAGATTGGTTCAGGACGGGGGGCGACACTTTGAGCTGAAAAGCTGTGAGCGCTGCGGCGAGCCCTGCGCCGGAGACCTCTGCCAGGCGTGTAAACTCCTCTCCAAAGTGTTGCCTAAGGTCTCCGCGTGAGTAAACATAAGATGGCGAGAGCCGCTGTTCACCAAGTGTGCAGAGTGAGCTTAATTACCCTCAAACCGCCCTAAAAGAGACGGAAGAGCTGAATGACTAGTACAGGCAGAAGCAGACTTTGTGAGTGCCAAAGACGGCTTGAAAGATGGGCATTATGACTGGGGCATGCTTTCAAGCTCAGCAGGCTGGCTGAGGAAGTGCGCGCTAAAGTTCTCTGTATTCACTTGGCATTCGGAGGAACTAAAAGCTAGGTTCGGCTGTGACGTGCGCGCCTTACGGCTCATTTGCGCGAGTGAGAGCCATGAAAGGGCGATACCGACTTGATGTTGAGATTTTAAGGGAAGGTTTTTGAGAGGATAGGAGGAGTCTTAGAGAGGCGGATTTGCTGGTCGAGTCGCTTATTTACGCAAAGGAAGAATTTGAGCCTTTAATTAAAAAATACAAGGTGGTTGTAAGCTGTTGCACGCGTCGCTGGCTTCAAGCTCCGCTTTGCATCAAGGCTTCGACGCCGACGAGTTTTGCGCCTGCCGCCCTTAAGACCTCGATCGCACGCTCGACGAAGTCCACGCTCATTATAAGGATCGCCCTGCCACCGCCCTTAGAGAAGGCATATGCGTAGTTTATGTTTATGGAGGCCCGTCCTAGAGTGTCTGCAATTTCAAATAGCGCCCCAGGGCGGTCATCCATCTCAACACCTATGACTTCAGTCTTCGAGACTGTAAAGCCTGCTGCTCTGAGAACTTCGTAGCAACGCTCCGCGTCGTCCACGACAAGGCGGACGACGCCAAACTCTCCAGCTTCAGCTATCGAGAGCGCTCTTATGTTTATGCCAGCCTCATAAAGGAGTTTCGTCGCTGCCGCCAGCGTCCCCGGCTTGTTTTCTAAAAACAACGAAATTTGGACTATTCTCATGGTTTCTCAACTCCATAAACCTATTTTAACGATGCGCTCCATCGCTTATAATCCTTGAGCCTCCAAGCTCCAGCCTTAGCAAGCTCGGGGATGCCGCAGGCAGGCGGCTTGCCCTCGAAGTAGCATTTCAAGCAATTGCCGTCGCAACCCGCCACCGGCTCGAATCTATCGTCACGTCGCACGTATATCGGGACGTCGATGCCCTCGCAGTTGTTTGAAGTTTTGAACTCGGCGTTCAGCCCTCTGAGCCTTCCGTTCGGCAGGCGCTCGAACTCCATGCAGAGCGCAAACGTCACGTTATGACGGCGGCAAATTTCCCTGAGCGTCCGGAAAAGCCGTCTCCGGTACCCGATGTCGGCGTGTAGCCTCGGTCCGATGCGCTCTGTAAAGAGCCTCTCGTAGCGCCGTCGTACATCTTCCCCAAACTCCGCCTCTATTTTCCTGAGAATTTCGCTCTTCGTGTTCAAAGGGATGTCCACGCAGCTCGCGACGATGTGCATGGCGCCTCGCTCTTTTGCCGCCGCCACTAGAGCCCTAAGCTCTGCCTCGTCATCGGTGACGAACGGCAGCACAGGGTCGATTCTGCAAACTGTGAATATCCCAGCGTCGCTCAGTCGCTCTATGTTCTTAAGAAGCTCGTCGACACTCGCTCCGCCCTGCATCAATTTACGACGCAACTCCTCATCAAGCGTTAAAATTGTAATTTGCGCAAACGAGTGCTCCTGCCTCTTCAGGAGCTTCAGAGCCTTGCCACTAACTACACCTTTCGTAACGACGTTCACAGGAATGTTACGACGCACAAATTCCTCGATTATCTTCTCAGCAAGCTCGTAGCGTCTGTTAATAGGCTGAAATGGATCAGTGACCGGCGAGAGATACCCACAACTCGCCACGTTTAAAGTGTCAAGCTGTCGTGAAACGACCTTGTCGAAGTCTTTGAACACCGTGACAATACCTTCTCGACGGAAACGCTCGAAGTATCCGGGGAAGGCAAGGGCGTAGCAGAAAAAGCAACGGTGACTGCACCCGTTATAGGGGTTGATTAAAAGGCGTTCCGCCGTGCACTCCCGGGCGCCGTTCGGCTCTATACCGCTCCACCAGCCGTGTAATTCCTTCTTTGAAGCTACAAGAGCGTGCGGCACTGGCTTTTCGAGCACCCCGCCGCCCCGCATGACGGTTCGACGAGGTCAGATGTATTTCTCCTTGACGAGGATCTCTGCGTTCAGTATGGCGGCGCCGGCGGCGCCCCGCACGGTGTTATGCCCCAGCGCTATGTATTTGACCTCTTTACTCCCGCTTTGCCGGACTCTGCCGACGGAGACCGCCATACCACGCTCCGCATCCCTGTCGAGGCGAGGCTGCGGTCTGTCCTGCTCCTCCCTTAAGATCAAGGGGGTCCTAGGGGCAAACGGCGTGTCGAGGGTGCTCTTAAAGTTCTTGAACGCCGCTTTCACATCCTCTACGCTGACATCCTTCGAGAACCGCACCCAGATCGCCTCCGTATGCCCGTCAAGCACTGGAACTCTATGGCACGACGCCGTCACCTTGAACTCTGCATTCTTAATACGCTCGCTTTCAAGAGTGCCCAGAATTTTCAGGGTCTCGGTTTCCATCTTCTCCTCTTCTCGGCTGATGAACGGGATGACGTTGTCGATGATCGCCATCGAGGGGACGCCCGCGTAGCCAGCACCCGAAACCGCCTGCATCGTCGCCACGTGCACCTCCTCGATCCCGAACTCCATCAGAGGCTTCAGCGTCATGGTCATCATGATCGTCGAGCAGTTAGGGTTCGTCACGATGAAGCCGTCCCAGCCGCGGCGACGACGCTGCACCTCTATGAGGCGAAGATGGTCGGCGTTCACCTCCGGGATGACGAGCGGCACGTCCTCTTCCATCCTGTGGACGGAGACGTTGCTCGTCACCGCATAGCCTGCTTTTGCGCACTCTTTTTCGACGCCCCTCGCAACGTCGCCAGGGAGCGCCGAAAACATGATCTCGACGTCGGCGTTCTTGCTTGCGGCATTCACGTTCTTAACCTCAAGCTCCGCCACGCTTTCCGGAATTGCTCGATCTAAGAACCACTTCGCAGCCTCCCTATAGGACTTTCCGGCACTCCGCTCTGACGCATAAACCTCCGCTATTTCGAACCAAGGGTGGTCGCGCAACAGGTCTACAAAGCGCTGACCCACACTCCCTGTCGCCCCCAAAATCCCAACTTTGATACGTCGCATACTAACCTAACACTACCACATACTCCTTTTAATATACTGTGCCGCAGAGCTGCTAAGCGGGCAGGACTTTCAAGCCACTCTTCGCCCTTACGACGAGCACGTCGTCGCCCGCTTTCTTCCTGAGGAAGGGTGGCTTCTTTAAGGTCACGGTCTCGTAGCTCTTCGGATCCAATATCTGGATTTCGTCCCCGCTTACCGACATCAACACGGCGCTCTCAGCCCGCTCCCTATTACTGACGAGGCTTGCTCTCCTCACGTCCTCCTCATTCAAGAACACACGGCTTCCCGTGTCCAAATCCAAACCCGTAACGCCACGCTCCACCCGCTCCACCAGAACTACTTTTCCGTCAAGCTCGATGACGTCGCCCCTCAGGAACTTCGGCAGCCTGACCAGAAACGTGACACGATAAACCTCTCTGCCGTCCTTCCTGCCATAGAGCTTTTTGCTCTCAGAAATTTTTCCGCCGAGCGTCTTCACGATACTTTTTGAGATCTTTCTGCCGCCCTCGATGCTGCCGACGTAGAGGTCGATGCCCTCCTTTTTTTGCTCCACCTTAGAAATGAAGTCCCTAGGGCCATTGCCCAGCGCCGAGTAAGCAATTGTCTCGACGCTAATAAGCTCGTCATCGCTCGGCGTCCTCCCGTCAGCTCGCACCTGCACGATGCTCTCGTAGTAGCCGCCTGAAATGCGGCTGCAACGCCCGCACGTCCTCCTCACGAATTTTATCCGCAGCGGACGCCGCTCCTGCAGCTCCATGCCCCTGAAACGCACATTAAGCTTGATGACGGCGTCCGCACCCCACCTCTTAAATTCCTCGATTTCCACGTCCACGCCCCTGAACTCTGCATGCATGCCCTTGGCGGCAGCTTTCAGCTTCTTGCTTACGGCGTCCCGCACTATGCTCTTCAAATCCGCAAGCTCGCCGCTCTCCTTGAAAAATTCGCCGCAATGCTTACAAACCCGTACTTCCAAGTCAGGAAGCTTTATTTTTCCGGCTTCAACTCTGAAAATGCTCAAGACGCACTCCTTGCACAATCCTTCGTACAACTCTTCGGACCGCTTTCCGCAACCTGCGCAGAACTTGCTCCACCGCCTCTCTGCCACGCTTAAACCATAGGCTCTAATCAGCTAAAACTTTATGGCGGCAGAAGTGGAAATCGGTGGAAAGCTAGTAGGGGTGAGCCTCTCCCGACTGAAGTCGGGAGCTTCACTTTAAGCCTCTCCGCTCCGCCTCCTTGAGGAGCACCGCTCCGGAGTCGGAGCTTCACGACGTGTTCAGGCGGCTCACCGCAGCCCTGACCGGAGCATATAGCCCCAGCCTCGTCTTGATATTTCCATTAACTTCAAAGTATAAAAACTTTTCCCACCCACCTCTCCCAATCCCCTCAAGGGGCTTTCTTAGCGACATTTTGTAATTAAACGATATAGAAATTGAAAACTACCCCACCAAAGTGTTTTGGGGAAAAAAGCGTTTATCCGAGGGTTGATTTTTGAGCCACTAAAAGCGGTTGAAAAGTTTAACTCTGAGGGGCGGTAGCATCGGCGATGAGGCGGTTTTTGCCGACAATGTCGAGACTCCCAAAAGGGTGTATCTGAAGCTTAGACCTTTCTACTCGGCAATACCTCCCCAGAGGCTTCTGCAAAGTTCAGAGGAGGAGTATTGAGCAACGCGCCGTAGGGGTCGTGGGGGATGTGAAAATTCCGCCATTTCGATGTCATAGCTGCACTGTACAGATGTCACAGGCACAAAAAAAGCGAAATCACAAAGATCGCTTTCCTACATCGATGCGGTAAAACAACGGCTGGACGCTTTCTCCCGTTCCGATACTCGTCCAAAGTGCAGCGTCCGCACACGCACTCTGGCTCCTCTTCATATCCCCCAAAGGCGAAAACTAGGACATCATCTTACTGTCCTTCAGAAGCTTCCCCCTTCTCAACACACTCCAAAAAGGAGTACTTTCCCAATAGAGTCCCTCAACTTCATTCAACAGCCTTCCCTTTGGAATACTTCAGCCTTCCTCTTCATATCTCCCTCTCTTGCTCCGGGGTCATTCCGATTAAAATGTAACGTCCCCTTTAGCCCCCGGATTACTACTTTCGGCGTCCTTCAGAGAGCAACTGAACGAATCCGCACCGCTTCATGCCGCTTTCTCTTTTTCCTCTTTTTCTTTAACTTTCTCATATCTGTAAGTGATAAAAGCCCTCTTAGCCTTATACAAAACTTTTTTCTTATCGTATCCATATTTTTCAGCGAGTTTCTCCAATAATCGCCTCTTGCTGCCGCCCCTTAACTCCAATTCCTCCATTATCTCCTCGATCATTTTCTTCTTCGCCTCTTCCGAAAGAGGCTCCCGCCCGCCGCCCGCCCCTGCCTCAGTCATCTTGTCCACCCTCACTTCACTACTCTTTCTTCCGCAGCCTCACGGGAGAAAGCAATCTTTCAGATACGCCGGCGAGCTTCATCTCCGAAACTATCAGACGCTCCGGCAAATGCTCCGAAATTTTAAAGTCCAAAGTTACTGCCTCGGCGTTCGAGATCTCCACCTTATCCCCCCTGAAGAGCTTCAAGCTCCGTGCGGCTTCCACGCTTATTTCGACAAAGTCCTTTACAAACTGCCCGCTCCAGAACGCCGGCGTCGTTCTGTAAAGTAGCAAGTAATCCTCAACCCTAGTCGTTTCTGCAACCGTAGCACCGCTTCGTAGCTCATTAGGCTCAACCTGCACCTTCTCTTCTTTTCTCCTTAACGGGACGGCATCCTCGTTAGGTACCGCTTCCAAGCCGAGCGCTTTGAGCGCCTCGTTGCGAACGTCCTCGAAGCTGCGACGTGCGCCTGTGATGTCCCCCGCAATGCCCTCAAGGATCTCGACACCTGTCGTTGACGTGCCCTCGTTCCTCAAAACCCGCCCCTCTGCGTTCACGACGAGCCCCCGCCTCTCGAAAAACATATCGCTTGCGAGCGTCACGGTTGCAAGCTCCGAGGCGACCGTTCTGAACGCACCCTGCTCCACCAGAAGCTCTAGCCCCGAAAGCCGCTCTTGAATCTTACGCTCACTTAGCAGGAGGACGCCTGCCGGATCCGTCTCAAGAAGGAACAACCCTTTTACTCGCTCGTCCTCAAAAACTTCGAGCAGGCTCGAACCCCGCTTTGTCTCAGGTGCCAGAGCGCTCTGCAGCAACGCTGCGCTCATCGTCAGAAACGGCTTCATCAAAAGCGGCATGGCGCCGCACTCTGCACACACCGCAAACAATTCCCTCAGTAAAACCGCGTCTGTATATGGATTCACTTCTGAAATGATGAGCGCGTTTTCAAAAACGTCCTTCCGCTCCCTTAACTTTTTTAACTCCTCCGCTGCCTCCGCCGATGCGGAGTTTACGAGCGCTGCAGCATCCAGTAAGATCGTTTCATCGGCAATCCCACGCTCACCGCCCACGAACGCAACCTCAAAAACCTTCGCACCGTTTTTCTTCGCTTTCAAGATCCGCCTCGCAAGCAGCGGATGTTGCGAGAAAGGCTCCATGAAAAACAAGACAAGCTTCGATGCCCGCTCCACACTCGCTAAAGGTACGCCTATTTCCAAAAACTCGTGCAAGCTCTCAGGTAAAGTTTTAAAGGCTGCATTCAGCCCCAATTCCAGATTTTTGCAACCAAGAGCTTTACAAAGGTTTATGAGCGAGGAGAGTTCTTCGCACGTCGCTGCTCCTACACTCACGAACGCCAGCTCTTCAGGCTTTATACTTTTAAGCCTTTTCGCAGCTTCGCTCACGGCTTCGTCTTGCGTCACAGGCTTACCATCGACCGTATTCTCCATGCGCGCCCTTCCATAATACTGGGGGAGGCACATACCAAAAGCGCAAAGCTTGCCCGCATTCACTGGCGCTCTCTTTCTGTGCCATACTCTAAGTCCCCGTTCCCCGCCGTCTTCTAAGTACAGACCGCAGCCGAGACTACAGCCTGGGCATATCGTCTTTATCATCAATTACACCCCCTCAAAGTATATCGTGCCATCGGAGCTCCGCCTCGTAGAACGGCGGCTTCTCCTCGACGCTCATCCCGGGCGTGTAGTTCAGCTTGCGCTGCATCCGCTCTGCGAATCGCCTGTGAATGAGTGTGAGTGGGATGTCCACCGGGCAAACGTCCTCGCACTGTCCACAGCCGATGCACGAGTCCATCAGGTGTAGCAGCCTTATCATATTGTACATGGAAATCACATAGTCGTCTCGCTCGTCGTGCATCGAAACGCACTTTGCAGCGTCGCCGCACGCACACACAGGACAGACGATCCTGCAGGCGCCGCAATGTATGCAGAGCTTTAGCGTCTCGACGTAGAACTTCAGACGTTCGTCCCTTGTGAGCTCCCTTACTACATCAAGCTTCTGCCACCACTCCTCCGCCCGCTTTACCATCGCGTTTTTTATTCGCTCCCGCACTTCCAACGACTCCTCGGGCGCCTCCTTGACTTCGATATACCCGTTCTCCAAAGCGTTTCTAAAAAGCGCCTCACCCTTCTCCGTCAGGACTTCAACGAACGTCGCCTCCTCACCCTTCGGCACGCCCCAGTTCCCACAGGCTAAGTCCGCCATCGTCGGAATCTTCGTGGTGCACATCTTACAGGAGTCCCTACGCCCGTAGCCCCTCTCCTCAAGTTCGTCCATCTTGCATTCCCGCTCCTCACCACTCTGGAGGCTTAAGAAAAGTTTGCCCGCCTTTATTTCCTCCTTGACCACCGCATCTGGGTCAATGCCGTAAATCTCTGCAGCTGCCTCCCGCAGACCTAGGGGGTGCAGCGTGCCGCCGCAGTTCAGACCGACGAGGTAAACGTCATTGATGTCCAGTTGCTGACGCTTTGCCTGCTCTATGATGCCACGGGCGTCGCAGGGCTTAGCCGGCAATCCTATCTTTTTGCCCTTGTTCCTTTCATCCTTATAGAACTCCACGACGAACCGCGTTAGGTTTATCGGGGCGGCATGCAGCGAGCCTGCGCACTCCACGACGGTCTCCGGGTCGCTCGTGACCGTCGGAATGCCCTCATAAACGTCTTCCTTCTTGACGACGATGACGGCATCCAACAAATCCTTCTCAAGAGCTGCAACGAGTACCGCAGTGACGAAGCCGCCGTTCGCCGCTCTATCTCTTATTTTCTCGTCGGTCGCCCATGCGAGGTAACATGCTCCCATGCTTCCCCCTCTTTCTCTCTACTTCTTCCAGCTCTTCCTAAAAGGACTCGGACCCACTTTTTTGACGTTCTCGGTCACTTCTCTGACCATATCTGCGAAAATTGCGCCCTCGGACGCCGAAATCCACTGCAGGCGGAGCCTCTCAGGTTCAAGTCCCAGCTCGTCCACAAACTCCTTCAGAAACTCGAAACGGTTTCTAGTTTTGTAATTCGCATCCACATAGTGACAATCACCGATGTGGCAGCCGGTGATAAGGACAGCATCCGCACCCTCAAGAAAGCCCATCAACGCAAACGCCGGATCGATACGCCCCGAACACATCACTCTTATCACACGTATCGTCGGCGGCGTCTGCCGACGTTCAAGTCCGGCGGCGTCTGCTCCTGCGTACGAGCACCAGTTGCAGCAGAATGCTAAGATCTTGGGCTGCCACTCCTCCGCCTCCGCTTTGCCCGAACTATTCACGGCAGCCAACATCCTCACCCCTTGCACATAGTACTTGCGACCCCATCTCTCTTACCATACCGCCCTTGGAAACAGCCACAGTCCCCTCCGACTTCCATCAAAGGAGCTTGGCGAGCGCCCTATAAAAACGTGCCGAAATTGAATTTACGTTATTGCCAAGATGGATGCACGACCGGTTACGGGCGTCTGACCTGCCTCCCGCCTAGGGCGAGGTTCCCGGCACGGGCGGGCGGCGTGCGGAGACGCATCAGCTCGGTCGGCAGGGAGCCGTCCTCAGCATTTAGCTGACCGAATCATCGGTAGAAAGTTAGAAAATGTTCCGGGGGCTTCCTCCCCCTAGAGGCTTCCAGCCGCAAGGAGTGTGAGTTTATACTTCTCACGCATCTCTCTGGTGAGGAAGCAGATACCGCACTTGTCACCAACAATATAGATGGAAAACATTTTGTCGGGATTCCTCCTGTCTATTTTCGGCTTCCTGCCCAGCACCTGCTCCACGAGCCTTTGCAGGTATGCGGTCACCTCCCTCTCAACGATCCTGCTCGAAATCTTCACATTACCTCTCGTCTCGACGTACACGCACAGCGTCTCCTCAGGCTCTATCTCATCTATGTGCTTAGCGATGTGCTTCTTCACTGCACTTATAAGGTCTCCAGAGGTCGTGAACACGCTTTCCAGTGGCACCGCCTTGCTGACGCAACGGAATTTCTCAACGTCCTCAAGAAACTCTGTGACATCATCGACCTTGCCAAAAAGCACACCCTCGCCGCAAACCTCGAACTCACCTTCATCTTCCAGCTCTTTGAGAAGCTCCTCTTCACCGCACTCCTTCCGTTTTATGACCAGCAGATTCCAATCCTTCGGCATTTCTCCTTAAAGATAAGAAGCAAGCCTCTTCACCCTGCTCACGGGGTGGGGATGCGTGGAGAAAAGCTCCATGAGACGCTCTGTCAGCGGCACTCTCGCCCGCCTTGCAAACGCTTCGAGTTCGTACGCACTTATCCGCCCATCCTTGTTGATGTCGGCTTCTCTGAGGTCGTAGAGGTCTCTGCGGGCGGTTGCCGGGTCCGATGCGAAAAACGCCCGGAGCCCTTGCACCGCCTTTAAAGTCTCGTCGCTCGCCCTAGCGTTGCCGTAGATTATCTTGTAGAGGGCGGAGGCGAGGCTGTAAGGCCTTTTCGTAAGCTCAACGCTACCGGCATCTGCATAATATTCCCGGATTCTCGACGCGTATAAAACGATTAAGTTACTGATGAAGTACACAAGGAAAGCGATGAAAGCTATGGCGAGCGTCGGCAGGCTTCCTTCGTCCCGGCTCCTGCCGCCGAAGAACGCTGAGAGGAACAGGCTGTAGTAAACGAAATAGCAAATCATGGGGATCACACTTAACGCCGTGATCACGAGCATGTCTCTGTGCTTGATGTGCGATATTTCATGTCCTAGGACCGCTTCAAGTTCGTCTCTGTCAAGCGTTTCAAGAAGCCGCCTCGTCACGCAAACTCTCGCATTTCGCCTCGATGTACCGAAGGCAAAGGCGTTCGGGATCGGAACTTCCGAAATACCAACTCTTGGCTTCGGGATGCCAGCACGTCTTGCAAGGTCCTCGACGAGCCTGTGCAGTTCCGGATACTCGAGCTCTGAGATATAGCGGACTCGCATCGTCCACTCCACAATCCTTGGACCCATGAAGAACTGAACTGCGACTATCAGAGCGGCGAGCGCTGCATAAAACACTGGAGCGCCAACACCCAAGGCGTACGCCACTAACGCCAGTAACCCGTAAATCACTGCAAAGAGCAGTATGACGCACGCCCACAGCCGCACATGTAGGAAAAACGTCCTCATCTTACATGGTTTCCTCAAAGATTGATTTAAATATTTCGCTGTGACCTGCCTCCGCCTATGGCGAGGTTCCCGACACGGGACGCCCGAGCGGGCGGCGTGCGGAGACGCATCGGCTCGGTCGGCAGGGAGCCGTCCTCAGCATTTAGCTGACCGAACCATCGAAAAGTTAGAAGGAATAAAAATGTTTCGGAAAGCGGCTTCCTCCCCCAGAGGCTTCCAGCCCGCAGGAGGTGTGACGGTTCCGCCGGTGCTACTAATGTTCAGCTTTTCTGGACCTCAAGCGTCAAAATTACAGAGTGTTGCTAAGAAAGCCCCTCACTTTAGTGAGGGGATGAATTAGGGGAGGTGGGAAGGGGGAGGTCGGTGGCGCTAATTTATACTGAGACAGTATCGAGTGTCGGGGATGAAGGTTAGGAAGGCGGTGCGGTGCGAGCTGGTCGGGCTGACGAGGCGGAAGCGTGAGCTGCTTAATAGGGAATACGACAACTTTCAGCACTACTTGAGGACAGGTGAGGATAAGGGCGTCTATTCTGCGACGAAGCAGCAGGGCAAAAGGACTTATCGAAAGATCGACCCTGAAAAGGAGTATCCGCTTGTCATAAGAAAAGACCTGATGGATATTCGGAAAACTGATAACAAGCTCGCAACATATTGGGCTCGCATTCCCGTTCGCGGCGTGAGGGGCGGCGTCAAGGTCGCACTCGCGCACCAGCCCTTCAACTTCGAGGAGTGGGAGGTCTGCGGCTCCAAGCTCGTCAGAACCGAGGACGGGGAGTTCTACCTCCACGTCACGGTCGAAAAGGAGGGCGAGCTGAAGAAGGAATACTCATCCATCATGGCGGTGGACGTGGGCGCCCGCTGGGCAGCCGTGTCGGGGCACGGCACCGTCGCCGCCTGAAGTTCTACGGGAAGAGGGTGAGAGAGGCTCGTGGAAGGTATTTCTGGCTGAGGCGCAAGCTCGGAAGGGAGAAGAAGTTGAGGGCGATAAAGAAGATCGGGGACAAGGAGCGGAGGGTTGTGAGCGACGAGCTTCACAAGGTAGCGAGGGACATCGTTGAAGAAGCAGAAAAGCACGACGCAATGATAGCGATAGGCGACTTGGAAGGCATCAGGAAGATAAAGGGAGAAAGGTAACAGGAAGGTCGATTCGATGCCTTTCCATCGCTTGAAGGAGTACAGGTATAAGGCTGGAGCGGGGCATTCTGGTGATAGAAGTTCCCGAATATAACACATCGAAGCAGTGTTCGAGGTGCGGCTCGCTGCGAACTGAAAGACCTTCTCAAGGATTATTCATCTGCGAGGATTGCGGCTATCAGATCAATGCGGATGTGAACGGCGCAAAAAACATATTAAAACGAGCCGTGGGCTATATGCGCACGGCAGGGCGCCGTGACCCGCCTGACGGGGAGCGGTTTGTCCTCTGGCAAGCCACACTCCCCAACCTCCCCTAACGGGCTTCACGGTGGAAGCCCCCTAGTTGGGGGAGGAGGTCACCTACCCCGTCGCTCAAGAATGGCTTTTATCTTCTTCAGTCGTATGAAGTT
>JAPHEE010000016.1 GCA_029259545.1 Candidatus Alkanophaga volatiphilum
AAATATAATCGAGATCACACGGATCGCTGCCTTCTTCGGATTGTTCACCCCGAACTTCGCAATCGCGCACGCAAGCTCGCAGAGCCTGCAGCCGGAACAGCGTTCCGGGATGACGGTCAACTTCTTACTGACTCCTCGCCTCGGCTCCGGCTTCGGCTCCGGCTCTGGCTTCGGCTTTGATGCCCCTTCCGCCTTGGCAGCCCCGCCGTGGACGCTTAGACCTTCCTCCATCCTTTTGCCCTCCTCGCAATATACTACCGAATTCCTTGAGAACTTAAAAATACCGCGAACATTCTAAGTCTCGAAAGTGGTGGTGTATTAAATGTACGAGACCGTGGAGCTGCTGGTGAAGTCGTTCATCATGCTCTTCGTGATCATGGATCCGCCGGGAAACGTCCCGGTGTTCTTAGCAATCACGAAGGATATGAGCGAAGAGCGACGCAAAAAGGAGTTCAGAGAAGCTATAATAGTGGCGGCGGTACTGCTGTTCGTCTTTGCGTTCTTGGGACGCCTCATTTTGGAGGCGCTCGGCATCAGCATCGAGAGCTTCATGGTCGCCGGCGGCATTCTCCTGCTCTTCACCGCCCTCGACCTGATGCGGGGTGAGAAGCGGTACGTCCGAGGCGGGGACGTCGGCGCCGTTCCTATGGGGACGCCGCTGCTCGCCGGCCCCGGCGCCATAACCACGGTCATGATCATCCAGTCGTGGGGCTTTTCCATCGTGCTCTTCGCAATAGTGAGCGCCATCGTGGCGACGAAGATCATCCTCGACTTCTCCCTCCAGATATATAACATCCTCGGAGAGGAGGGCTCTGAGGTTCTTAGCCGTGTCATGGGCATCATCGTCGCGGCGATCGCCATAGAGTTCATAAGAAAAGGTGTGACCGGCATGGTCACCATGACGTAGCTCGCAAGATGACGCATCCGACGAAAGCCTATTTAAAATTGGAGACTAACTTGGAAACGGGTGATGGGAATGAGGAGGAGGAGACCTTGGGACATCTTCGACGAGTTCTTCGACGACATCGACAGGATGATAGAAAGGATGTTCCGCACGTTCAGGGAGATGGAAATCGAGCCCGGAAAGCCGCTGATCTACGGCTTCTCCATGGAAATAGGACCCGACGGCGTTCCGAGAATCCAGCACTTCGGGAACGTGCGTCCCGGGAAGCCGGGGCTTGTCGAGGAGGAGGTGCGTGAGCCTTACGTCTCAATAATGGTGGACGAGGACAAGAACGTCCTCAGGATCACGGCGGACATGCCGGGCATCGAGAAGGAGAAGATCAGTATCAACGCCACGGAGGACACCGTCGTGATCCGGGGGGAGAACTCGCGGAAGTACTACAAGGAGTGCAAGCTCGACGCCCCGGTCGACCCCGACTCCGCAAAAGCCACGTACAGGAACGGAGTCCTCGAAATCACGTTCCAGCTGAAGGAGAAGAAGCCCAGAGGCAAGGAAATTAAGGTCGAGTGACTCTTTCCCATCTTTTTATAGCTTCTTTCAACGGTTTGACCGATCGTGAGCAGCCGGCACACGTCGTGAAGTTGTGGAGTGCTTCATCCGCTAATGGAAGCATGCTCATTTTGATTCGGTGAAGTGCAAGTGTTGGACGCTGTATTACACCGCTCCGCCCAAAAGAGTATCTTGCACACCCAATAAGGCTTCTGTGAAGCTAAAAAGAGGAGGCGAGAGTGGAGTGGTGGCATGAACGAGCGTGAGCTTGCCGATAGGATAGTTGATTGGATAAGGGAGAGGGTCAGGGAGGCTGGCGCCGAGGGCGTAGTCGTCGGGATGAGCGGGGGTTTGGACTCTTCGGTCACCGCCGTCCTCTGCAAGCGGGCGTTTCCGGATGCGACGCTGGGCTTGATCATGCCGTGCTTCAGCGACCCGAAGGACGTGGCGCATGCGAGGCTCGTCGCCGAGAAGTTCGACATCGAGACCCGGACGATCGACCTCTCACCGGTCTTCGCAATGCTGTTCAGGACGTTAGAGTCCCGTGAGTACGGCGGCGAAGCCGACGTTGCGGCGGCGAACCTGAAGCCACGGCTCCGGATGGTCGTCCTCTACTACTTCGCAAACAAGCTGAACCGCATCGTCGTCGGCACCGGGAACAAGAGCGAGCTTATGATCGGGTACTTCACGAAGTACGGCGACGGCGGCGTGGACATCCTGCCGCTGGGCGGGCTCCTGAAGACAGAGGTGCGGCGGCTCGCACGGGCGCTCGGAATCCCGCAGGAAATCATCGAGAAGCCGCCGTCCGCAGGTCTCTGGGCGGGGCAGACCGACGAGGGCGAGATCGGGATGAGCTATGAGACGCTCGACAGAATATTGGCGGCGTTGGAAAGCGGCGACCTCTCAGGATGTGACGAAGACGAGGTGCGACGAGTACAAAAAATGATCGAGCGAGCGAGGCACAAAAGGGAAAGCCCGCCGGTGTTTGAGGTCAGGTGATAGCATTAAATCGCTGTAATCGGATTAATCGGCTTACAGCCCATGAGCGATTAGCAATTTCCTGACGGCGTCGGCGTCCGCCTCAACCTCGACGGGCGGCTCGCACGCCTTCAGCACCGCTTCGGGGTCCTTCAGCAGGTGTCCGGTCGTGACGCACACTACGGTTTCATCCTTTTCGACAACGCCCAGCTCCAAAAGCTTCTTCAAGCCGGCAAGCGACGCTGCGCTCGCAGGCTCCACGCCGATGCCTTCGAGCCGTGCTAGTTCTTTCTGCGCCTCTATGATCTCGGCGTCGGTCACCGCCTCGGCGACGCCGCCCGACTCTCTTATGGCACGCAACGCCTTCGGCGCATTCACCGGGTTCCCGATCCTTATCGCCGACGCTATCGTCTCGGGCTGCGGCTCCGGCGTTATCTCGGCACGCCCCTCCTTTATTGCGTCAACTATCGGTCTGGCTCCGTCCGCCTGAATTCCGGTCATCTTCGGCACCTCCCCCAAAATTCCGAGCTCTCGAAGCTCGCAGAAGCCCTTGTAGATTGCGCTGATGTTCCCGGCGTTGCCCACCGGTAGGACGACCCTGTCGGGCGCACGCCAGCCCAACTGCTCGGCAATCTCGAAAGCTATGGTCTTTTGCCCCTCTAAGCGATAGGGATTGACGGAGTTGAGCAGGTAGATGCGAAGCTCCTCGCAGAGCTCCCTGACGATGCGGAGGGCGTCGTCGAAATTCCCGTCGATCGCAACGACCCTCGCACCGTGCATCACGGCTTGTGCGACCTTGCCCAGCGCCACCTTCCCCTTAGGAAGGAGCACGAAGCAAGGAATTCCCGCACGAGCCGCATAGATGGCGAGCGATGCCGACGTGTTTCCCGTGGAGGCGCACGCCACCCTCGTCATCTTCAACTCCAGCGCCTTCGTTACGCCGACGGTCATGCCCCGGTCCTTGAACGAGCCTGTGGGGTTGAGCCCCTCATGCTTCACGTAAAGCTCCCTCATCCCAAGCTTTTCCGCAAGCCGCTCGCATTTGTAAAGCGGCGTGTTCCCTTCCCTCGTGGTCACCGGCGCAAGCGTGCCGCCCTCGCCTTTAAGCTTGAGAATCCCGTCCTCGAAGGGCAGCAACGCCCTGTATTTCCAGACGCCGAGTTCGCCGCCCCTCGTTATGCTCGCAGCGTCCACGGTCGAGTACTCGTACTTAACGTCGAGAAGCCCGCCGCACTCGCAGGTATAGACGACATCGTCACGCTCGTAGCGGGCGCCGCACCTCATGCACTCGACGTGATATTCGGGCATCGCTTCAAGTTAGGTCGGGCTTTTTAAGGACACTTTCCAACCGATACCCATGGCAGGAAAGATAAACCTTTCAGAACTGCCGAGGGAAACCCTGATCTCACTCATTGAGATGTATTCGGGGCTGTCCCTGACGCTGGACGGCTTGTGGTTCACCGCCGTAGAAGATGAGTTCGGCTTGGAGGAGGCGGTGAAGACCGACGAAATAGTATGGGGAAGATACGGCGAGATAGAAGCACGACGCATAATAAAAACCCTTAACATAAGCGAGAGCGGGCTGGACGCCTTAGCCAATGCTCTTAACTTCATGGTGTGGGTCCATGCGAGGGGCATGGACTGCGAGATCGAGCTTGAGCGCGAGGACGCCGCCATCGTCTTCACGGTGACGGACTGCCGCCCGCAGAAGGCGAGGATCAGGAGCGGCAGGGGCGAATTCCCGTGCAAGCCGGTGGGCATCGCATACTTTTCGAAGTTTGCAAAGGCGATAGACCCGGAGATAGAAGTGGAGTGCGTCGTGTGCCCGCCGGACCCGCACCCTGAAAACGTCTGGTGCCGATGGAAGTTCAGAAAGAGAGAATCCAAACGATCGGAGACGTGACCTCCTCACCCTCCGACCTTCGGGAGGCACAGCTCACGCAGGCTTACCCGGCGGCGCTCAGCCTCAGCGGCGGGGCGTGCCGAGGCTCCACCTCGAACAGACCCGCCTGCTCGAATAGCAGCAACTAAAACCCGTATTTTGCCTTTGAGGGCTTCTCGGGGAGCGTCACGCAAATCGTGAACCTGTAAACCCGCCTCCCACGCTCAAACCTCAAAAACTTCGTACTTTCCTTCTTCCTACCGCCAAGCACCTTCAGAATCTTCGAGGCGATGTGTCTCGCATCGTTGACGCTCGTCACGTAAAGGTCGATGCTGTTCTCGCTCTCGTGAAGCGTGACGCATTCGCTTCTCCCTTTATACCGCTCTATTATGTTCTTTAGCGACCTTAATTCGTTTTCTGCGAGCGCCCTGCGTGCTTGCGTCCTTATCTGGAGGATCGCATCGTGCATTCAATCCAATTTTATTCAGGGTACATCCGATATCCTGCGGAAGAGTTGCGATGACCCGCCCGAAGGGGAGCGGCTCATTTGGGAGCGGGCTCATTTGAATCACACTCCCCAACCCCCGCCGGTGGGAAGTCTTGCGATGGCGGGAGTCACTACCTTTTAGAGGCGGCGTCGCATGCTTACTGGTTTGGTCAGGGCATCTGGCTCGTCAGATGCCCGACGAGCACCCACGCCACGAGCGTGCAAGCCCTTGCGATTTCGTTCGTAGCGCCCATGACGTCGCCGCTGACGCCGCCGAAGTTCTTCGCCGCCGCTCTTGCGACGAGAGCTGCTACGGGAGCGCCAAGTAGCGTTAGGAAGGCTTTACCGCCGCATAACCGGAGTAAAAAAGCAGCAATTGCCACAGAAACGACGACTGCGATTGCGTACTTCTGCGGCGTGAGTCTCGACGTGAAAAGGGCGCCCAGTCCCGCTGCCGCCGCCGGCGTCCTAACGAGTCTGCCCGCAAAGATGCAGGTGGTCATGCCGAGCTTCGCCGACGTCTCCGCAACAACCAAGGCTGCGAAGATGCTGAGAAACGCCGCCGTGTAGTTCGTGACGCCGTGAGCCGCCGCCCCTGCGCATACGTCCAAAAATGCGACGAACTCCGCAAGCAGCACGACAAAAACGGCGAAGACGCCGGCGGCGCCCACGGCTCCGTCCTTCATCGCCTTTACTTTCTGCTCGACGCCGCCGCTTGCGAAAAGCCCGTCGGAGAAGTCCGCAAGCCCGTCAAGATGCATCAAGCCCGTTGTTGCGTATAAAGCAAGCAGAGTCAGGAGCGCCGCAACCTCTGGACTCAAGAAGGACGCCAGAAAGCTGACTGCGGCGACGAACACGCTTATCAGAACCGCAAGCACGGGGTATAAAAAGCTCTGCTCCGCCGCCCTTTCGAGGTCGCCGCCCCTCACCCCCACCGGCAACCTCGTGGAAAACGCTATTAAATCTCGCATCGCTACGTCCCATCCGACTCGAAGCCGCCTCTCAGCTCCAAAAGCTCGAAAAGCTTCGTCATGCAGCCCGCTATGAAGCCCCCGACCGCATCGTCGAGGAACGGCGGCAGCTCCTTCAGAATGCCGGGCTTCCTCGTGTCGTAATACACGAAGTTGAACAACGCCTTCTTCCCGCCTATGTATTCGGCAATATCAATCCCTATGAGCTCGTCAGCGAGTAGATCGACAGGGTCGCCCCTCAAGCCCCGCCGCTTCCGAGCCTCCTCCTCTAGGAAGAACGCCGACGACATGAGCAGAGCCACGTTTATATCCTCGCACTCCCTTTTCATCAACCTCTCCAGCTCCTCCCTCACAAGCTCCCTCGGCAGCTCGCCAACGTAAAGCTCTAACGCCGCATCCAAAATCGCATCAAACGAAATCCCCCGCTCTTCAAGCCTTTTCAGAATTGAACGCTCCTTAGGAGCATTTCTTTCTTTAACAAAAGCCTTTTCGACCGCCTCCCGCACGCACTCGTAAATCTCACTGCCTATCTCGGTGAGGACGCCTGCGTATTTGTGCGGTGTGCTCTTATCCACGTCGCCGCCGGGGCATGCGATGACGACGGCGTCCGTCGGCGTGCCCGTGATCACGCTTCCATCCCTGCTCAGCTCGGAATAACGGACGTCGAGGTCTCTCAACGCCGCAGCCTTCGCCTCCGTCGCCACGATTATCGCATTCGCCATCGCCGCCGCCGTCATTCTCTCTGCGACAACGACGATGACGTTGATCGTGCAGCCCGCAGTTGCCACAACTAAAACCTTGTCCCGAGCCACGACCTCAGCGTTCTCCATCGAGGCGGCGGTGAGCAGCCCGACCACGTCCGCAGGCTCGTAACCCTCCTCTTTGAGGAAGCGCAGGTAGAAAGTTTCAGCGTCCTCGTCGAAGTCGTGCGGCACGTGCACGTTGAGAATCCGCCTTGCACGCCGCAAACCGCCGTTGAACGGCGCCGAACTCAGAACTTCGAAGCCTGACCGTAGCGTGCTCCGCACCTCAATGTAGCGTCCCTTGTTCACCACCTCCACGCCCCGCATACCGGAAGTTACGCCGCCGTCGTAAAAACGTTTTGTGCAGCATCCCCGCGTCTAGCTCAGCAATGCAGCTGAACGGCACTCCTTATCTTCCCGTTGCTTGCAAGACATGCGTAAGCGTGGGTAGCAGGGGAAGGAGAGTTGTTTAGGTTGACTATATCTAAGGACGGAACGTTTCCGATGGGAGGAGCTGAACAACGTAGCAGTCCGGTGGGAAAACTTGCAAAGCCCGACCGGAAGAAACTCACCGAAGGCGTAGAATGGAAACCCAAGGTCAACCCCTGCTGGAGGCGGGCGGCTTACCGGCGGGCGTTCGCCTCGCTATGACCGTCGCTACGACCGCGTTCGCCGCTCCTCGCCCCAGCTCGTGCGTCGGCGAGCAGCACGCCGCATCGCCCCGCTCGGAACGCCACCGCCCACGAACCGAGCCGAGCTGAGACTGAGGCGTCGCCGTGCCCCACGTCGCAAGTCCTACAACTCCTTAGGCTCGCCGGAAAATCTTGCGGCAACATACGCTGCGCACTCCTTGCTACGATTCCCCCTCCAATCACCCTCACCCCCGAAAAGAAGTCGTGCGACGCTGCGATGAATCCCACGCCGTGTTGACAAATGCCGTCGTTTTGCCCACGCAGCGGCGTCGCTCCCGCTCAGGGAAGGCTCGGGATGCGCATCGGATCCTCACAGTAGGAAATGAGCTGCCGACTTTATATCGGAAAGCGTGAGTTAAACTTATATGTCACCAACTTCAAACGGCAAACAGTATCCGACAATGGAGGCGCGCTGCGTCGCCTCGTGCCAACCCGGAATGAGGCGAGAAGATGCGGAGAATAGTTGTAAAGCCTGAGGTCTGCATGAACTGCCACCTCTGCGAGGTCTGGTGCGTGGTGGCGCACTCGAAATCCAAGGATATCATTAAAGCCTTCCTTTATGAGGAACGGAAGCCCCTGCCGAGGCTTATCGTCGAAGAAAGCCGCCCTGAAAGCTTTGCATTGCAGTGCAAGCATTGCGACGAGCCGGACTGCATATTCGCCTGCATCAGCGGCGCCCTTTACAAGGATGAGGAGGGTAGGGTGCTTCATGACGAGAGCAAGTGCGTTGCCTGCTACAGTTGCATCATGGCTTGCCCCTACGGCGCCATCAAGATCAACCCCCTCACCGGTAAGATCCTCAAATGCGACCTGTGCGTGGATCTAGGTTTCCCACCATGTGTAGAAAAATGCCCGAACAACGCTTTGGAATACGTAGAGGTTGAGATTGGGGCTGAGGAATCATGAGATATGACTATGTCATTATAGGAAACTCTGCAGGAGGTATTGGCTGCATCGAGGCAATAAGGGAGCTAGATGAAGCTTCAAGTGTGGCGATAATCGCTGCTGAGAAGTACCACGCCTACTCCAGAGCATTGATTCCATACTATTTGGATGGTAAGATAGAGCTGGACAAAATCTATTATCGTCCTCCTGATTTTTACGAAAAAATGGACGTTGATGCGTATTTGGGCGTCAAAGCTGTGGGAATAGACGTGAGCTCGAGGGAGGTCCTGCTGGAGAACGGGGGGCGGATAGGTTTTGGGAAGCTTCTGATTGCGACGGGCGGGAGACCTTTCATACCTCCTATCGAGGGACTTTCGGGTCAAAAGAACGTTTTCACCTTCCTGAAGCTCGACGACGCTATCGGCGTGAAAGAAGCCATAAGTGGGGCTGGAAGCGCCATCGTCCTCGGGGGCGGGATCATCGGGCTGATGGTCGCCGAAGTTTTGAGGAGAAAAAGTATTGAGGTCACAGTAGTGGAGCTTGCTGACAGAGTTCTTGCACCTGTCGTCGATGCAACGACCTCGAATCTCGTGCAGGAAAAGTTTGCGGAAAATGGAGTCAAGATCATTCTTCAGAACACGATTACGAAAGTTGTTGGGGAGGAGGAGGTCGAGAAAGTAATTTTGAAGGACGGGAGCGAGCTTCCCACCGACTTGCTCATCCTAGCAGTCGGCGTGCGCCCCAACACCGAAGTTGCGAAAAACACACCGATCAAGGTGAACAGGGGCATCGTGGTGAACAAGCACATGGAGACGTCTGTTGAGGGTATTTACGCCTGCGGCGACTGCGCCGAGATCTACGACTTTGTCTTCGGGGCGAACAGGGTTCTTCCACTCTGGCCGACGGCTTACGTTGGCGGGAGGGTCGCAGGTTTCAACATGTGCGGGCGTCGCCGGGAATACACGTATGCGACGAGCATGAACGCCATGCACTTTTTCGATCTCTACATCGTGAGCGCCGGGCTTAACGTCCCGAACGACAGCGACGAGTTTGAAATCCTTTGCACGCTCGACGAGCGTCGTCGTATTTACAGGAAGTTCGCGCTCAAGGATGGACAGATCGCCGGATTCATACTCGCAGGGAGGGTTGACAGAGCCGGGATACTCCTGAAACTCATGAGGGAAGGCGTTAACGTCTCTGAGTTCAAGGACAGGCTGTTGAAGGAGGATTTTGGATATGTTGACTTGCCTGAGGAAATCAGATGGGAATTGCTCGGAGACAAGGTGAAGCTGGGGGTGGTTTACGAGTATGAGCATGGCGGGCATGGACGTGCGGCGTGTGAGGGGCGGTGCGAGGGGCATGAGGCGTGAGCGTTTGCCTGACAAGGAGCATCAAGCCTGTGGACTGTTCGGCGTGATAGATAGGAGCGGTCGTAGGTTTGGCGGCAGGGTCGCAATAGAGGCTGTGATGAACATGCGGGTCCGAGGGAATGGACTGGGAGCCGGTTTTGCCGCGTATGGAATCTATCCCGAGTATAAAGATTATTACGCACTGCACGTAATGTTTCAGGACTGGGACTTGGATGCGAAGCGTGAAGTCGACAAATTCCTCGAAGCGAACTTTGACATCGTATGCAGTGAGGAAATTCCTACGAACCCCGAGGCTCCCGTGATAGATCCTCCGCTCATTTGGCGTTACTTCGTGATGCCGCACAAGAAGGGCGAGGAGCGGAGGCTCAGCGACGACGACTACGTGGTGAAGAAAGTGATGCACATAAACACGAAAATAGAGAACGCCTACGTCTTCTCGTCGGGGAAGGATATGGGCGTATTCAAAGGCGTCGGCTTCCCTGAGGAGATAGCTGAATATTTCATGCTCGAAAAGGAGTACAGAGGGTACATTTGGGTGGCGCACAGCAGGTTCCCGACGAACACGCCCGGCTGGTGGGGCGGTGCTCATCCGTTCTGCATTTTAGACTGGACTGTTGTCCACAACGGTGAGATCTCGTCCTACGGCACAAATAAGAGATATCTTGAAATGTACGGTTATTACTGCACGTTGCTTACCGACACGGAGGTCATGGCTTACGCCATTGACCTGCTAATGCGACGGCAGCGGCTCCCAATCGAAATAGTTGCGAAAATTCTTGCGCCGCCGATGTGGGACCACATCGATATCATGGACGAGAGACAGAAGCGGCTCTACACGACGCTGAGGATGGTCTACGCACCGCTGCTGATAAACGGACCTTGGACGATAATAGTTGCGCACCATGGTGAGATGTTCGGCATAACTGATAGGATAAGGCTTCGCCCCATAACCGCAGGTGAGAAAGGTGATTTGCTCTTCGTCTCGTCGGAAGAAGCAGCGATTAGAGCAGTCTGCCCCGACCTCGATAGGGTCTTCACGCCGATGGGCGGCGAGCCTGTGGTGGGCAGGCTTAAGAGCAGAGAGAAGGAGCTGAGGAGGAGAGCGGAAGAGGTGGTTTAGTGGGATGTTCAGCCATCTGCTCCCGGAATTCATCGTGGAGCGCAGAGACGACCGATGTATAAGATGCAGGGCTTGTGAGCGGCAGTGCTCCTTCGAGGTTCATAGGTACGACGAGGAGCTGGACAGGATGTTCTCCGACGAGAAGAGGTGCGTCGGCTGCCAGAGGTGCGCCGTGTTGTGCCCGACGGGCGCTTTAATAGTAAGACCGCACCCCGGGGAGTACCGGCGGAACGCCAACTGGACGGGGGAGCGGATTCAGGACCTGAAGAAGCAGGCTGAGACCGGCGGCGTCGTCCTGACCGGGAGCGGCAACGACAAACCCTACCGCATCTATTGGGACCACATCGTTCTGAACGCCTCGCAGGTCACGAATCCTTCGATCGACCCGCTGCGTGAGCCCATGGAGCTGAGGACGTTCCTTGGCAGGAAGCCCGATGTGTTGGAGCTCAGATTCAACGGCGGCGACTATGAAGACGTGGAAATAGCGACGGAGTTGCATCCAAACGTGATGATAGAAACGCCGATAGTATTTTCGGCGATGTCCTACGGCGCACTAAGCTATCAGGCTTTCAAGGCGCTGGCGATGGCAGCGAGCGAGTACGGGACGCTGTTCAACACCGGTGAGGGCGGACTCCCGAGAGAATTGCGAAAATACGGTAAGAATGCGATCGTGCAGTGCGCGAGCGGGAGGTTCGGCGTTGATCCTGAGTATCTGAACTGCGCGGCGGTTATTGAAATCAAAATAGGGCAGGGTGCAAAGCCTGGAATCGGCGGACACCTGCCGGGCGAGAAAGTGACGCTGCCGATCTCGGTGACGAGGATGATCCCGGAGGGCACTGACGCGCTCTCGCCTGCGCCACAGCACGATATCTACTCCATCGAAGATCTAAGCATGCTCATCTACGCCTTAAAGGAGGCGACGAACTACGAAAAGCCTGTAAGCGTGAAGATAGCGGCGGTGCACAACGTCGCGGCGATCGCAAGCGGGATGGTCAGAGCCGGCGCCGACATAATTGCGATCGACGGCTTACGAGGCGGAACAGGGGCGGCGCCGAAGATCATCAGGGACAACGTCGGGATACCCATCGAGCTCGCACTGGCAGCCGTAGACAGAAGGCTACGTGAGGAAGGCATAAGAAACAAGTGTTCGATTCTTGTCGCTGGCGGCTTCAGGTGCAGCGCCGACGTCGTTAAAGCCATAGCGCTAGGAGCGGATGCCGTTTACATCGGCACACCCGCTCTGGTTGCGATGGGCTGCACGCTATGTCAGAAGTGTTACACTGGGAAGTGCAACTGGGGCATCTGCACGCAAGATCCCTATCTCTCAAGGCGACTGAACCCAGAAATCGGTGCAAAGCGTCTTGTGAACCTACTGCGGGCTTGGAGTCTTGAGATAAAGGAGATGCTCGGCGGGATGGGCATAAATGCCATCGAAAGCCTCAGGGGTAATAGGGACCACCTGCGGGGCGTGGGGCTCGAGGATTGGGAGCTTGAGGTTCTTGGCATAAAGGGGGCTGGAGAGTAATGGTGGAGTACTCTATAGGTGGTCTTCGGGACATGTTCTTAGGGAATGTGCGCCGTCTCAAAGAGATTCTAAAATATGCAAAGATAAGCAGCGATGTCGCCGAGATCGATGCCTCGAATCTCGTCCACAAGGAAGTAAACGACCTAATGCGGTATTGCGCCCTGCAAGGAGTCAGGAGGATCGTTTTGAAGGGCGTGCGCGGGCAACGCTACATCGGGACTCGCCTCTACTTTCCAGATCCAAGACCGAAGCTTGAAATAGAGATCCATGGGTTTCCGGGAAACGACCTCGGTGCCTTCCTCGACGGGCACCGCATCGTTGTCTATGGAAACGCTCAGGATGGTGTCGGGAACACGATGGATAGCGGCGAGATCGTCATCTATGGACAGGCAGGCGATGTCGTTGCAATGTCCATGCGTGGCGGCAGAATCTTCATCAGGGACGACGTTGGCTACAGGACTGCGATCCACATGAAGGAATACAGGGACAAAGTTCCTGTGCTCGTCGTGGGCGGTACTGCTCAAGACTTCTTTGGCGAGTACATGGCCGGCGGCAGGGTCGTGCTCCTCGGCCTGAACCTCGACGACAAGCCCCACCGCGCGAGATACATAGACACGGGCATGCACGGCGGCATCATGTACATCAGGGGTAGGGTGGAGCCTTGGCAGCTCGGCAAGGAAGTGGGCATCGTGGACATGGAGGCAGAGGACTGGAAGTTCATCGAAAAGCATGTTGGAGACTTCTGTGAAATTTTTGGAATCAAAGAGGACGAAGTGCTTGGCGGAAGCTTTCTCAAGCTGAAGCCCGTGACGAAAAGACCTTATGGCAAGGTTTATGCATACTGACTTACTGAAACTCAAGGGTTATCACTGTAACGGCTTCTGTTAAAGGAAAAAGAACGCCGAAGCTGGACCTGTGCAAGAGTAACACAATTTGTGGTAACCTGAATATGCGGCGGTGTAGCCTTAAGGACGCGAGCTCGCAGGTGGAATATGTTAGATTTGCATCAAGGCTCCCGATCAGTATTCCGGCTCGGCTGCCGTCGCCTGTGGCAGTTGGCAAAGCTCGCAGCCGGCGTGCGTCATTCCCTCTTGCATCGTAATCAGAGAGAGGCGAAAATCACGAACTGAAGGATTTAACACTAGCCCCTTCGGTGATACTGGGACGGACAGGAGATTTTGGTCAGATAGAGCGACAAGGCGGTAGGATCCGCTTTTCATCGCTTAAACGTTGCTTAAGCTCAAGCTGCGATTGTCTCATGCCCCCCTCTAAAAATGTGGTGCAAGAAGCCCTCAAAAGCGGGCTCGTTATGCGGAATAGAAGCAGCTTCCGAAGCAGAAGAGGTCTATGTGACGTTTGAGATAAGAAGCTACTGGCGCTCAGAGCAACTCCAGCGACGCTCACTCGTAAATGCGATTACCGATAGCTCGGCGTCGCTACTATCGCGGTCGTGAAGGCGCAGCTCCCCCATCGGGGAGCGTATATAATAGGAACACATTTATCACGGGGTCACGGTCGACCGCCTCACATTTCTGGGTGCAGGCGGCGCTCCGAGGTGATGAGGGCGGTTCTGTGCTTCGCTCGGCGTGGGCGACCGCACGGGCCTAACCAAGCCGAGGAGCGTGGGCGAGACGCCAAAACGCACAGCGACGCACGCCAGGGACTACAAGCCACCTGTTTCAACGGGGGGTAGTTGACGAAGCTATAGAATTCATTGGCATCGGGCTTATGCAGCTCATAACTGGATCGAATTTTCATACCTTATTTTGACGCGGCGGCAGAATTCAGGAGCTGTCAAGTTGGATACTGCCAAATGGAACGCCCTAGTTATACCAGAAAAGTCCCTTTTTGAATCCATCTATGCGCACTCTGCGCGCGTTCGCGCTGCCGACGACACTGTTAGGAGATGAAATCTGAGGGCTGTGGCATTTCGAGCTTCAGCCCCTTTCTCTTCCTTATCTTCATGACAGTGTCATGGAACAACGCTTGTGGAATCGGCTCGAAGCCTGCGAACTCTGTGCTCCAGAGCGCACGTCCTTCCGTCGCGGACCGTATGTCGCCGGCGAAGCCAAACATCTCCGCAACGGGCGCCTTAGCTTTTACAGTAACCATGTCGCCCTCCATATTGATGTCGAGGATCTGTCCTCGGCGTCCTTGCATCTCTCTTGTGACGTTGCCAAGGAGGCTCTGCGGCGCCGTTATGAATACTTCTTGCATGGGTTCCAGCAGTATGGGCTTTGCCATGAGGATCGCGGCGTTCAGCGCAGCCCTGACTGCCGGGATGACCTGAGCAGGGCCCCTGTGGATGGCGTCCTCGTGGAGTTTTGCGTCGACGAGCTTGACTTTTATACCTAAGCACCGCTCCCTCGCTAGTGGCCCCTTGCTCATCACGTCCCTGAAGCCCTCGATGATGAGCTCCATGGTCTCGTTCAGGAACTGAATACCTTTTGTCATATCGATGAGTACGTTACCCTCATAGATGTCAACGACGCCACGCGCCTCATCCTTGTTCATGCCCGCTCCTTCGAGAAGCCGCCGCCGTACTTTATCGTCAAGGTCCATCGTAATGCTTCCTTCTTTTATTTTCTCCAAAACCTCAGGCTCCAGCGGCTCGACCACGAAGTAGAACCTGTTGTGGCGGTTTGGAGATTTGCCTTCGACCGGCCCTGCGGTTCCTTGGACGGTTTCTCTGTAGACGACGATGGGCGGCGATACGATTATCGGTATGTTCTCGTCGACGTTGATGCGGTGCGTGACGATTTCGAGGTGCAGCTCGCCCATTCCCGAAATCAGGTGCTCGCCGGTTTCTTCGTTAAGCTCGATGCGGATCGTCGGATCCTCTTTCGCTATCTTTCGCAGCACTTCAATCAGACGGGGCAAGTCCTTCATGCTTTTTGCCTCGACCGCAACTGTCACTACGGGCTCGCTGTAGTGCCTTATGCTCTCGAAAGGCGTCATATCAACCGTGGAGAGCGTGTCGCCGACCGCCGCGTCTTTGATACCTGTGATCGCCACGATGTTTCCGGCACAAATTTCATTCACCTCAACACGGTGCTCGCCGATGTAAACGCTGACCTGCTGCACCCTGCCCTTCCGGTGCTTCCCGACGATGTTGAGCTCCATGCCTTTGCGGAGCGTGCCGCTGAAGAGGCGTCCTGTAACCACCTCGCCAGCGTGCGGATCGACAGTAATACCGGTGACGATCATCGCAACCTCGCCGTCCCGGTCACACTTCGCCATACTCTGCCCGATATCGCTTTCGACGTCGCCGCGCCAGATCACTGGAATTCTTATCTTTTGCGCATCCAAGGGGTTCGGCAAATGTTTGACGACCATGTCGAGCACGACTTCGTGCGCCGGGCTCTGTTCTGCGAGCTTGTCCATCTCGTTGCGGGTGCAGTAGTCATAGACCTCGTTGAAGCCGATACCCGTCTTCTGCATGCTCGGCACGCTGATCGCCCACTTGTAGAGGGCAGAGCCGAAAGCGACGCTGCCCTCGGCGACGTCAAGCCGCCACTCCTCGTATTTGTCGGGTTTCATGCTCTTTATCATCCTGTTCACGCCATCTATGATCCTTGCGAGCCGCGCCTGCATCTCTTTCTTGTCCACCTTTAGCTCGTTGATCAGCCTGTCCACCTTATTGATGAAGAGGACGGGCTTGACGTTCTCCCTTAGAGCTTGACGGAGCACGGTTTCCGTCTGCGGCATTATGCCCTCGACGGCGTCCACGACGACTATTGCGCCGTCGACCGCCCTTAAAGCCCTAGTGACGCCGCCGCCGAAGTCCACGTGCCCGGGCGTGTCTATCAGGTTTATCAGATATTCGTTGCCCTCGAACTCGTGGACCATCGAGACGTTCGCCGAGAAGATCGTGATGCCGCGCTGTTGCTCCAAGTAGTAGAAATCGGTAAAGAGCTGCTCACCCGCAAGCTCCTTAGAGATTATGCCAGCACCTGCGAGGAGGTTATCCGTCAGCGTGGTCTTCCCGTGGTCGATATGGGCGATTATCCCGATGTTCCTGATACGCTCTGGCTTGTCCATCAGCACCTTTATCCTTTCCACAACTTTCTTGCCCCTTGTTGCCATTCTTTACTGCCTCCTTCTTGTCATCTTCTTATTGGGCACCCGTCTTGAAATCTCTTTCCGAGCCCTTCACCGAATCTGGGGCTCACCCTTTAATAATGTTTTGGAGCGCACCTGGCGTTGCTTTACAAAAAGTCGCTAAGAAAGCCCTAAGGGATGAATTGGGGAGGCGGGAGGGGGCTGGTAGTAGTTAATTTTTCTCAGTATAAAGAGCGGAGATAACAAAGACCATCAAGTGCAAGCTCATAGGTCTGACAAAGCGGAAGCGTGAGCTCGCTGGTTTGCTGTGTCGGGGCACGGCACCGCAGTAAACCGAAGTTCTACGGAAGGCGAGTCAGAGAGGTTAGAGGAAAGTACTTCCGGCTCAGGAGAAAGCTCGGAAGGGCGAAGAAGCTGAGGGCGATAGAGAAGATAGGCGTGAGGAGCGAGGCTCGTAACGACGAGCTTCACAGGTGGCGAGGGACATCGTCGAAGAAGCAGAAAAGCACGACGCTGTAATAGCGATAGGCGACTCGGAAGGCGTCAGGAAGATAAAGGGAGGAAGGTAACAGGAAGGTCGATTCGATGTTTTCCATCGCTTGAAGGAGTACAGGTATAAGGCTGGAGCGGGGCATTCTGGTGATAGAGGTTCCCGAACACAACACATCAAAGCAGTGTTCTAGGTGCGGCTCGCTGCGGACGAAACCCTCTCAGGCGTCTTCATCTGCGAGGATTGTGGATACCAGGTCAATGTGGACGTGAACGGCGCAAAGAACATGCTGAAGCGAGCCGTGGTCGCCAATCAACAAAAGTTTATATAAAAGTTATGTTCTGTAAAAGAAGTTAATAGGAGGATGTCTATGAGGGAAAAGGATAGGGAAAAGGAGAAAGCAGAGGAATTAATGACCAACGCTGATTTTGCGTTAGATCTGATGTTAGGAATAGAAAAACTAGCAAGAGACTTGACGAACAAATACAAAGATATGTTTCCAGAAGACCCTACCGAGAAAGCAAAGATATTTTGTTACTGCTTAATAGAGGGGGCATCAGCCAATATATCTAACAATGTAAAATCTCTTGCGAGAAATCTAAAATGACAAAAGGAGAAGAAGATGGAAACTGAAGAACACAGATTAATGAAGGAGATAGTCATAGGTGAATTAAGGAGATTAGGTTATTCTGATATATCCACAGAAGAAATTATCAAAAATGCCTATCCTAGGCAATTTCTAAGCTCTTTATGGTTTAAAGAGCTATCAAGAGATTCAGAGTTGTCAAGAGTTCGAAAAATTCTGGGGGAGCCTGATAAATACGGCTCTAAATCGAGTAGACCTAGAGTTGATATAGTAGTGAAAGAAAATAACAGATATCTGGCTTTTTTTGAAATAGAGCGGCAATTTTATCCGAAATTTTTTCATTTTGAGAAAAAACTAAAGGGTTTAGAAGTTGCAGCCATAAAAAATGATGCTCGGTTAGTTTTCGTTGTAAAAAGTAATAGAAGAAGTTTTTACAAACTTGCGGGAATAATCCTAGATGCAATTTGGAAAGTAGATTTAGAAGAAAAGAGGATAGCAGAGAAGATCGGTTGGGATGGTAGAAGAGAAATGTGAGCGCCGAGGTCGCCTGAACCACCATAACTCTCGGCACCGGCTCCACGCCCTCTTTTACCTCAGTAATCCCAATGGCGTTACGAGGGATGCTTACTGATGCTACGATGATAGAAAAGTGTGCGGCGATACGGCGTCGCTAAAAACCGCCACGCATAAAACATTCATTTTATTGCTACATGCTCAGGCAGGGGCTGTGTGCCAAGCCCGAGGGAGCGGCTCGTGCTGCACGCCTCTCAACCTCCCCCGGTGGACGCCCCTAGTCGGGGAGGAGGTCACTCAACGGATGCTACTGATTCCGTGAGATAAACGGCACGACGAAATGCGCCGGAGGCGGTAATATTCAACCTTGCTGAAGACGGTGACTTCTTTTTCACAGCGTGCTGATGACGTGGGCAACAGCTAATGCTAATATTGCGATCGCCGGAAACGTCTCGAAACCTGTCGCATCTCCTGCCACTCAAAGCGTCCGTAACCTCTCAGCCACGTTCGTCACAGAAACCGCCGTGTAGTAGCGGCGTGCCTCTCCGCCCCGCCCATCACCGCTTCGCACTCGTTGAAACCGGCTGTGGTGACTCCAAGCGGAGCACGCCGCCAGCCGGCGCCGGCACGCTACGGTGACGCCGCTGCGAGCCAAACTTGAGCTTAATGTCCGTGCTCGCACCCACCCCGCTGGGAAAACGTCATAAGCACTTCGATGGGTTTGCCCCTCAGCTCGGCTCGTGGCGTAAGCCTTTTAACATTCAACTCAAACTCTAAACAGAGGGTAACTCAAGTAAAAGCTCGCTTTAACCCTGCGAGTGAAAGTGCGTGAAATAGTGCATAGTTGAGCAACGTAGTTGCTTGGAAATGAGATGGAAAATGGGCAGTGGACAGAAACAACTAATAAATCAACAGCAAACATCGTGTACGGAACAGACTACAATGGCGAAAATTTATCCGCCGAATTCTGTGAGGAGAAGACTTAAAGCCAAATTTGAAGATAAGATGCGTGAAGAACTAAGATTAAGTTCTTCTGTGTCCTACGTTGGCAATAAGAGAGTTCCCTTCTTAAGGATTTATAGATATAAAGAGGCATTTGCCTTTAGTTTCGTTAAAGACTTTCTTAATAGATTTGACGCAGATTTCAATGACTATGTGTTTGATCCATTCTCCGGCCTTGGTACAACTATGTTCGCTTCCATGCTTTCCGGCATTCCATCAATAGGTATTGACAAATTGCCAGTTGCTTACTTCATATCAAAGACACTTCCTTTATTCTTGTTTCTAAGAGAGAATGAAGTAAAAGAAACGTGGGAGTCGATTAAACCACGAATAGAAAAGAGCGAGCCAGCAGAGGTGGCAACGGATGTTCCCATCATGCAGGTTGCGTTTAGCGAGCAAAATCTTTTGCTCCTGAGAAAATTAAAATCTGCGATCGACGAGCTTCCTGAACCTTGTAGGGATATTTTCCTTTTCCTTTTCTTTTCAATTCTTGAAGAATGCAGTTTCACCTCAAAGGACGGTCAGTTTCTGAGACTTAAACGAAATAAAAGAGTATCCAATCCTATTGAGGCGATGAGTAAGAAAGTATCACAGGTGGAGGAGGATGTACGTCGCATCAGGTTCCTTTATCCCGGTATATCAATTGATAAAGTTATGCCCGATGTCTATCTTGCTGACGCACGAGATTTGTCAAATATAAAATTCAGGCGAAAGCCCACAATTATAATCACATCCCCGCCTTATGCCAATAGATACGACTATACAAGGACTTACTCTTTGGAATTATGTTTCCATTTTGTGAAGAACTTTGAGGAGCTTAAGGCTATTCGTTTTGGAATTCTGAGATCCCACATAGAGTCGAAAATAAAAAAGGATGAAAAGCCACCGCACCCGGCGGTAGAAGAAGTAGTCGCCGCCCTTTCAAGAAAGAAATTAAATAACCCCAAGATACCTGACATGATTACCGCCTATTTTATTGATATGCAGCAAGTCA
Organism: Candidatus Alkanophaga volatiphilum; assembly: GCA_029259545.1. Lineage (GTDB taxonomy): Archaea > Halobacteriota > Syntropharchaeia > Alkanophagales > B39-G2 > Alkanophaga > Alkanophaga volatiphilum. The sequence continues at coordinate 19,754 of JAPHEE010000016.1, forward strand.
TAAAGGAATGGTATAAGGTTTTAGCCTCCGGTGCAAAAGTGGCTATGGTAGTCGATAATGTTAGATTTGAAGGGGAGATGATACCTGTTGATCTAATTCTTTCTGAAATGGCTGAAGAAATAGGGTTTGAGGTTAAAGAGATCATCATAGCCCGCTATAAGGGGAACAGCTCTCAACAAATGAAAAAATATGGGAGAGTCCCCGTTAGAGAAAGCATCGTGGTATGGGAAAGGTGATCAAGATGCCGTCTGATAGAGAAAAGGAAAGTTGGACGATCGATCAGATTACTAAGAGCGAGTTTTTCCACCAAAACTTCATGAATGGGGTCTATTAGAAATTGCTTACGAGCTTGAATCTATAAAAGGAGAAGAATTCAAATGGGACTTAAACGAATTAAATATAAGCCAAAAAGCTTGGGATAAGGTTATCCACAGAGGAATTAAGCCTGTGAGGGTATTTAGCCATCCCGAGGTTTTAAAGGGCAATCCAAAAAGAGTGAGCTACTACAGGATGCTTGCGATGGTCTCCCAAAAGTCGATGTCAAAAGTCGGCTTGCCTGTTCATGATTATGAAGATGGACGAAAAAGTTTTGATGACGATATGGCTGTAGAGATTTCAAAGCATCTGAACAGAATTATAAGCATTCTTATAGAGCATGATGAGGATATAGATGCAAGAGAATTTGATTTGTGGCGTGGGATGGCTGCTGGCTCTCAAGCCCAAGGCTCGTGGCAAAATACGAAAGGCGATCGAGCTGAAGTCGTCATCAAGGAGTTGATCGAAAGGAGAGTCAGAGAAAGAAGGTTGGTAATTAAAGAAACCACTCATGGAAGGAGCAAAAAGAAGCTGGAGTTAAAGGATGGGCGGATATTAGTAATGGGTAGTGAGCCGGACATTGGGATATACAAAAACAATGCGATTCAAATTGCCGTTGAAATAAAAGGCGGTATTGACCCAGCGGGGATACTTGAACGATTTGGGGCGGCGTTAAAGAGTTTAAGAAGAGCGAAGCAGGAAAACTCCAGATCAATCACTATATTGATTATGCAAGCTGTATCTCTAACCCCCAAAGCGAAAGAAGAAATTGACAGGAGTAAGGCAACCATAGACCACTTCTTTACGATAGAAGATGTAATAGGTAATGAAGATTCAAGGAAGCAATTGTTTGAGGTGCTGAATATATGATAAGGAAATACGGCTAAGTCACGTTGCCTAGAAGCGGACATATGGCTCCGCATTTCTCAGATCTCCATCTGGGAACTTGTATGTCCACTAAACATTAAGATAACCGGACTTCGGCGGGGCGAGCATAAAAGCCGTGATGAGCATCACATCTTCGCACCGCAGCCTCCTTTCTGTGTGCTGTATGATTGGAAGTTAAAAGACAAGCGTATGTGGGTCATCAAGTTCGAGCCTTAGAGGCGTGCCAAGATATCGTTAAAGAGGCAAAAAGCCGCTAAAAAGCCTCTTGATGGGAGAGCATGCTCAGCCCGGCGGCGCAGCCCGTCCCCCGTCCCGGTCCCGTTCTGACGCTCCAATTCTCACTGGCATGGACATCGAAACGACCGCCCTTCAGGGAGGGGTCGCGCATCCAAAAGCGGGCGGGCGGAATTCAGCCGCCGTGTCGTGATGCACCCACCTGCGGCTTTTCAACGCCGAGCGGGCGAGCTGCCGCCTCCGATTTCCGCTCCCTGAGGGGCAGCTTGAGTTGACGGGGGTCGCTGAGCGAGAGCACCGCACGGATCGCCCAATCTCGCTCGTTTTCGTCAGCCTCTAGGAGAAAATACACTCTCTCGCCGACGAGCTGCACGTCAGAAAGCACTTTGAAATCATGCCCGACGCAGACGCTCTGGTCGCAGTAAAACTCGCAACGCCCGTCGTAAAAGTGGAAGCAGCGGAACCTCGGCTTTATCACACCGAGCGTTTTCCCACCGAGCGCATCTCTGTGCAAGAACTCTCCGCTCTCGGCGACCCGCTCCATGATCCTCAGCCGCTTCCGGTCCTCTTCGACCCTGCCTGTCACCTTTATGCTCTTAACTCTCATGCTTTCCGGTCGCTTATCGTCCTTCGGGAAAAATTCTTCTATTTCCACTTCCAGCACGTCCCAGACGCTTAGCTCGCCGCTCACCGGGTAAATTCGCCTCAGCTCCCAGTCCTCTCCTATCACAATGGCGTTCTCGGCATTGGCGTCGAGCAGTATCATACTCATCCTTTCCGGTAAGAACTCCTCAAACCTGCCGCTCTCAAACCACTCCCGCAACGCCCATAACCTCTTTCCGCTCTTCTTAATACGTACCAAGCCTATATCGCCCTGAAGCTTCCTCACGTAAACATGATAGGGGGCCTTCTGCCTCAGCAGGCTCGATGCCGCCTTTATTTCATTCCATGTCAATGGCTCATCCCGTTCTTTTAATACCTTGTAAACTTCGCTCTTGAACTCCTCATACCTCATGAGAATCGCCCAGACAGAACAAATTAAATGAGGGGCTTTTAAAAAGTTTAACGAATTAAACGTGTGTTGCAATGTGGGATGAGGAGAGCATTGAGGGGGTTCTGGAGAAGTACAGGCGAGCGGGTAAAATAGTAGCGGAAGTGAGGAAGAGGGCTGCGAGCATGGTGAAGGAAGGCGCTCTCATTTTAGAAGTAGCGGAGTTCGTCGAGAATGCAATAAGGGAACGGGGTGCAGAGCCAGCATTCCCGTGCAACATCTCGCTTAACGAGGTCGCTGCGCATTCAACGCCTTCTCACGACGATAAGCGAGTTTTCAGTAACGAGCTTGTCAAGCTGGACATCGGCGCTCATATTGAGGGCTATATTGCGGACGCCGCCGTAACTATAGACCTGAGCGGCGAGAACGCGCGTCTTGTGGAAGCTGCCGAGGAAGCTTTAAAGGCTGCAATATCGGTGATCCACGACGGCGTGAGCACGGCGGAGGTCGGAGCCACCATCGAGAAGGTCATAAGAGAATACGGCTTCAGGCCAATAGTCAACCTTTCAGGGCATGGACTCGCGAGGTATATGGCGCACGCACCGCCCACGATCCCTAACGTCGGGCAGCGGGGCGGCGCCATCCTCAGAGAAAACGATGTCGTCGCCATCGAGCCTTTTGTGACGAACGGCGCCGGCAAGGTTTCTGAAGGAGCTACCGTCGAAATCTACAGCTTGGTGCGGGAAAAGCCGGTCCGCCTCCCAGCGGCACGCAGACTCCTCGTAGAGATAAAAAAGTATAAAACGCTGCCATTTGCAAAGCGCTGGCTTCCGAGAGAGAGTCTCGACATTGCGCTCCGCAACTTGGAGGCGGCAGGCGTCATACGCTCGTACCCGGTTCTGAGGGAGGCGGCACGTGGCTTGATCTCGCAAGCCGAACACACCGTTATCGTAAAGAAAGACGGTTGTGAAGTCATAACAGCGTGAGACGCAGTAAGTCGTTGTAGTGGTGAGCTACTCCGCACTGAAGTGCGGAGCTTCACGACGTTTCGGGCGGCTCACCGCAGCCCTGCCCGCAGGATATACCCACGGCTCGTTCCGAACTTACATTATAAAAACTAACTACCTCTACCAGCCCCTCCCGCCTCCCCAATTCATCCCTTAGGGCTTTCTTAGCGACTTCCTGTAAGGAGCGTGCGCCTCTCTCAAGGTTTTTTCCTAAGTGTCACCTCTCTGACGGGAAGGGTTTTTGTACTTGATTTGTTAAGCGGCTTTTCGGACACAACGCTGCCAAACCGTCTAAGATCGAGATTTTCGGGTGCTAGAGGACGGCAAGTAGAGCGTGACTCAAAGTAGCGTCAGGTGTTCTGAATAGACCCATCTGGGCTTCGCCTTTGTTCCGTGGAGCTCTGTTGGGAGTCGTAAGAGACCATTTTAAGGCATTTCTTGATGAATGATAACATTCGGACTCTAAAGGGTCGCACGAGATAACGAAAGTTATTTTTATCGACGTTAAACAAGTCATTACTGCCTTAGGGGTCGGGCGGCTCGGAGTGGGCCTCTGACGCCAAAGCTGCTGCTTAAAGCCAAAGGAGCCGTCAGACAAACTACAATTGGGCGGACTGGAAGCCGATATCAGAGTAGCTCACTCCAAAGAGCCGTCCCATGTTTCATTGTTTTTAGATTGGAGGGATAGAAATGAGCGTATCGGGTCCGATAAACCTGATATGGCTTGAGGGGCAGGACTGCGCGGGCTGCACGATTTCAGCAAAGCAGGCGAGCAACCCCACACTGATTGACGTTCTCGTCGGCACGATCCCAGCTCTTGGAGATATCCGCCTCGTCTTTCACCCTACACTCATGCCCGACTGGGGCGAGGACGCCGCGAGGGTGCTTGTGGACGCCGTAGAGGGGAAATACGACCCGTTTGTGATCGTCCTCGAAGGAGCCATCCCTGATGAGAGCAAGGCAGGCGAGGGAGTCTTCTGCGTTGTCGGAGAGATAGGTGAGAGGCTTCTAAAACTTGAGAATGTGATTCGAGACCTCTCGAAGCGGTGTGCCGCCGCAGTAGCGATCGGGAGCTGTGCATCTTACGGAGGGATCCCACATGGCTCGCCAAATCCGACCGGCGCAAGAGGGCTTCTCGACTTCCTCGGTAAGGACTGGAGGAGCGGTCTTGGCCTCCCAGTGGTCTGCGTTCCGGGATGCCCACCAAAGCCCGATAACATCATTCAGGCGCTCGGCAGCTTAGTGCTCGTTGCGAGGGGCGTCATGAATGCGCCGGAGCTAGATGAGTGGCATCGTCCAAAGTTCCTTTACGGCTACACCGCTCATGAGCTCTGTCCGATTTGCGGCTTCTACGCAGAGGGTAAGGACGCTCACGCCTTCGGCGAGCTGGGCTGCCTTGGAGGTATTGGTTGCAAGGGGATAATAACGAACTGTAACGCCTCTTCCTCATGGGCGGACGGCTACGGCGGCTGCACGAGGACGGGCGTTCCTTGCTTCGGTTGCGCCGACCCAAACTTCCCGGACCCGCCAACTTCGCCGTTCTTCGCAAAGGCGCCTGCAATGGCGTTCGTCAAGGACACCCTCGCTGGCAACTGGGGTCACCTCAAAATGGGGCTTGCAAGGTTGAAGCGGAGGAAGATTTAAGGAGGTGGTGCGAATGGCGGTCCGCGAGCTAACAATCGAGCCTATCACGAGAATTGAAGGGCATCTTGGCGCTCACGTCAAAATTGACACCGACGCCAGAAAGATAACGGACGCTTATGTCTACAGTCCGATGTTCAGGGGCTTTGAAATAATTTTGCAGGGAAGAGAGCCGTCCGAAGCGATCATGATCACGCAGCGCTCCTGCGGAGTCTGTCCGGTGCCGCATGCATACTCGTCGGCAATGGCGGTCGACCAGACGTATAAGGTGTCGCCTCCACCTATGGCGGTCGCGCTCAGAACGCTCGTCCACGGCGCAGAGCAGCTTTATGATTCCGAAGTCGGCGTCGTGAACCTCGAAGGCTGCGACTACAGCGAGACGCTCGTGAAGAAGTTCAATCCGGACTGGTGGGAGGAGGCTGAGAAGACAAAAGCTGAAAGGGCGGACATCCATGGCTACGAAAAGATTTCAGACATTATGAGAGCACTTAACCCGTTCACTGGCGAGCTTTACGTCCAGTCGCTGCTGATGCAGAAAAATGGACACAACATGGCGGCGATCTTCGGAGCGAAGCACCCGCACGTGCACTCTTTCGTGCCGGGTGGGATTTCAAAGGCGAACTTGTCACCGTCGGACTTCGAGGCTTACATCACGCTCCTGACGAGGCACGTAGCATTCTCGAAGAAGCTTGTGGCGGCGACCGATGACCTTCTCGACTTCGTGCTCGAGCAGGGTTATGAGGAGGTGGGTACAAGGGAGGCAAATCTCCTCTCCGTCGGCGCTTACGACGACCCCGAACAATACTCGGCGGAGTATTCTGACATCGGTAAGTTTGGGAAAGCCCGCCTCGTATCTCCCGGCGTGATTCTCAACGGGGAACTTGTGACGACCGACCTAATTGAGATCAATGTTGGCGTCAGGGAGTTCATCGGGCGCGGCTGGTATGAGGACGACTGGGAGCAAGAGTTCAGCACCGATCCGCTCGGGAACAAAATTGAGAGGGAACATCCATGGAACAAGCGGACGAAGCCTAAACCTGGGAAGTATGGAGATTGGGCTTCAGCCTATTCTTGGGTAACTGCTTCCCGCTGGCTCAAGGACGGGAAGAACCACGTCGTCGAACTTGGACCGCTTGCGAGGATGTGGGTCACGGCGAAGGCGAAGCTCGTGCCGGAGTCCACAGGAAACAGCTTGCGGTTCGAGCTTCCTGCATCGCCGGTCCCTGGACTCCCTGCTGAGAAGCTTGAGTTGGAGTGGAAGATCCCAAAGAAGCCCAACGCCGTCGAGAGGGTCAGGGCAAGAGCTTATTACAATGCCTACACTGCATACTGCATGCTGAAAACGGTGGAGAAAGGTCTGGAGCTGCTGAAAGCCGGGAAGGCGGAGGTCTGGACGGAATACAAGCGTCCGAAAGAGGGTATAGGCTTCGGCGCCATTGAGGCGATGCGAGGTGCTTGCATGCACTGGTGCGTCATGAAGAAGGGCAAAATCCACAATTACCAGTATCATGCACCGTCATCATGGAACCTCTCCTGCAGAGACCCTGAGGATCAACCGGGACCTGTAGAAGCTGCTCTGCTCCAGACGCCGATCACCGAAGTTGGCGACGCCGCCGCGTGGAAAGGCATCGACATCGTCCGTGTCATCAGAAGCTTCGACCCGTGCCTCGGGTGCGCCGTCCACATCCACGTCGGAAACAGGGTCGTGAAGCACGAGCTTCTACCTTATCCTTCCCCTTAATTTTCCGCACTTTTATCTCCAGCAAGAAATTCAAGAATGAGCTTTACTGCATTTCCGATGGCTTCTTCTACTTTTTTGCTCAATCCCTCCCCTAATTCCACCCTTTCAACTTCGCAACCAACTACGACGACTTTTCTAGGGAGCGTGCCGATGGCTTTCGCCGTAATAATAATCTCTTCAACGCCCGTCTGATGGAGGCTTAGCTTTGCTGTTAAGTTTCCCACCCTTGTTTCCACGTCGCCGGCGGTAATTTCCAAAACGTAAAGCGTCCCTGGCTCCCCGCCAGTTTTAACGGCATCCACAAAAATAACAAGGTCGTAATCCGCGAGGTCCGGCGCCAAGGTCACGTCGCAGAGTCCTACGTCCCTCAGTTCGACGTTCTCAGGCAGCTTTAACTTCGTAAGCTCCTCGATGACTCTCGGACCAAAGCCATCGTCGCTCATGAACTTGTTGCCGAAACCCGCGATTAAAACTCTCATCTCAACTCAAAATGCGCTCAGCTCGCCTTGCGACCGCATCTGCCATTTCACTGAGCTTAGCGCTCCCGCCGAGGTCGTATGTAACCGTCTTGCTCTCAGCTATGACCTCTTCCACAGCCCTCCTTATGACCGTTGCCTTCTCACCCTCTCCCAGATATTCAAGGAGCCATGCGCTTGCAAGGATCATGGCTGTCGGGTTCACCTTATCAAGTCCGGCGTACTTCGGCGCAGACCCGTGAGCAGGCTCGAACATCGCGTAGTCGTCGCCGATGTTCGCCGAAGGTATGAGCCCGATGCTGCCGACGAGCGCCGAGCACTCCTCACTTATTATGTCCATAAATAGGTTCGTAGAAAGTAAGACGGTCTCATTGAAAATCTGTGGGTTTTTGATGAGCTGCTGCGCAATGTTGTCGACGTGATATTCCCAAAGTTCGATTTCAGGGTACTCCTCCGCAACTTTACGCGCCTCCTCGACGAAGGCGCCGCAGGTCCTCTTCAAGATGTTGCTTTTGTGAATGGCGACAACCGCCTTGAACTTGCGGCGGCGAGCCTCCTCGAAGGCAAATTTTGCGATGCGATGGCACTGTCGCCTCGTGATCTTACGGAGTGCGAGGATGACATCGTCGCTCACCGGTATTTCTACGCCGAAGTACAGCCCCTCGGTCGCCTCACGCACGCACACGAAGTCTACGTCGCCGAGCGGTCTCCTCGTCCCCTCAAAGGTCTTTATAGGGCGGACGTTGGCGTAGAGGTCGAAGTGCTGCCTTATGGAAACGGCAACGCTCTTTGGCGAGCCCTCGCCGCCAGGCGTCGTTGTAGGACCCTTGAGGCACGCATCCGCCTCCTCCAAGACGTCCCACGTCTCCTCGGGGATCAATGAGTCGCCACCATGCTCCTGCCACCAGTCGTAGCCGGCGTCGCAGAAAAGCCACTCCACGTCAGGCTCGACGACCCCTAAAACCTTGAAGGCGGCATCCACCACCTCGGGACCGACGCCGTCGCCCCTGATCACGGCTACCTTCTTCATGACGATATGGTTAGTTTTCTACTTTATTTCATCCCCGCACCTGAGAAACTTAGGATTGAGTCCTTGCAGCTCCCTCCTGACTCTTGACACAGCCGTGGAATCAGCGCCGTTGTGGTAAATGACGCTCCTTACCCTCTCGTCACACGCTTGGCTCAATCGCCTCAAGGACTCAAGGCACTTCTTCACCTGCTTCACTTTGTCGCGGGCGTCGTGGTTACTAAGCCTTCCGCTCGTGCATTCGACGATGCAAACCCTGTCCTCAAACACTAGAACAAGATCGCAACCTCCCCTCTCCCCGGAAAGACGCTCATCCGCGCAGCAGTCGAATTTAACCTTCATGACGCAGCTCGACGCTTTAACCTTACAACCGTCCACGTTCCAAGTCCGAACCCGTCCCGATCCTATTTCCTCGATGCACTCCTCGCCGCCTCTTTCCCGCAGGCGGTCCATCAGCTCACGTATCTCCTCGGCGACCATGCAGCTTCCTCCACCTCGCCTCCTCTATGTCGGCGTACCTGTTCGACAGCTCCACGATGACCGACGAGAACTCCTCCTCGTCTATCCCCTCCTCGGTAACCCTCATCTCCCCGACCGTCCCATCTAGATTGAAGCGGTAAAGCTTCAGGGACCGCCAATCCAAGCCCTCATCCTCCCTGTACCCCTGCTTCCTCTTTTCATCTGCGTCCAAGGCGTTCAGCCTCACTAGGTTGCTGAGCTCGTCGAGGATGAGCGGGCTGTGCGTGGTCATCAGAACTTGGACCCCGCACATGCTCAGCATCGCTAACGCCCTCGCAATCACGGTCTGCATGTACGGGTGGGCGTGCGCCTCCGGCTCCTCGATGATCAACGCCGCCTCCTCTTCTAAGACGTAGCGCAGGTAAGCTATCAGCGGTGTGACTTCCCTTATGACGGAGTGCGCCCTCAGCGCCGGAACCTCTCCCCCCTCGCTGCTGAAGAACACCTCGGGGAACATGAAGCCCGAGCTGCGGACGGCAACCCTGCCTCTCAGCTCCCCCTCTAAAAAGTCGGCAATCTTGTTTATCTTCCCGCTTGCAGGTCTTGAGGGAGAAACGCCAGCGAGCGTGCTCAGCATCTCGTGGTCCGGTCTGTTCAGAGGCAGCCCCCTCCCGACGGGCAGGCTCCTGAGAAGGCTAGGAGCGACCCGCAAAAAGCCCGCCCTGCTGTCCGTCAACATGTGCACGGGCTGGCATGGAAAATACTCATCCAACACGGACTGGAAAATCGAAGGTATCATTATGCCGCAGAACATATGCAGTGAATGTTCGGGAGAATTTAAGTCCTCAACAGTTTCTTCGCACAATTCCTTGCCGTCGTGCAGCAACGCCAGCTTTCTCTTTTCCCTGTAGAACCTCATTTCAAAGCGTTCCCCTTCAAAGAAGTTATCAAGCCCCTCTTGGCGTATGGAGCCGTCCTCGCAGATTTCAAGCTCGAACCCTCGGGTTCCCTCGTCGTTGCTCACCCTCAGGACGCTCCTCTTCTCGCCCCACGTGACGAGCTCGCCCACACCCTCCACGGAGAAAGTCTCTTTAAGCCATTCCGGAAGCATTTTGACAAAAGCATATGCGTGCACCCTCATGACGTGCTCTATCAGCTCGCCCACCGCCTCCTGCGAAATTATGGTTTTTCCTTTCTTCATCTCTTCGGCAATTCTCATGAAGGCTTCGGACATGGGTATTCCTGTTCCCAGAACCTCCCAGTCGGGCTCCATACGCCTGAGCGTCCATATGAGGTAAGCGAGGTAGGACTTTCCGGTCCCGCCCGGACCGACGAACGCCGTGAGGCTGCCGAGCGTCACGTCCGCCCGCCTTACCGGACCAAAATTCTCTACTACGAACCTCATCCCTCTGCCACCTTAGCTCAAATATTTCAACCCTCCCGTGATAATATTTGAGGGGCATGTTCTCCGACCTGCATATACATCTGGGAAACGAACATCCTGAGCGGTTGGTAAAGGTTGCTTTGAGGTATGGTTACTCATGCATCGCTGTGATCGAAGAGGACGAATGCTTCACAGGAGGGGGGTTCGATGCGGAAGTGGGTAGCAGCGGGAAGCTTTCCTTATTGCATGGTGTGGAAATAAGAGCGGAGGATGTTGCAGAGCTGCACAGAAAAATACGGAAGTACAGGAGGAGCGTCGACGTTTTAGCGGTGCGAAGTGGCGACGACTCTGTGAACAGAGCTGCTTTAAAGGATAAAAGAGTGGACTTCCTCGCACATCTCGAGCAAGGTGACGAGCTCAACCATGTGTGTATGAGGTACGCGGCTGAAAGCGGAGTCGCTATTGAGTTCAATATCGCAAGCATCATCCACAGTAAAAGAGGCGCCCGTGCGAAAGTCTTGCAAAGGATGAGCGAGACGCTCAAGCTCGTAAGGAAATATGGAGCAAATGCCATTCTGACAAGCGGCGGCACACTATATGACATTAGGGCGCCGAGAGAGTTGATCGCTGTCGCCAAGCTTTTCGGGATGGAGCGGGAGGAGGCGTTGAAAGCCGTCGCCGAAACGCCCTTGAAGGTCTTAAAAAGGAAGGAGGAAAAAGACGCACGCCTCGTGCGATGACAAGGTTGTTACCGTCCTTAAGAGGGAAGAAAAGATACATAGTGTTCGAGATTTTAAGCGAGGGTGAAGTGGAGAAAGGCGAATTCCTAAAAGAGCTTTGGAACTCTTTGTACTCACTTTTTGGTGAAACTGTAGCGAGTAGTTGTAAGCTTTGGCTCATCGATTTTGACAGGGAGAATGCTTTTGAGGGTTTTGAAGTTTACACGGGCATCGTGCGCTGTGCTCATAAAAAGACGGACGAGGTGAGGGCAGCGCTTGCATGTATACCCTCAGTTGGTGGGAAAAGGATAAGCATAAGAGTTAGGGGGATTTCCGGAACCATAAAGGCTGCGAGGAGGAAGTTTATCAAGCATGGCGCCGTCGTTGCGACTAGGGTTGCCGACCGCGGAACATGATCGATCTTTTTCCGTTTTACATGATAACCATGGATTGTACCCATAATGGTGCTGAAGATGCTTGAGAACATAATAAGGGAGAAACACGGTATTGTAGAAAGACTGTGCGAGCGGCGCAGTCTCAGGAACAGCATCATAAATGCAAGAGCTGAGGGGCGGAGACCGATAATTGCAGAAGTCAAGAGACGCAGCCCTTCAGAGAAAATAAGAGATATTGACGTGGTAAAGGCTGCAAAACTGATGGAGGCTGGCGGCGCGTGCGCAATCTCGGTGCACACGAGCGCTGCTTTCGGTGGCGAGCCTGACGACATTCTAAGAGTGAAGCTTAATGTCAGCATTCCAGTTTTGATGAAGGACTTTGTGATCAGCGAGTTTCAGGTTTATGAGGCTTACGTGCACGGCGCCGATGCGGTCCTCCTTATTGCGAGGCTTTTGAGCCCTGAGGAGCTGTTAAGACTCGCAGGGCTGATCCAGCATCTCGGAATGGAGCCCTTAGTGGAAATAGATGGGAGTTTTGCCGACGCTTCCAAGGTTGAGAGGTATAAACTGCTGCATTATGAGCTCGTGGGCGTGAACAACAGGGATCTAGCCACAATGCGTGTTGATATGCAGACGTTCAGCCGTGTTGTCTGCGCCGTGCCGCCGCTCAAGCAGAAGACGCTCGTGGCGATGAGTGGTATAAACACAGTTGAAGACGCGAGAAAGCTCTTTGAGCAGGGCGCAAAAGCTCTTCTAATAGGTACCTCGATAATGCGCAGCGCCGACATAAAAGCTAAGGTTGAGGAGTTCGTCTCTAAACAGTGACAGGAGCTGCTGCTTCTAAACCACGTCATCTCAGCGTCTCTCAAGGTCGGCACTTCTCAGCTACATTGCATCGGGGAGGTTCGCAACAGTAACCAATAATTTATATAATCCCTCACACTCTGATGCAAATGCCCTCTGAAGCCCGTTCGGATGAGGGCGATGGGAGCCTGAGGGCGAGGTGTAGGAGGGTAAGCGGGCTAACTGCCCCCGCTCAGGGCTGATGAGTGATGCGCTGGCGGCGATGACCCCGAGAGGGCGAGGCTACCCGGCGATGCCTGGTAGCCGGGGCGTCCTCAGGACGTTTGAGCCCGCCTTCGCATACCCTGTGAGGGTATGTTAAGGTGCGGCGACCAGGCGAGGACTACATCCTTAAAAGCAAAACGTCTCCTGCAGCTATGCCCGTTACAGAAAGTCGCTAAGAAAGCCCCTTGAGGGGATTAGGGGCTATACGCTCCGGCAGGCTGCGGCGAGCCGCCCAAACGTCGTGAGGCTCCGGCTCTGGGGCGGTGCTCTAGGGCGGAGCGGAGAGGCTTAAAGTGAAGCTCCGCCTCCAGTCGGGAGAGGCTCACGCTCCTGCCGCCGGGAAGCCCCTGTCGGGGGGCGGAAGTTTTTATATGTGTTTGGTGTATGTTCTCGTGGGCTGGAGCGGCTTTAAGCCAGCTTTCCAGCCGTAGGGGTGCGGCAGCCGTCCTGATCGGCTGATGACCGGGATGGCGTCCCATGCGAGGCAAGCTCCCTCTTCAGTCGGGAGAAGCTGACTCCTCTTCCTTTGCATCTTTTAGGAACACAACTTCGACACCTGCATCTCTCAGCAGATCTAAGCCTTCAGTATCGCTATATTCGCCAGAAACGACGACACGCTTTATTCCCGCGTTTATTATTAGCTTCGCGCATATTTTGCAAGGATAAGCATTCACGTAGAGCGTCGCCCCCTCTGCGGAACGTCCTGCCTGTATGAGAGCATTTTGCTCCGCATGCACTCCGCGACATACTTCCTGCCGCTCGCCGCTTGCGATCCCAAGCTCGTCCCGGAGGCAGCCGATGTCAAGACAGTGCGGTAGCCCCCTCGGAGCGCCGTTATAGCCGGTTGAGACTATGATCTTATTCTTCACGATGACCGCCCCGATTTGACGACGGAGGCACGTCGAGCGTTTCGCCACGACCTTCGCTATTTCCATGAAATATTCGTCTACCGAGATTCTTTTTGCCATTTCCTCACCCTACGATACGCACACCGCACACCCTAACTTCTTTGCCCTTGACAACCCGCCCTACAACTTTTCCACCCACAATTTTTCTAGCCCTCTGCTCCTCACTTTCCGGGACGACAACGGCGAAACCCATGCCCATGTTAAAAGTCTTATACATTTCCTCGTCACTGATCTCGCCCAGCTCTTGTAAGAAAGTAAAAATGGGCTGCGGCTCCAGCGGCTCGTCGAGCTCAAAGCCCAAATCCTTGCCCGTGAGTCTCGTAAGCCTTAAAAGTTTGAGCACCCCGCCGCCCGTAATATGGGCTAAGCCGTGCACTTCGCACTTGCTTAAAAGCTTCAAAATATCCTTAACGTAGATCCTCGTCGGCGTCAGAAGCTCCTCGCCTATCGTCTTGTTTCCGTATGGGAAGTCGTCCTCATAGGATAACCCAGCACTCTCTATAACCTTTCTCGCGAGCGTCAAGCCGTTGCTGTGGATGCCGCTGCTCTCCAAGCCTATGACGACATCGCGCTCCTCTATTTTCTCGCCGCTGACGATTCTGTCCTTGCGAACGTAGCCGACACACGCCCCTGAGAGGTCGATGCCGTTTATCAGTTCCGGAAGTGTCGCCGTCTCGCCGCCAAGTATGCGGACGCCCGCAAGTTCCGCCCCCCTCTGCAAACCCTTGGCGATCTCCTTTGCAATTTCCTCGTCAAGCCGCTCCATGGCTAAATAGTCGACGAATGCGATCGGCTTAGCGCCTACGCAGATGATGTCGTTCACGTTCATCGCGATGCAATCTATGCCTATCGTGTCAAACTTCCCTAACTTCTGCGCAACCAGTATTTTCGAGCCGACGCCGTCGCAGGTGAGCGCAAGCAGGTAATCCTCGGCGAACGGGAGCTCGATGAGTCCTGCGAAGTGTCCCTCGCCCACACCGCCGACGCCGCGCAGCCCCTCACGTAACGCCTTTACGACCGCCGCTTCCTTCTCGATGTCAACGCCCGCCTTCGCATACGTCCACATAGTTAAAGGTAAGACAAAGCTGTATTTGACGCCGCCGCACGCCTCACCTGTATGTTATCGATCTTGGTGGGACATCTCCCCAGCCGCACTTTGGACAGTAAGGCACGGCGCCCGCACACGGCGCAAACGGAAGAACCTTCTTCTTCAATTTGGAGCCGCAAACTGGGCACTTGTCAGAATTTTCCATCTTCTGGTGTTTTGCATCTTCTTATCATAAATCTTCTCGCTACATGCCAGACCGAAGACGGGCTGCATCACCTACACAAGCACCCGCAGTTCAGCTATGGACTCTAAAATCAAATCGGGCTTAATCTCAGCCTTCTCTAAAGCTTCCTCGCGGAACTTCCCGGTCTTCACGAGTATGCCCTTCATTCCCAGCTTTTTGCCGCCCGCAACGTCGCTTATCACATCGTCGCCTATCACGGCAGTCTCCTCTGGCTTCACGCCCATGTCCCTGAGCGCAAGCTCGAAGAAGTCCTTGGAGGGCTTCCCCATGACCTTGGCTTCCACGCCCGCCGCGTATTCGACAGCGGCGACGAAAGGCCCCGCCCCGAGCATCAGACCCTCGGAGCCCATCCAGTACCTGTCCTTCTCCATGGCGACAAGCTCCGCACCGCTCAAAACGAGACGGAACGCCTTATTAAGACTTGCATATGTGAAGTTGTCGCCAGCGTCGCCTAAAATTACGAATTTCGGATCATCATCGGTTATGATAACTCCAGCCTCCTCAAAATCCTTGTGAACGTCCCCTGTGGTGAGTAAGAAGCACCTGGGCTCACATCCCAGCTCTCTTGCCCTCTTTATCACGTAGCGGGCGGTCGCAAGTGGTGCACTGGATATTTCAGTCTCAGAAACCTCAAAGCCTAGACCCTTGAGCCTTTCGCATAGCGAGCGGCGGCTCCTTCTTGTTGCGTTCGTCACAAATCTGAACTTGTAACTCTTCTCTCTCAGGAAGGTGATGGTCTCGCTTGCGCCTTTTACCGGGCTTTTTCCGACATAGAGCGTGCCGTCCATGTCTATCAGGAATGCCTTAACGTTTTCAAGCACGCCGCCGTCCATGGCGTGCACCTCCAAGAAATTATAAAAGCATATAGTTAAGCTTTCTGTAGGTTGGAAGGCGTGCTGCTATTTCTCTCATAAACTCATCCGGGATGATGTCCTCGTCACTTAGCTCGTCCTCATAAACCCTCACCCACTCTCAAGCATATTCTCAGTTATGCTAAATAGGGTGCAATGTTGGGGAGGGAGCCCCGGATCGGGGGCGAAGTCCGCCGTTCAAGCTTGAACTGGCACCAAATTGCTCCGCAGATGCCCGTCTTACGCTACGCGTATATTTCCGCACGCATGGATAAAAACAAAAACAAGAGGAACAATTTTAAACTGATGGCTTACTTGAGATACGTACGGGGGCTAAAGTTCCACATAGTACTTTCGCTCATTACGTTTTTGCTCTCAGGAGTGCTCGGCTATTTTTACGCGATGATGCATCCCGAAGATGTCTCCATACTCATAGGAATCATAAGTGAGGCTTTCAGTCCGATTATGGAGATGAGCACGCCTCAAATCGCTCTTTATATATTCTTTCATAACACCTTGCTGTGTTTAGTCGCAGTGCTCTTAGGCGTAGCCCTTGGTATAATCCCAATACTGTTTGCAGCGTCCAACGGCGCGCTTTTGGGGGTATTGGCAGCGGTCGTCAGGGATAAGTTCGGCTGGACGGCTTTTGTCGTCGGCGTTCTGCCACATGGCGTCTTTGAGATCCCCGCTATGATTTTAAGCATTGCCGTGGGCATAAAATTTGGGCAGGAGACGCTGAACGCCGCTCTCCGCAGAAACGGCAAGAAGAAGCTCAGAGTGGAAATCATAAATGGTCTGAAGTTTTTTGCTGGCGTGGTCATGCCACTGCTCGCAGCCGCTGCTATCATCGAAGCGTTCATTACTTTCCCGCTCACCTTCCCCTATACGTTTAAATATTAACGAGGGAACTGTTAGTGAAGGAAAATGTTTGAGCCAAGGATCGTAGCATTTTGCTGTAACTGGTGCTCCTATGCTGGCGCTGATCTCGCAGGGGTCTCTCGCTTTCAGTATCCAACGAATGTCCGTATTATCAGAGTAATGTGCTCCGGTAGGGTCGAGCCTGTGTTCATTCTCGAAGCCTTTAAGAACGGAGCGGACGGCGTCCTCGTGACCGGCTGCCACATCGGCGACTGCCATTACCAGACCGGAAACTTAAAGGCAGAGGAGCGGGTGAAGCGCACGAAGCGCGCTTTAGAGCTGCTGGGAATAGAGCCTGAGCGGTTGCGGCTGGAGTGGATTTCCGCATCTGAAGGTCAGAAATTTGCAAATGTCATGCGGGAGTTCACCGAAACTATAAGGAAGCTGGGACCGCTGAAATTAAAGCGGTGAGCGACAGGGATGAGCGGCAGTATACCCTCTACAGCTGCCCTTGTATTCTTGCTTTCGCTCTTAGCGATTCTTACCATAGCGCCATTAGCCGTAGCTGCTGGGACCTCTGAAGTATCTAAATTTTGTGTCTCCCAAGTCTCACCGAAGGAGTTGTCGCCGGCGGAGCAGAGGGAGGTGGAAATTTCAATACGCAACTTGGGCACCACTGAGGTCTACCATGTCGCCGTTGAGGTTTTAGCCATCGAATCACCAATAAAAATCTTGGGAGCTACCCGTAAGGAGATAGGTACAGTTGCCGGTGGCAAGGAAGCTTCCGTAACTTACGAAGTTTACGTGGACAAGGGGGCTGATGTCGGCGTTTATTACATTCCGCTGAGGGTTTTTTGGAGGGATGAATGGGGGGAGGAGGGCGAGCTGTGCAGCGAAACCATTTATTTTTCGCTAAGGGTGACGGGCTCGCTTAAAAGGGCTGAGATCGAAGTTCTAAGCGTAGAAACCGTTCCTGAGGTGGTGAAGCCTGGGGACACGTTCTCCCTTAAGATAAGGCTGAAGAACGTAGGCATTTCGGATGCAAGGGCTTTACGTGCGAACATCTCGGTGTCGTCGCCGTTCATGCCCGTAGGTGGCGACGTCGAGGAGTACTTGGGCGTGCTTAAGAGCGGAGAGGAAACGCTTGTGACATTTAACCTCAGCGTCGCCGCCGACGCACACACCTCGCAGCATATATTCGAGCTGACGCTCCGCTACGAGGACGAAACGAGCAGAAACAACGTCGAGCGGAAGGAGATCGGCGTTTTCGTGCGTGGCGAGCCTTCTGTTTACATCCAAGAGATAACGCTGGAGCCGAGTAACTTGCAGCAAGGGAGCGAGGGCATACTCATGCTGAAACTGACGAACGTGGGCACCGACGCCGCAGAGGACGTGAGGGTGGAGGTTTCGAGTGTCGGGTTGCTCTCAGAGTCCTATTATTTCATTGGCGAGATCCCACCCGACTCTTCAGAAACTGCGGCGTTCGGCGTCTATGTTGATGATGATGCGAAGGTTGGCATGTATGCTCTCAAAATAAATGTGCATTACAACGACCGTTTCGGCAAGGAGTACTCGTACACGAGGATTTATGAGGTGAGGGTTTTAGAAAAAGCCCCGCTCATACCACTAAGCTACGTGGTCGCGTTTTCCGTGATTGCGATTGCGCTGCTCGCCGGCGTTTACTTCGTGCAAAGGAGGGAGGATGAAGGCTAAGTTTAAGTTTGTACTCACGGGTTTGTTGATCGCATACATCGTGTTGCTACTGCCCTACGCCGTTCATGAGGGGTTAGGAGACGCTGGCGTCGTGATCGCCGTTGAGAAGCTCCAGCCGCACGAAGTTCCCGAAATACTGCCGACTGCTGAGGAAGGCGAATACGTGCTTTTACTGCTTGAGGACAGCGTCTCGGAAGAGAGGGCGCTCGTAGTAGTCGAGAACGCCGTCGATGTCTCTGAAGGAGACGTATTGCTCATCAGAGATAAGACTGCAGAATGGTATGTAAACTGGCATGATTACGACTATTTCGGCGGCGAGCCCTTCGAGACGCTGGTCGTAGCCGGACGCGTCGAGCATGTTTCCACCGTGGAAAATCGCATCGAGAAATTTCTGGCTTCAGGCGTCGGTGATATAGTATTCGGGCTTTCACTGCTGGGTTTTTACCTAATGCCGCTGTTAATTCTTGCTGTTTGCATTTATGCGGAGCGTCGCTTCTCGCTTTGGCACGTCTTAGTAATGATGAGCGCCTTTTCGCTTGGCATACTTATTTGCAACGTATTTGCAACATTGCACGACGTGGAAGTGAGCGGGACGAGAAAAACATTTGGCGCCGCCTTTTTCGTGCTTTTAATTGCGGCGCTATGGCTCTGGAAATACGAGAGCGATGAGGCGAGGCGGGAAAAAATCTGGCGTCCTCTAAAGGCGGCATGGCAGCGTGTTATTGAACTGCTGGGAATGGTGTGATCACTGGTTCTGACCTCACCAGCGGACGGCGCTAGCTTCCCGCCGATGTCGGGACGTTCAGGATCGAGAGTGGAAAAATTTCTGTTCCTTTGGAAGAAGGCATGCCACCCAGCGGCGCTGAGAATCAACCTCGACGCTGATGTACTCGTCGCTGTTAAAAACAAGGGTCACGAAGTATTATGAGAAGTTCTCGACGCAGCGGATGATGAAATCGTCAAATCGGTGATGCTGAAGCTCGTTGCAAGCGTGAAGCCCTTTGTGTTTCGCAACTAAAGAATGGGAAATTAAGGAAGTTTTTAAAGCTCAAAATGGCTGAATAAGCTAAGTCTTTTGGCATTAAGCCTTAAATCAAAGCGACGCCAATTTGAGCAAAAGGGCTCGCTGGTGATGTTATGGACCCATCTAGGAGCAAGAAGCAGGTGCG
>JAPHEE010000017.1:0-1693 GCA_029259545.1 Candidatus Alkanophaga volatiphilum
TGAATCCTGTGGAAGTTAGAGATGGAATTTACTGGGTAGGGGCGTTAGACTGGATGGAAAGAGACTTCCACGACTTCGACATTTGGCGTGGGACGAGTTATAATGCCTACGTGCTCCTCGACGACCACATGACGCTTGTTGACACGGTTAAGGAGAACTTCTTCAAGGAAATGCTAGAGCGCATGCATAAGGTTGCAGACCCCTCAAAAATAGAATATATCATTGCGAATCACGTTGAGACGGACCACTCAGGAGCCCTGGCGAGGCTGAAGGAGGTCGCAAAGGACGCTGTTATCGTCTGCACCGAGAAGGGGAGAGAAGGGCTTTGTAAGCATTTCAGCTGTGAAAATTGGGAATTCAAGACCGTCAAGACCGGAGATGAATTGAAAATAGGGAAGAGAACTCTCGTCTTTCTTGAAATGCCAATGCTCCACTGGCCTGACAGCATGGCGACTTACGTGAAGGAGGAAAAGCTTTTGTTATCTAACGACGCTTTCGGGCAGCACGTCGCAAGTCTTGAGAGGTTCGATGAGGAGTTTGGCGTCGAGGAGGCGCTACGGTGGGCGAAAACATACTACGCGAACATCTTGATGCCCTTTGGGGAGCTGGTGAAAAGGAAGTTGAATGAGGTGGAAAAGCTCGGGCTGGAAATCGAGATGATTGCGCCGAGTCACGGCGTCATCTGGAGAAACCCTGCGAAAATCTTGGAGGCTTATCGAAAATGGGCGGATTTCGAGGCTGAGAACAAGCTCGTGGTCGTTTACGACACGATGTGGGGGAGCACCGAGAAGCTAGCGAGGGCGATTTCCGAGGGCGCAAGTTCGAGCGGCGTCGAAGTTAGACTTTTCCACCTGCGGAGCGACTCTTGGAGCGAGATCATGACGGAGATTCTGGATGCGAAAGCGGTCGCCGTCGGCTCGCCGACGACGCACAACACGGTCTTCCCGCCTGTCGCAGGCTTCCTCGCTTACATGAGGGGCTTGAAGCCCAAACGGAAAATTGGTGTAGCCTTCGGCTCTTACGGCTGGAGTGGCGGCGCCGTCAAAGAAATCAGCAGGGTAATGGAGGAGCTGAAATTTGAGGTCTTGGAGCCTTTGCAGGTGAAGTTCAGACCGACCGCTGAGGAGCTTACAAGAGCCTTCGACCTCGGAGCACGACTCGCCGAGAAGATGCAACGATGATTGTGGGCATTTGCGGAAGCCCAAGGCGGAAAGCGACGGAGTTCGTGCTCAGGGAAGCTCTGAAGATGCTTGAGGAGCAGGGCTTCCCCACCAAATTTTTCACGGTTAGAGGTAAAGAAATCAACTTCTGCCAGCACTGCGACTTCTGCCTCAAAAATAAACGTTGTAAAATTGAAGATGACGTCCAAGAGCTTTACCGCTTGCTTAGAGAGGCTAAGGGGATTGTCATCGCGACGCCGGTTTACAATGGTGGGGTCAGCGCACAGACGAAAGCTTTAATGGACAGGTGCAGGGCTCTAGTCGCCGCCGACGCCAACTTCTTCAGAGGAAAGGTTGGAATGGCGATCGCTGTTGGCGGGGACCGAATCGGCGGGCAGGAGCTCGCTTTGCAGCAAATTCTGACGTTTTACGTGCTTAATGGCGTGATGCCTGTAAGCGGCGGGGCGTTCGGAGCGAACCTCGGCGCAACTTTTTGGTCGAAAGATACGCTTGAGGGCGTGAAGGAGGACGAG
>JAPHEE010000017.1:1781-5195 GCA_029259545.1 Candidatus Alkanophaga volatiphilum
GGTGAGGAATGGAAAAGAAAAAAGTAGCATGGGGCATCACGGGCAGTGGAGATAGGCTGATTGAAACGGTCGAGGTGATGAAAGAGGTCAAAAGGGCGTACGAGGATGAAGTCGAGGTTAAGGTATATCTCTCGAAGGCGGGAGAGCTGGTTGTGAAATACTATAAGCTTCTAAACGACTTAAACGAGAATTTTGGCAAGATTTTCGTCGAGAAGGGTCCGAACTCGCCGTTCTTGGCGGGGCAGCTCCAGATGGGGAAGTTCGAGTTCTTGCTGATAGCGCCCACGACGTCAAACACTGTCGCGAAGATCTCCCTCGGCGTTGCCGACTCTCTGCTCTCTAATTCAGCGATAATGGCGTTAAAAGCCTTCGTTCCCGTCTACATCATGCCATCCGATTACGAAGAGGGTACCATCGTCACAAAGCTCCCGGACGGCAGAGATCTTCGCCTTAGAATTCGGAAAGAAGACGTGGAGCACGTGCGGAAGCTTGCGGGCATGGACGGCGTTTTCATCCTCGAGGGGCCCGAAGACATTCTAAAGGTTTTTGACAAGCATTTCAGGACTGCAGCTCGACGTCCCCAAAATATAAGGAGAGAGGATCAAGGCGACCCTTCAGCATCCACCAGTAGCCGAGATCAATCGCTCGTTTCATGAGCCATCTGAGCCTCGACGGCGGGAGCTTTTTCGCGGGCGTCTCATAACTGCCGACGACGAACGTCGCCTTTCCTCTGCCGACCTCAAAGGGGCAGTTTATGCGCCCGTTGTATTTGTGAACGTCGCCGATTCCTCTAATGTCATCGGTATGCGCTTGAAGTGGGCAACGACGCCCGACTTTGAGATGGGAATGTCGGTGCAGTCACCGATGGCAAAGGCGTCGTCGTGCCCTTAACTCGCATCGTGTATTTGTCGGTGGGAACCCAGCCGCCCTCATCACCAATTTCCGAGTTAAAGATGACATCACACCCTCTATGAGGTGGAACAAGGCATAGAAGGACGTATCAGGAAATCTTCAACCATCGGTTCAACGACCTCGCTTATCGCCTCTGCGGGATAGACTCTGGGGTAAGGCGTCACGAACGTGATTTCCACACTCTCCCGGACGCCCCTCTGCCGGAAGAGCTCGTCAGCGAGCAGCGCCGCTTCGTTCGGCGAGCGGTGGGCACAATGTTCTCATCCGCGATCTTACCAAGGAGCTTCTGAAGCGGGACACCCTCGTCTGGACTGCTGGCTGCACAGCCTATGCACTCCAAGGGCTCGGCTTCATGAGTGAAGAAGGATTAGAACTCGCAGGAGAAGGTCTTAGGGAGGTTTGTGAGGCTCTGAAGCCCCCTCCGGTCTGGGACTTCGGCATCTGCATGTGCATCGCGAGGATAGTGACCGCCGCTGAGTTTCTTGCTGAGAAGCTCGGCATCGACCTCCCTGACCTGCCGGTCGTAGCCTCGGCGCCGCAATGGCTCGAGGAACAGACGCTCGGCGACGCTGCCTTCGCCCTCGACTGCGGCTTTCTCCTACATGTGTATCCAGATCCTTTCGTCAGCGGCTCCGAACTCCGCACGAACTCCTGACGGAGGAGCTTCCGGAGCTGACCGGCGGGAGACTCTCCTCATGGAAAAGGAGGCAGCAAGGGCGGTAAGTATCATGGAGCGTCACATCGTAGAAAGAGGCAGGAACTAAGGCTGAAATGACGACGCGGAAACCGAAAATGAATTTATGTTCTCAAGTTTGAAGTAACACCTATGAAGTCCATTCTGATTTTAGGGAGCGGGGCTGCGGGCACGGCGATCGCGAACAAGCTTGCAAGGGAGCTTCGTCGGGAAATCGCCAATGAAGAAGTCGAAATAACTGTCCTCGACAAAAGCGACCTTTACCAGAACCAGGGAGTCTTCACCTTCATTCCTTTCGACCTCTACACAAAGGAAGACGCTGTAAGACAGAGAAAGAAGCTTCTCAGCCCCAGAGTAAAGTACTTCTTCGGCGAGGACGGCGAAGTGTCGAAAATAGACCTCGGAAATAGAGAGGTAACCGTTAAGAGCGGCAAGAAATATGCGTACGACTATCTCGTGGTCGCCACCGGCTGTAGGCACGACTTAGGCGTCGTTCCCGGACTTTCGGACGATTACAACACGTTTTACACATTAGAGGGCGCTCTTGAGCTCAGAGAGAAGCTTAAGACGCTTAGGGGCGGGAGAATAGTGGTGGCGGTGCCGAGGATGCCGATATCATGCCCTGGGGCGCCAGGGAAATTCACGGTAATGCTCGATGATTATCTGCGTTATGTTCGGCGTATAAGAGAGAACTTCACGATCTCGCTCCTCTGGCCCATGGAAAGCATCGGTCCACCTCCTTACAACGCAAATATAAGCAGAGTCTTCGAAGAGAAAGGCATCGAAGTATCGAGAAACTTTAAGTTCGCCTCCTTGGATGCAGAGAGGAAGGAAGTGATCTCTGCCGATGGTGAGCGCATCAAGTACGATTTGTTGGTAGTTGCTCCCCCGCATAGGGCGGCTGAGGCTCTAGAAGCTTCGGAAATGATCGACGAGAACGGCTGGATACCTGTGAACAAGCGAACCCTGCAGTACCAGAATGGGACAAAAACTTACGACGAGGTCTACGTCGCTGGCGACACGGGTCCTGCTGATATCCTGAAAACCGGCATCGGGACGCATTACCAGGCGATGGTCGTCGCCCAGAACCTGATAAACGATGTCACGGGCGTCGGCGTCAGGGCGACGTACAACGGGGAGGTCGGCTGCCCGTTCGTCGGCGAGATCTACTCGGATGCGACGAAAGGTGCTGCTTACATCCCATCGTGGACTTACAACAAGCCACCAGAGCCGTTTAAACCCTCAAAGCTTGGATGGATCTTCTACCGCTCTTACTACTACCTGTATTGGGAGATGAACGCAAAGGCTTTGATGTGAGGTGAGAATATGTCTGAGAAAGTTGTATTGGAGCCTGCAGACGTCGAAACACTGAGCGAACTTCTCGGAATCCTCCGTCTCGTTCAAAGTTACGTGAACGACCAAGTGTTACAAGACATCTCAAAGCTGATTTCTACGACGCTTAAGCTTCTGAACGCAGTTGCGAGCACCGATCTGGCGGACGTGCTCGAAAGGGCGTTGCAGGACCCTGAACTCGACAAAGCGCTGCTGAGCCCGCCGCAGATCAAGGGCTTCTTTGCGATGATGCGGGCGTTGAAGGACGAGGATGTGCAGAAGGGTATGGGCATCATGCTGACACTCCTCAAAGCTCTGGGGAGAGCGGCTGCCGCCTTGAGCGAATGACTTGGGGGCAGTAAGATGGGGGAGGAGCTGGTAAATGTAAACAAGTTGGGAGTGGCAAAAGGAACGCCTGTCGAGGATGAGGTGCGGGCGAATTTCAGGGGCGAGGCGCTGGAGGTCGGTCTCTACCT
>JAPHEE010000017.1:5706-37304 GCA_029259545.1 Candidatus Alkanophaga volatiphilum
ACCTCCGACTCCTTCTCCGGCTCGCCCTTATAAACGATTTCAAATCAATTGCCCATAAACCGTAAATCCCCGAACGACTGAGATTGAAACATGGAAAGCGTAGAACTTTTGATCATCGGCGCCGGACCTGCGGGGCTGACTGCCGGGCTTTACGGCGTGCGTTCGGAGCTTAAGACGGTCGTGCTCGAAGCCGCCGCCCCCGGGGGACAAATGGCGACCGCTCCGAAGATCGAAAACTATCCCGGCTTCCCCGACGGCATCCCAGGCATGGAGCTAGCAGAACGCATGGAAACGCAAGCGAGGAACGCAGGCGTCGAGATTCGTAACTTTGAAAGCGTGGAAAGCGTCAGGAAGGAGGGGGATGTCTTCGTCGTGGAGACCTCCGAAGACAAGTACGAGAGCGTTGCTGTCATAGTCGCTTCCGGGCTTTCGCACAAGAAGCTCGGCGTGCCGGGCGAAGCTGAGTTCTTGGGACGTGGCGTCTCGTATTGTGCGACGTGCGACGCTCCGCTTTTCAAAGGCAAGAAGGTGGCGGTTGTCGGCGACGGAACGGCGGCGGCGAATGCCGCGCTCACGCTCAGCGAGCTTGCTGATGTCAAAATGCTGGTCGGCGGCGACGCCGTGCGTGCCACCGAGAGGATAATATTGCGGCGATTGGAGCGGAGTGGAGTGGAAATCCTGAGAAACGTAAAAGTTCTGGAGATCGTCGGCGAGGACGTGGTGAGCGGCGTGCGTGCGCTGAACACAAAAACCGGCGAGGAGTTCCTGCTGGAAGTGGACGGCGTTTTCATCGAAGTCGGGAAAGTGCCGAACACCGAATTTTTAAAGCTTGACGTGCAGCTCGACGAAAAAGGCTACATAATCGTGGATTCAAAGCAGCAAACCAGCGTCGAGGGCTTGTTCGCCGCCGGCGACGTCACATCGGGCGGCGTGAAGCAGGTGGTGACGGCGGTGGCGCAGGGCGCGGTCGCCGCCCTTAACGCTTACGAATACGTGCGGGGTCGGGACTGACGACGGGCGTGGTCCTGAAATGGAGCTCGAATTTTTATACAGCGGGGACTTTGGTGACATCGTCATCGGGAACCTTGTGAATTACTCGACGTTTTGCCGGGCGTGCGGGGAGGCGTGCGTCGAGTGCCGTGCGGGCTGGAGCTACGCCGATAGGATCGTAGCCGCAGTCCGCCTGCCGCCGCCTGAGAGCCTTCCTCACTTCCTGGACGACCCCGCAAGCTTCATCCTCGACCTGACCCCGGCGGACGTGCTCATAGCGATGAACGTGCATGCGGACGTACTTCTGAGCCTGCCGAAGGCGCTCGAAGACCTCGGCATTCCAGCTCTGATAGCACCCGCCGAGAGTCCTAGGGAGCTGCCCGTAGGCGTCAGGCAGCAGCTGAGGGAAGAATGCGAAATGCACGACATCGAATACGCTTTCCCGAAGCCGTTTTGCGCACTGGATCCCGAAGACCCAGCGATCAGTCGCTTTAAGACCATAAGACGGTTCGTTGAAGAATTCAAAATCGGCAAGCCGAAACTTCAAATCGCCGTCGAAAACGAGGTTATAAGCGGCGTTACGGTCCTACGGAGCGCTCCCTGCGGCTCTACGTGGTTCGTAGCCCGGAAAATAACCGGACTGAGAACGCCGTCGGCGGACGCTGCCTTCCATGACGACACCGTAAGAGCACTATTTGATGCGATCTCAAAGGCGCACCACTCCTACCCGTGCACGGCGAGCATGGAACTAGATAAGGAGCTTGAAGACACCATCCTTCATAAAGCTGGCTATCTGATAAGAGAGGCGGTTCTTGAGGCTTTGGGTGTAAAGATGCAAAACGCCCTTGATGCATCGGCAAGGTCGAATTGAACCTAAAACTTTTTATGTTCCATCCACTCCAACAGAGATTGGGAGGGGGAGCATGCGCACGTCTTTCCTTCAATATGACCCTAGAATAATTCGTTCTTTGAAAAGGAGCAGGGTAAGGGTTGCTATTTTATTATACCTTAATAAAATATATCCACACATGTCCTATCCTGCGGAAATCGCCCGGAATATTGGTATAGATGCAACAAACGTGCTTGGTGGGCTTAGAGGTATGGGCAACAGGTATAACGGTTCCAGTTCCCTCGTGGAGCTTGGGCTCGTCGACAAGATAGACGTAAATGGAGTCAGTTACTACCGGCTCTCGAAGATAGGTAAGCAAGTCGCAGAAGCCCTGGAGTTCGCTCCCTTTTAAAGGGATGTGTCATGAATCAATTGATAGCAGACATAAGCAACAGTATTGAAGCAGCTACAAAATTCGTTAAAGGATTCATAATATCAATGGGCTCGGTCACAAACATATTCAGCGCAATAGAAGGAAACATACAGACCGTAGACGATATCGCTGATGAGTATGGATATAGAAACAAGAAACTTCTGAAAATATACCTTGACGTTTTGTGCTCTTATGGCATACTGAAAAGGAAAGACTCTAAATATTTTTTGGTTAATGGTGTTGATATAAGATTGGAAAAGAGAGATTTCATGCTCGATAAGATGAAAGAGGATCTCATAAGCTTTTTCATGTCTCTGATAAACGTTTTTCCGCACTTGCTTATAGATCCAAACAACCCGCTCGCAACCACTGATTTTGAAAGGGACGCAAATATATGGAGCGTTTGGCTGGAGAATGAATGGTTCAGGTCTGTAAGGCGAGTTATAACTGAGATTGGGGGGATAGGCAAGAGGGATTACGTTCTGGATATGGGTTGCGGCTCCATTTCGCCCCTCTACTACGGCGAGGTCGTCGGTGAGAACGGTAAAGTGACGGGGCTGGACAAGTCCAAAAAGATGATAGACATTGCGAGGGCGAAGATCGAACATCGGGGATATTCATGGGTCGAAGTGGAGCAGTGCGACATCGAGAAAGATGTGGGGCTGGATGAAGAATATGATGTCGTTGTGATATCAATGGTGCTGGAGTACGTGCATAAGCTGGAAAAAGTCCTTGAAAACGCATACAACGCTCTGAAGGATGATGGCAAGATAATAATATTCAAGATGCCAGACGACCCCATTATAAATTTCACAGAAGCCTTAATACCGCAGTTCGTCAAGTTGCGGAGCACAAGAGAGGTGAGGGAGGCGCTGACGAAAGTCATAATAAAAGAATACGGCGACCTGCTAATAGTCGCTCATAAGTGCTGATAGACATACGTACATGCATATACACTTGCATATTCACTTATACACCCCCTTTTATCAGATGCAGCCTCCCAAAGCCGTTCTGTGATAAGGTTCGAGCCGATAAATATCCCTCAGCCCTGCACCGTCATTATCTTCGCAGCCATCGGCGCCGGACTCAAGATTATAGATGATACCTTTGATGAGGGTGTTTTTGACAAGAAGCTTGCAGGCATCATTGCGCCGGCGTTGGTGGTAATGGCGTTGGTCCTGTCCATAAGCGACGCAGCAGCCGCTACTGTTTTGCTCTCAATACTTCTAGCCGTGATTTTCGCAGGCAAAGTGGACAATTTGATATTCAAGATCAACGCTTTTGCCTTCTCGCTTTTGTTCTGCATCACCGCATCTTTTGATCTGCTATGGATGCCTCTACTCGCTCTGACCATTGCTGGCGTCGTAGACGAGAAGGGTAACGACTTCGTGGACCGGCACGACGCACCTAGACCCCTGAAAATATTTTTCGTCCACAGATGCATGATGAAGGTCTGTATGCTCCTTTTATGCGCACTTTCGTCGATGCCGTGGCTTTATTTCTTTGCACTTCTCGCTTTTGACTTATCTTACGACTCTATAAAACTATTTTCCAAGAAGGAGAAAAGAGCAGTTACAGCAGAGTCCTGATGGACCGGTCGGGATTCGAACCCGAGGCCTCTCGCACGCCAAGCGAGCGATCTTCCCCTGATCTACCGGCCCTCATCATAGGGTCATGATGCGTTGCTTAAAAATTTAACGACGGGCGTGCGCCCCTCGGAACGGCGTCGCTCGGAGCAGGTTTTTATAGCGTCCGTACGTCATTTATACTGGGGTTATGGATGTCGTCCGAGGAGATGACGTATAGGGACCGTCTGTTTGCGGCGCTCGATCAAAGCGGTTATGATCGGGTGCCGTGTCCGGGGGTNACGCAGACCGGGACTGTCGACCTGATGGAGGCGAGCGGCGCGTACTGGCCCGATGCGCACAAGGACGCTGAGAAGATGGCGAAGCTCGCGTGGGCGGCGTACGAGCACGCCGGGCTCGAGGGCATCCGCGTCCCCTTCATCATATACACCGAAGCGCTCGCCGTCGGCGTCGAGCTTCACAAGTGGGCGAAGGACAACATGCCAATGGTGAAAAAGTATGCGTTCAGCAGCGTCGAGGAGATTGCGGAGAAGATGGAGATTCCCAATCCGAGAGAGGCAGAGAGCATGCGGGTGGTGCTCGACGCCATCGAGATCCTGAAGCCCAAGTGCGACGACGTTAAACTCCCGATAACTTGTCACGTCGGCAGTGCGTTCGTCAGCGCATTCATCGGAATCGTGGACATGATGAAAGCCATGATCACGTTCAAGAGGAATCCAGAGGTCTTCAAGGACGCCTTTGAGAAGACGAAGCAGCTGGCGCTGACCTGGGCGGAGGCTGCCGTCGATGCCGGCGCCGACGTAATTTTCTACAACTGCGCCCCGCTCGGGGACTTCCGACCCGACGACTACGAGAAGTACGGGCTTCCCGTGGACAAGGAGTGCGTGAAGAAGATAAAGGACATGGGCGCTTACGTCATCGTGCACGTATGTTCGGACATACGTCCGGTTTTGGATCACGTGGTGAAGCTGGGGGCGGATGCGATATCGGTGTCGGAGGTGGTGAAGATGTCGGAGATACGGGAGCGGGTGGGCGACGACGTCACGCTGATGGGTAACGTGAACCAGGTGTTCACGCTGATCAAGCGGGGGCCGGAGGAGGTGATGGCGGAGGCGAAGGCGTGCATCGAGGCGGGCACCGACATTCTGGCGCCGGGCTGCGGATTTGGCCCGAAGACGCCGCTCGCAAACATGCGGGCGATGGTGGAAGCCGCCAAAAAGTACGGACACCTCGCTAGACTCGCAAAGTAGTGGCGAGCTTGCCGCCGCTCCGCAGTTAATCTACAACCAAACTTACAAATCTGAAGGCTTCGACGTCCACGAGCCCTTTGTCTGTAATCTTAAGCTTTGGGATAACGGGGAGCGCAAGGAACGACATCGTGATGAATGGCGACTGCAGCTCACAACCTAACTCTCTTACACTTTTTTCCAGCGCTTCGAGTCTCGAAATGACTTCTTCAAGCGGCTTGTCGCTCATGAGTCCGGCGATCGGCAGCGGCAGCTCCGCAACGACGCGACGGTCGCAGACAACAATCCCGCCGCCGAGTTCCCGGAGGCGGTTGCACGCCAGCGCCATGTCCTCGTCGTTCGTGCCGACGACCACGATGTTATGAGAGTCGTGAGCGACGGAAGATGCGACGGCGCCCCGTTTCAGCCCGAAGCCCTTGACAAAGCCTAAGCCGATGTTCCCGTCGGTGCGTCCGTGCCGCTCCAGCACTGCGATCTTCAGGATGTCGGCGTCCACGTCCACGCCTTCCACCTCCTCTATTATCTCATCGGTTAGAATTTCCCCCTCGATGATTCCAATGACCCTAACCTTCCTCCTGCCGCCCAGTTCTATGCGGAAGTCCGCAGGCATCACCTCTTTGATGCGGACGGTTTTCGTTGCGTGCTCTGGGTATTCAAACGCAGTTTTGAAGCTCGCTGGCGAGAGCGGCTTCCCGTTAACAAAAACACGCTCGACCTCGAAACGCTCCAAGTTCCTCAATAAAACTATATCGGCAACCATGCCCGGCGCCAATGCCCCGATGCCTGGACGAACATCAAGCCCGAAATAGGTGGCGACGTTAATCGTGCACATCTGAACAGCTTTTATGGGGTCAATACCTTCTTCTATGGCCCTCCGCAGCACATAATCCAAGTAACCCTGCTCTTTTAAGTCCTTAGGCGTACGGTCACCGTCCGTGACGAGTAAAAAGTTTCTTCCATCTTTTTCCCTGAGGAGCGGCGCAATAGCCTTGAGATTCCTTGCGGCGGAGCCTTCTCGCACCATCACTCGCAATCCCAAACGTAGCTTCTCGAGCGCCTCTTCATAGCTCGTGTTTTCGTGATCTGAGCGTATTCCCGCGGCAACGTATGCGTTCAACGCCTTCCCACTGAGCAACGGAGCATGCCCATCCACCGGACGCCGTAGCTCGCGGGCGGCGGCAATTTTTGCAAGGACGTTTTCGTCTTTAGAAAGGACGCCGGGGAAGTTCATCATTTCGGCGACGCCGAGCACGCCATCAGTCCGGAGCAACTCCCGAATCTCGGCGACGCCGATCTCGGCGCCGGCGGTTTCGAGCGGCGTCGCCGGCACGCAGGACGGCGCCATGCAGAAAACTTTGAGCGGCGTGCGCCTCGCCTCCTCAAGGAGCAGGCGGACGCCTTCGACGCCTAGCACGTTCGCGATCTCATGAGGGTCGGCGACGGCGGCGGTCGTTCCCCTCGGAACGACGACACGTGCGAACTCAGATACGGAGAGCATGCTCATTTCGATGTGCGTGTGCCCGTCTATTAAGCCCGGAACAGCATAAAGCCCTTTCGCCTCTATTTCCTCCTTACCTGAGTACTCCCCTAGGCCAGCTATTCTGTCTTCACAAATGGCAATGTCCGCCTCGTAAACCTCGCCACTCACCACGTTGACCACGTTCACGCCCTTTATCACGAGATCAGCTCTTTCTTTGCCCAGAGCAACATCTATGAGTTTCATACTACCTCCCTTTTGTTTAGGCAAATCCTTAAGGGTGCCATAAGTTATTTATACAGGGCATTCCTCTTAGCTCATATAGAGTGAAAGGTGGGGCGGAGACGCCTTGGAGGGATACGCTTGAATTACGTTTTTCATGCGAAGGTGGAAGAAGAAGAGGCGGTAGAGGTAGAAGAGAAGAAGGCTGAGGAGAAAGAATACGAGCATACGAAGAAGGAAGAGCTTGCAGCGCTCGCCGAGAAGATAGAAACGCGTAAAAAGAAAGAGAAAGCGGCGGATCTCATAAGTAAGCTTAAGGGCAAGAAGAAAGTAAACAAAAAGATAATGCCTTACGAGATCTATGCGACGTCCGGGGAGTGACGTCGCATGACCGCAATTGTTGCTGGGTCTATTTGATGATGTATACTGTGGTTCCCTTGCCCCATTTTTCGAAAACTTTTATCGGAAAGTGCACGTCCCATGGATCAAACTCCACCTTTGGGAGACTTTTGCGCTCGCCACCTTCCAGCAGGTATAAGGGAACGTATTTGCTGTCGTATTGAGCGCTCCCACGTAGTACGCTGCCGTAGATAGTCGCGCCACCCTCGCAATCCTTAAGAAAATTCACAAGCCCATACCTATCTATCTCTTTGAAGACCTTCTCGATACTGAGAGTTGATTCTATGTCCTCCATGGTATAGGAGCGGATGCGTAACATCCCGTCCTCGTTGCTCTCAATATGGAAATACTTATAGCCTCGGTTTTCAGCCCAAAACTCCAGCATGAATGTCTTTACGTTCCCCTTCTTATCAATTTCAAGCAGTAAAGAGCCTATGTACGCATTCGACTCGTTGATGTCAGCGTATTCTACAATGCCCTCCCACACATCCATAAACTTTAACTCTTGGACTTCTAATGGGATTCTGGGGATCTCTACGTACTCTTCCAGTTTTTTCACTTTGTACAGATAGTACCCAGCAAGGGCTGCAAACAAGAGAGTTGTAACAATAAACACCGCAGAGATCATCCGCCAATCATTTTCTTTCATCTTACCACCATCTGAGAGTTGTCCTCTTCTTATAAGAACATTGCTATTCTCACGTCAGTGGGGAACTTTGTATATTCTGAAATCATGCTCGTCGTAAACCAGCTCAAGCTGCGAAAAAACTTCGGCGTCCGGCATCAAGTTATTTTCATATACGGAAACGAATACGTAGTCCACGCCGTACTTCGTCAGTAAGGTCATGTTACCGCTTCTGTAAATTTCCTCAACGTCCTTTTCAACCTCTTGGAACGGCATGCCGTGCGAGAAGAGCCAGCCACGGCAGCCCATTACCACAGGACGCCCCGTGAGCGCTACAGGGTGCTTGTGCGAGAAGCCGGTGAGAAACAGGGAACCTGGCTCGGTGTTCGCCTTTATCCATTCTGCAACTTCTAGTTCCGCATTTGAGTAAAAGAGGTAGGTGTTGCCAGCGTAAATCACGCTTAGGACGCCGGAGAGCGTGCAGAGCGTCACAAGCGCCGCAGAGAGCAAAACGCCAAAACGTAGCCTCGAAAGTCTTACCAAAAACGCTGAAGCGAGGACTGCGGTAGCGAAAAGCCAATGCATGAATATCTTGTTATTGTCCCAGAGGTTCGGCTGGAATCTTATAATATTCCCGATGACGAAAAGCAAGAAAAATGGAACATAGAACATCTTAAGGCGTCTTTCCACAACGAAAAAGCCGGGGATTGCAAGTAATGCCACAGGAGTGTTCTTCACCCAAAACCAAAGCGTTCTCAAAAAGCTGCCGGCATTTTCAGGTGCCCACCCAAGTTGCAGACCGATGAAGTTTCCTCTCTGCACGGCATAGCTCATCCAAAGAACCTGCGGCGTGCTTAAGACGAGCAGCGGCAGGAAAAAATAAAGCCAGCGACTTAAGTTGCAGCTAAGGTGTTGCTGCTTTTGGCTAGCCCTCTTAACAACTTCCAGAACAAGCAGGAAAGACGCAACGAACGTAACGACTAAGAAAGAATGAATGTAAACGAGAGGGAGGAGTCCTGCGAGGATGCCTGCAGATAGTAAACTTCGGGTTTCGGCGTCGCCTCGGGTGCTGCGGAGTAGCAGGGTGAGCGCAAGGAACGCCACAGGGAAGCCAAAAAGGAAGCCGCGTTGCGAGATGAAAAAGTGCTCGATGGCGTTTTCAAAGTGCAGTGAGTGCGCCTCCAAGTGGGAATAGTCTCGTAGAAGCGGATTTGCGCATCCCAACAGAACGTCCCTGAAGAAGTAGAAGCAGCCTGCGTTGCCGTTAAGAAAAAAGAGTAGGAGAGAGAGGGCTACTGCCGTCGCCGCCATAGATTCTTGTTGCTCCCTAAGCGAGTCAAGAGCTTCTTCTGCGAAGAACAGGCAGGTTATGACTAAAGCAAGGCTTAAAAGCAAGTTCGGAACCACGAGCGCCGCTCTGAGGCTAGCTCCCAGCTTCAGGAAAATGGCGGAGAGGAAGTCCGCCATGAAGGGATAAACAAGTGACGTGTTCACTAGCACGGGGTACGGCGGTGGGAAATCCTCGCCGTATGCGAATGAGGTTATGATATGGATATGAAGCCCGTGGTCCGCCCACGCGTCCTCCATCATGTAAACCCCATTACTGCCCTCTACGAACACCGTCGTGAAATTTAAGAATGCAAATATCGAAAATATAAGAGCTGCAGCGATTACAGCGACGCTGCCACTACCCTTGCCCTTTTTACTATCATTCGGTGGTGCGTAGCGCTTAAGCGCTGCAGAGAGCAGTATAAGAATGAAAATAGCAACGCAGATCGATGTCTCAGAAAAGTCGAAGAGCATTGAGCAAAGAAAGACGAGCCAGGAGGCAAAAAGCATGCCGAACGTAATGCCGAACGCCGCCATTTCAAGTTTCCTTTTAAATCCCACAGCTGAGCCCGCACAGTAGCCGAAAAAGAGGGCGGCTGTTGCGAAAAGGGCAGCGAGGAACATCAAGAATCTGAAGAGAGGAGTTCATAAAAATTTTATTTAGTTTCTGTGAACGTTGGATTATGAGGAGGGTCAAGCCGGTGTGCCTTTTCCCGTGCTCAGGCTTCAACATTCCAGGACAGGCGGCACGTGTCGCCTCTGCTATCGTTTCCGAGAAGGAGCTTCCTGACATCTGTGAGACGCTGGGCATCGTGGAGCTGACGAGGGCGTTCATAGACGGGAAGGCTGCAGCTTTTGAGAGGAAATTGCGGAAGCAAAAGGTCATCACCGTAGACGGCTGCCCTTTCCAGTGCGCGAAGGAGCTGTTACGGCGGTTCGTCAGGGTCGAGCCTGCGAGGGAGCTTATCGTTAGCTTATCTGAAGATAGACTGGACGAAGCGAGCAAGCTGACGCACACGACCGATGAGGACATAAGACGTGCGGTGGATGCCATCAAGAAATGCGTGGAAGAACTGATGCGACTCTGATCGAGCAGGGCGGATTCAGGATGTCAGGGTTGGAGCTTTTACGTTTCTGCGTGGGTGGCGCATCGTTGCTCTATGCAAGCTACGCTGACGTGAAGACCCGTGAAATTTCAGACGTGGTCTGGGCGCTCATGGCAACATGCGGCGTTGCTTTTTTAGCTTTTGATTTTTCCTACGGCATTCTCCAACCGTCCCAAGTGTTGAAGTCGGTGTTGGTCGCTGCCGCCCTTGCGTTTTTGCTTTTACTGCTAAATTTCGGCGGTGCTGACGCAAAGGCGCTCCTCGCCATTTCCGTACTGTTCCCGAGCTTTCCAGCGTTCACAGCAAGCGTGCCCCCCTTGGGAGTTTTCGTGCTGAGCGTGTTGACCAATGCTCTGGTCTTATCTCTCTCCACGCCGCTCTCTTTGTTTTTCTACAATGCTTTCAAAGGAAATTTCTCACCGCTGATGTTTCTCGGTTATAAAGTCCGAGTTTCAGAGCTGCAGGCTAAAAAACACATAAAGCTGATGCATGAGCTGCGGAGTTGCAATGGTAGGAGCGAAGGGACAGCGGGCAAATATGAGCTGAGATACGTATGGGGCGGCATTGAGCCATCGGATGAAATTTTAAAGCTCTTAAAGCAGAGCGGGTTGTTGGAGGTCTGGGTGACGCCACAGATGCCATTCCTAGTTTATCTAACCATTGGCTTTTTCATCGCCGCAACCTACGGCGATATAGTTTTCAATCTCTTACGTAGCATTTATTAGGACGCCGGCGAACCTGTGGAGAGGAGGCTGTTGAGCGTGGGCGGGAGCGAGCTTGCAAGCGAGCTGTCTGCGAACGAGCGTAAGGTCTTGACGGCGCTAGGAAAACTCGGCGGTAATGGTTACTTGGGGGATGTCGCTGAGTCAGGAGGGCTGAGTGAAGATGCGGCGACACAGGCAGCGTTCCTGTTGGCGCAAAAGAAACTCATTGGGGTTAAAGAGGAGAAAGAGACGTTTTACAAGCTTACAGATGAGGGAAGGCAGTACGTGAACGAGGGGTTGCCTGAACGACTGCTCCTGAGACTCTTACTCGATCAGAGGGGCATAAACTTGGAGGGAGTGAGCGCAGCGCTCGGGAAACGAGCAAAGATAGCAATCGGCTGGCTGGTGCGTAAGGGCTGGGGTGTGGTGTCCGATGTCGGAGGCGGCGGCAAGATGTTAATCCCTGTAGTGAAAAGCGAGCCGCCAGAGGGCGATGATGAGCGCGTTTTGAGAGCTTTGGGCGAGTTTGGAGCCGCAAGGGACGAAGAGCTCGCGAGACGGCTTGATATATCGTCGGACGAGCTCGACGACATTGTGAAAGTGTTAAAGCGACGCAACTTGATCGAGGTTTCGGAGGTGAAACGGCGACGGCTCTTCCTGACAGAAGAAGGTAGGCGGCTTTTGGAGAGCGGTGTTGTGGTTGAGGAAGAAATAACGCGACTGACACCGTCCCTGCTGATGACGGGAGCGTGGCGGGGTAAGAAGTTCCGGAGTTATGACGTGAGCGTGCCCGCAGCTCGTATATACGTGGCGAAAATCCACCCCTACCAGCGGATTCTGGAGCGGATACGCCGCATCTTCGTGGAGATGGGCTTTGTTGAGATAAAGGGCGCCGTCGTCCAGCCGGCGTTCTGGAACTTCGACGTGCTCTTCGTGCCGCAGGACCACCCTGCGAGGGAGATGCAGGACACCTTCTACCTGCCGTTCGAGGAGGCGGCGCCGGCGAGCCCCGAGCTGATCAGGAAGGTGAAGGAGGTTCACGAGAGCGGTGGTGGGATTTCAACAGGCTGGGGCGGCGTCTGGAGCGAGGAGTTAGCTAGACGTTGCGTGTTGCGAACACATACCACAGCAGTCACCATAAGGTATTTGGCGGAGCATCCAGAGCCGCCGGTTAAGGTTTTCTGCATCGACCGTGTTTATCGTAGGGAGACGCCGGACGCCACGCACATCCCGGAGTTCGACCAGCTCGAAGGAATCGTGCTTGATGAAGGCGTTTCCTTCAAAAATCTCCTCGGCTGCCTCTCAACGTTCTACCGGAAGATGGGCTTTGGGGACGTTAGATTCCGTCCAGGCTACTTCCCGTACACGGAGCCGTCGGTCGAGTCTGAGGTCTATGTGGAAGGACTCGGCTGGGTGGAGCTCGGCGGCGCCGGCATCTTCAGAGAGGAAGTTACGAAGCCGCTGGGCATAAAGCACCCGGTGCTGGCGTGGGGGCTCGGCGTCGGGCGTCTTGCAATGCTCATACTTGGACTTAAAGACATCAGAAAGCTTTACCAGCCTGACATCCAGTGGCTAAGGGAGTTTCCGGCGTCGAAATGCTAAGCCTTTTTTAGCTCCAAGAATCGACTTTAAAGCGGTGAGAGCATGAGAAGGTCCGAGCTCAAAATTGCCGTAGTGCTGGCTGCGCTGCTGTTGTCGGCGTTTGCGGCTGACGCTTCCGCCGCCGGCGGCTGCGTGGCTGCGTCTGCGCACAACGTGCCCGTCGTGGCAGTAAAAGAGCTGCCGTTGCCGCCGTCGATGAAGCCGTTGACGCCGCCGCCATCGTCGGAGCTGCCGCTGGCGAGGGTGACGCTTTCGGGCAAGGTCGCTGAGCTTTGGAATCGCACGTTCCGGGGGCTTCCGCATCCGTACATGACAGAAGACCTGAACGGGGACAAGGTTCCTGAGGTTGTTTCGGACATCATGGACGGTGGCGACTGCATCCTCACGATTCTGAGGGGCGACGACGGCTCCGTCGAGTGGCAACAGGTCTTGGCGCACGTGAGCGACGGCTGGATGTACTCGGAGCCCGCCGGCGACCTGAACGGCGACGGACTTTGCGACCTCGTGGTCTTCATTAACGATTACACCGAGGAGTGGGCGAAGGTCGTCGGCGTCGGCTGCGACATCGAAGGCGTCTTCCGAGTACTCTGGCAGCGCGATTTCACCGACGCCGACATCTGGGGCTACGCCGTACCCAACGTGACGCACAAAGGCACGGCGGACGTGCTCGTGTACGTGCACCCTTATAACCACACGGCGGGCGGCGTCACGCTTCTCAACGGCGAGGACGGCGTCCCGCTCTGGGGCTTCAGCTCCGCCGACGACATCTGGGCGACGCCGGTCGGCGACCTCAACGTTGACGGGCTTAACGACTTCACGCTCACTATCTGGAACTGGACGGTGAACGGCGGGACGGTTTACGGCGTGCGCGGCTACGACGGCGGCAGGCTCTGGAGCTTCAATTATGAGGGCAGCGTCGGAATCTTCCCGACGGACGACCACTGCGGGCACGGCTGCGACGACATAGTAGTGAACAACTGGATAAACGAAAGTTGCTCCAAGGTGTCGGTGCGTTGTGGAATCCGTGGATATGAGATTTTTCAGGTGATGCGGTGCGACCCCGGCTCTGAGGTTGTACTCGTGGGCGGACCTTACGACATCGATGGCGACGGCAAGCGTGAGATCCTCATACTCAGCAGCGAGAAGCATGCGGGCGCTCTCAAGTACTGGTGCTCCGTCGAAGCTTTCGACGACGACCTGAGCCGGATGTGGAGGAAAAGCCTGCAAGCCTCGCCCACGCCGCTGTATCCGCCGCTGCTCGTCGAGGACGTCACCGGCGACGGCGTTCCCGACGTGCTCCTCGAATTTAACAGCAGCATCGTCACGCTCAACGGAGCGGACGGAGCGGAGGAGTGGCGGCTTGCGATCCCTGCTGACTGGTGGTGGCTGGGCGGCGTCGGCGACTTCGACGGCGACGGTCTCGACGACCTCGTGCTCAACGGCGGCGCCGATGACTCGCCGCTCGTCATTTTCGTCGATGGTGACGGCGGCGTCACGGCGGCGACGCTCGACCTCACGGGCTGGGACTTCGCTCAAACTACCGTCATCGGCGACTTCGACGGCGACGGCGCCGACGACGTGGCGGTTCAAAGAGAAAACCTCAGCGCTTCAAGTTACGAATGCGAGGGCTACTCGCTGCTGCGTGGCAGCCTCTGGACGGCGGCTTCAAACACGTCGCTGTGGCTCATCCCGGTCCTGAAGCCGTATCATCACGTTTACGGACCTCACGAGTATGAAATGGAAAGCAGCGGCGAGGATCTCAACGGCGACGGCAGCGTCGAAGTCGGGCTCATGGAGCACAGGACGCTGCACGTTTTGACGCACGGCGTCCCGTCGCCGCCACCGCCGAGCGTGCGGGTGCGCATCTGGACCGACAAGCTCACGTACACGACGGGCGACACGATGGACGTCTTCGTGGGCGTGAAGAACCCCGGCGGCGCGGTGAGCGTGCGTGCTTTGATAACGCTGGAGACGCCGGTAGCCGTCAACCTGACGCTCGTGGACAGGACGGTCACGCTGCCGGCGGGCTTGAGCGTCGCCGTACGCCTCTTCAGGTTCAGACTGCCGAGCATCCCCAAGGGGGTTTACACGTGGCGCTTCCAGCTGCTTGACCCCGTCTCCAGCGACGTCATCACCGAGGACACAGCATCATGGACCTTTTCTTAACTCTCTTTTCTTTTTTTGCACGCCGAGGCACGCAGACGACGCAGGGAAATACCAGTGGGGCGTCGTGACATGCGTCGCTGCGTTTTAGGTTCCGCCTCTTTCGCCTCGCCGCCGGAAATCCTGCTTTTACAAAAAGTCGCTAAGAAAGCCCCTGAGGCGAGGCAGGGGAGGTGAGAAAGTTTTTATACGTGAGCGGAGCTGGGAGTTGGAGCGAGCCCACGCCTAATGTGAGCGGGGGCTTTATGCCAAGCCCGACGGGAGCGGTTCGTGCTGCACGCCTCTCAACCTCCCGCCGGTGGACGCCCCATAGCGGGGGAGGTCACTCTTACTCCTGTTGCTGACTTGCCCCATACTACTTCGAGGCGGACTTCCGCCGTGATTGGGCGAGCCTGAGGCACTCGCTCCGAGGGCTGCGTGCCGCCCTGCTTCGAGCTTCCCGGCGAGCTTCGATCGGGAGCCGCCGCAGTTAGCTGAGCACGCCGAGCCGCCTGAGGGCATCTAAAAGTTCGTTCCAGACGGCGTCCTGCGTGTAAACTCTTGACACGTTTTCCTCGTAAGTCTCTTCGACTTCAGGGCATTTTGACGGCACGAAGTTCGTAACGACGCCGCTCAGGATGCGGCGGTAGCCCGAATTTGGACATGCAAGCGCCAGCACATTCTTAAATTTGTGACCGTTCCGAACAAACCAACGACGCACAACGTTGTTCAGCGTCCGCCAAACTTTCTTTGCAACGTTTTCATCCCACTTATAGCCGTAACGCTCGATCCATGGGAAGAACGGCGCATCGTAGATGAGGTTCACGAGTTCACCATCAAGCCGCCACCTGAAGTCCCAAAACTCACGGGGCTCCAACGCTAAAGGCTCGGAAACAGCGCATATGTATAGGTGTAACTGGAACTTGGCAGCGCTGTTGCAATCATTACTGCTGTTGGCTGCAGCACGCACAGTTTTCAACCATTTTTCCGCCCTAACACCGTTGATGCGGCGCTCAAGCTCTAACAGCCGCCTGAAAAACTCGCTCCTTGGCGGCTCGTACGGTTTTTTCGCATCACACGGCACGAATAGCAGTAGTAAGGCATGGGGAGCCTCATGACGCTCCGCAATGAACGACAGCCACCGCCTCACGATGGGATTTCCCTGTATTGCAGCAAACACGTCCTGCGGTGCCGGGAAGAAAAGTTCGGTGTTGAGCCCCGGGTTCAGCTTGAGGGCATCCTCAAGGGTTAACATAACTTCACCTCGTGCTTTTTAAGCGCACGCTAGAGCTTGGAGGGCTTTTTCACTTGAACAACATCTCATAAAACCTCAGCAGCTTCTCTTTTAAACGCTGCAGCTCCTCCTCTCCCAGCTTCGTCAGTCGATAGTATTTTCGGTGTCGCCCTCCACTCCTGCCCTCGCCGCCGCAGCGTCGCCATTCACCCACAGCGAGCCCCCGTCGTTCAAGCTCATGCAGTATTGGATATACGACGCTCTGGCTCACTCGCATCTCCAACTTCTCGCTTAGCACTTTCATCAGCTCGTAGCCGTACATCGGACGCTCGCTCAGTAGCCGCAAGATATGAAACTTGAAAAAGCCTGATGGCAACCGCTCACTTGACATGTCAAAAACTTATATATGTCGCACTCATAAATATCAAGTGGCATGCTCAAGCGGGTGCTCGGCGGCGTTGCGACGCTTACGGTGAGGTATCCCGCAATCGTCATCCTCGTGTGCCTCCTCCTCACGATAGTTGCGGCGAACGGCGTCACGCTCCTCAGTACCGAGTCGAACATGGAGAAGTGGGTGCCGCAGGACATGATGTTCGTCCAGACCGGCAAGCTCATAAGGTCGGAGTTCGGCGG
Organism: Candidatus Alkanophaga volatiphilum; assembly: GCA_029259545.1. Classification (GTDB taxonomy): domain Archaea; phylum Halobacteriota; class Syntropharchaeia; order Alkanophagales; family B39-G2; genus Alkanophaga; species Alkanophaga volatiphilum. The sequence continues at coordinate 22,265 of JAPHEE010000017.1, forward strand.
CAGCGATCTCGGCGTCGTGCTCGTGAAGGTCGTCCCGTCGGACGACCCGCAGGCGGTCCAAGACATCAGGGACCCGCTCGTCCTCGAAGCGATAGAAAGGCTCGAACAACGCCTCCGCACGGAAGAGCACGTTTATAGGGTTTTCAGCGTTGTCGATGCCGTCAAAGCGGCTTTCGGCGGCGAAATACCGAGGGACGGGGAGCTTCTCCGCACGTTCCTGAGCGACGAGAGCTTCCGAGACCTCATCTCCAAGGATTTCGGCGCCACGATCGTCATGTTCTGGACGGACGCCGGGGTGAGCGACGTCGCCGCCGGCGAGCTTCAGAGGTGCGTCGAGGAGGACATCTCACAAGCTTCCTTTCCGAGTGGTGTCGAGGTGTACCTCACGGGCTTGCCCTCGATGATTTACGAGATTTCGAAGCTGATAAATGAGGTCAACAAACAGACGTCTACGGTGTCGCTGCTCTTCATCTTCATAATTCTGGTCTCCGCGTACCTTTCGGTACGACTCGGCATCCTTCAGCTGCTGCCGATGGTTTTCGGCGTCTCGTGGACGCTCGGCAGCATGGGCTACCTCAGAATCCCGCTGAACATCGTGACGGCGACGGTCAGCTCGCTGACGCTCGGCGTCGGCATCGGCTATGCCATCCACATACTCGGACGCTACGTCGAGGAACGAGAGCGCGGTCTAAACGTGGAGGACGCCATCCACATCTCACTGACGGAGACCGGCGCCGCACTGACAGCGGCGATGGGGACGACGCTCGCAGGCTTTGCATCCATGCTGGCTGGGAGCTCGCCCATCGTCCGGCAGCTCGGCGCATCCCTCTCCCTCGGGCTGATATACTCGTTCCTAGCGGCGATCATCCTGTTGCCCTCCGTGATATACGTGCTTGAGCGGCGGGGCAGCCTCGTGAAGGGCGCAGAGGCGAAGGGTGTGGTGAAGCTCGCAGAACGCCTCCTTTACACGCTCGGCGGCTTCGAGGCTCGCCGCCCCTACGTCGTCGCCGTCCTTCTCATAGCGTTAACGCTTGCTTCCTTCTACGGAATGAGCATGCTGAAGATCGAGGAGTCGTACGAGCGGATGATGCCGAGCGACCTGCCGGTGATACAGGCGTATCACAAGGTCGAGGACGAGTTTGGGGGCATAGACACGATGATGATCCTCGTGGAGGCGGAGGACGTGCGAGACCCCGAGGTTTTAAAGGCGATGGACGCTCTTCAAAAGAGGATAGCAACTGAGAAGTGGGTCGTCGAAGTCACGAGCCCCGTGGATGCGGTAAAGCGGGTTTACGGCTACATTCCATCCTCGAAGGAGGACGTCGCTGCGGTGTTGCATCCCGGTAGTGCGGACGTCAGTGAGGACTTCCGCTATGCTCTCATCACCGCCCGTCTTTCCTATCCGAGGAGCCGTGAGCGTGACATTGACATTTCGGAACGTTTTCTGGAGGCGATGAGCGCCGTGCCGCTGCCCGAAGGCGTTGAGCTTCGCATCTACGGAGACCCCTACGGGACGTATGAAATGGAGCCGCTACGGCAGGAGAACCTGCGGAAGATCAGCACGATCGGCGTGACGCTCGTCGCGCTCATCGCCGTTTTCTACTTCAAGTCGCCGTTCAAGGGTTTGCTCTCGCTCACGCCGGTCGTGCTTGCGACGCTCTGGACGTTCGGGATGATGGGGCTCGCCGGCATCCCCTTTGGCATGCACATGACCGGCGTGATTGCGATGACCGCCGGGCTCGGCATAGACTTTGGTATCCACATCACGCACCGCTACGGCGAGGAGCTGCGACGCTCGCCTGACGTCAGCACGGCGGTCCAGAGGGCGGTCGCCGGCGTCGGTCGTGAGCTCTGGGCGGCTGCCGCAGCCACGATCGCCGGCTTCCTCGCACTTCTCTCCGCACGAATCCCGATGATCGGCGACTTGGGCATCGTCCTCGCCACCGCTATTTTCTTTTGCTTTTTCGCAGCCGTCGTGTTCGTCCCGACCGTCCTTGTACTTACTGAAAGAAGGAAGAGAGAAAAGGAGGTGGTGCGGAAATGATGAAATTAGGGAGGAGCGTATTATTAGCAGCGGGCTTAATAACGCTCCTGCTGTTTGCGGTAGCGGCGGCGCAGACGTCGTTTGTGACGATAAAGGACGTGCATCCGAAGGTTTTGCACCCGGGCGACACTTACGAGTTGACCGTCGTCGTCAGAAACGAGGGCGACCGGGACGCCCGTAACGTCATGCTCGCATTCTCGCCCGACCCCACGGGCACCGTGAGCGTCGTCGGCGTGAGCACCGTCCACATCGTCGGGCTGAGCGGCTGGGATGAGAAAGAAATAGAACTCACGGTGCACGTTCGGGACGGTGCGCTCGAAGGCACCTACGTCCTGCCCGTGAACATCACGTGGGAGGAGTGCTACTACGCCGCGGGCGTCGGGCGCGTCTGCGAGCCGGGGCATTTCAGCTTCGCCACGCTCTCGCTGCGTGTCGAGGGCACGCCCACGCTCAACGTTGCGAGCGTCGTCGTGAGGCACGGCGAGTACGGGAGCGAGGTGCGTCCCGGCTACGAGAACGTCCTCGTGGAGGTCTGGATTGAAAATAGTGGCGAGGCGTCTGCCGAAGACTTGAAGGCGGAGCTTATTTGCGGCGGTGGTTTCGAGCCTTCCGCATCGCAGACGACCGTGGCGTACGTCGGAAAGCTGCTCCCGGGCGCCCGGGCGCAGGCGACATTTCGCATCGACGTTTCCGAGGACGTCGCCGCCGGCGAGCACTCCCTGCCGCTGAGGCTCACGTACAGGGTTGACGACGAGTGGAAGGAGGAGACGAAGCACGTTCAGATATACGTGGAGCCGAAGCCGAAGTTCGAGGTCGTCAGCGTCAAAACGGAGCCTGCTGAGGTGCGGGCGGGCGATACCGTCACCCTATACATCGAAGTCAGAAATATAGGGTCTGAGGACGCAAAGTTCGTGGACGTCGCCGCCATAAGGAAGGCGGAGCAGCCCTTCGACTTCGAAGACCGCAGCGACTACGTTGGCGACCTCGACATCGGGGAGAGCGGCGTCGCCTGCCTCAGCTTCGAGGTCTTGGGGGACGCCACGCCGAAAACCTACTTCTTGGACATCAGAATAAGGTGCAGCGGCGACCCCGAAGTCGGCGACGATAACGTCTACGTCTTTTATGAAAGCGTGCCCATCGAGATCCTGCCCGGCTTGCCGAAGACCACGAGGTACCTGAGGGCGGCGTTCGTCGCCCTCGCCGCCGTGATCATCGGCGCCATCGCTTACGTCGCTGTCAAGAGGAAATGACGGCTCTGCAAAAAACAATGAGGACCGCTGCAAAGGTCAGCACCGGCGTCCTCCTCCTCGGCTTGGTCAGTTTCATCACCGACGTCAGCAGCGAGATGATCATGCCGCTGCTCCCGCTGTTCATCGTGGCGCTCGGCGGCAGCGGCGTCGCCGTCGGGCTCGTCAGCGGCGTCGGCGACAGCGTCGCCGACTTCCTCAAGATATTTTCAGGCTACCTCTCGGACAGACTCGGCAGGCGGAAGCCGCTCGTCGCCCTCGGCTACTTTTCCTCGGCGCTCGCAAAGCTCTTCTTCCCGCTCGCCACGATCTGGGAGCACGTTTTGGCATTACGTGTCGTGGAGCGCATCGGCAAGGGTGTCAGGACCGCGCCTAGGGATGCGATGATCGCCGGGTACGCGGCGATGGAAGTTCGGGGCAAGGCGTTCGGCGTGCACCGGGCGATGGACACCGCCGGCGCCGTCCTCGGCTCCGTCATCGCTTTCCTCCTCCTCTGGCTCCTCGCTCTCGACTTCCGACGCATATTCCTCGCAGCGGCGCTCCTCGCATTCCTCGCCCTCGCCCCCCTCTACTTCGTCAAAGAGGTGCGGAGCGAGCGCCGACTCGAAAGCGGCTTCGCCCTCAGCTTGAAAAGCCTCCCCGCAGACCTCAAAGCCCTCATCCTAATACTCATGGTCTTCGCGCTGGGCAAGATCAGCTACATGTTCTTCATCCTGCGGGCGCAGGAGGTCTTCGAGGCGGCAGGGCTCGCAGAGCGGCTCAGCACCAGCCTGCCCGTCCTCCTCTACGTCCTTTACAACTCCGTGTATGCGGCGCTCGCAGAGCCCTTCGGCGCACTCTCCGACCGGATCGGAAGGGCGAACGTCATGCTCGGCGGCTTCCTCCTGTTCTCGCTCACGAGCCTCGGCTTCGTGTTTGCGGGCGCCCGCACGCTTTTCATACTCTTCGCCCTCTACGGGCTCGTCTACGCCATGACCGAGGGGGTCGGGCGGGCGTTCGTCTCGGACCTCTCCTCCGAGCGGCTGAGGGGGACGGCGCTCGGCGCCTACCACACCGCAACGGGCTTCGCCGCCATCGCCGCAAACCTCGTCGCGGGCGCCCTCTGGGACGCCCTCGGCTCGAAAGCTACGTTCGCATACGCCACGTCGCTCCCGCTCCTAGCGGCGACGCTCCTGCTCCTCTGGCAGAAGAAAAGATGAGCGGCGATGATCTTAAGAATCCGCCGACAAGTTCTGCTCCCGACAAGTTCTGCTCAACCGTGTGAGAATCGTCCGACTCACTCATTTCAAAGGACGCATGAGCGGCTCAGGAGGGTTTGGAGGGTAGTTAGTTCGGTAAGTTTAAATTTGAATGACACAGAGAGCCTGTAAGGGCGGAAAAATTTATGGAGATGGAGCTGAGGATCACGCTTGACGAGCTTGCCGAGTATTTGGAGCGGCGGAACGTCTTCAAGACGAGGGAGGGGCTCAACGAGTTTTTAGAGCAGGGGCTGGCGCTGCTCTACGACATGCGGAGCTCGTTGCTCGACGCCTACATCGTGGAGCGGCTGCGTCGTGACTTCCTCAAGGAGCTGCCGCCCGAAGTCAGAGCAAAGGCGCTCGGCGACGAGCGCTACCTCCGCTGGTGCTTCACACAATCCCTCCGGGAAGTAAAGGCAAGCCGTACCGAACTCGTTTTTAAATACGAGCCGGTGCGTGAGTATAAAGTGCTGCTCAGGGCGAGAACACGAGTCCTCTGAGTTCGTGGCCTCTCCCCCACCGTCATCAATAAGTTCTCAGTTCATCCACCCGACTGACAGCTCTGGCTCTTGGGTCCTGGGAACTACGTGATGAAGCCCTTCACTTTTGGCGTAATTTCAACGAACTTTTCAGCGTGTCTTCTTCGTCATCTACACCACTCCCTTAGTTTTTCGACAAACCTCCTCACATCTTCTATTGATTCCCTTACAATCTCCTCCGGCAGCCAGTTCTCATAGAAGTTCTGATGGAGGGAGGTTGCGACCTGCCATAACCTCCTGATTTCCTGATCGCCCGTCTCTTCCCTCAATTTTGAAACGAATTTGTGCAGCTCCCCATGGCTTTTCAGCTCCTCCCCCCTCTTAGATGCAACCGCTTTCAAAATCTGCGAAGCCGCCCCCCACGCCTTCTCGGATGCCTGAACATAATCCCCTCTCTCCAAAAATTCATCCATTTCCCTCGCATACTTCTCCGAAAGAGCAATATGGGCTTCCGCCTTTGTTTCAGGGTCGATGTTCAGGAATTCCGACAAAGCCTCAAGGATCAGTTCCTCATCCGAAACCCCCTTCCTCTCGCACTCCTCCCTCAACCTCTTCTCAATCTTGCTTGGGAGGGTTATTGAGATCATCTCACCACCTCCTCATAAACTTAAGGTATTTCTCCGCAATCTTCTCCCAGTCGAATTCTCCCCCCGCAAGCTTCCTGCTGTTCCTCCCCATCCTTTCTCTCTCCTCGGGGGTTGTCAATCAAATATTTTATTTTTTTCCGCCAGTTGCTTTTCATTTCCAGGCACCACCAGAAACCCGTTCCAGCCATCCTTTATTTGCGCAGGAATCCCGCCAACATTTGTGCCTATCAGGGGTTTCCCCGATGCTAAAGCTTCTTTCAGTGCTATAGGATCCCCTCCTCAAAAGAAGGCAATACGAAAATATCACAAGCTGAATACAAAGCCTTCTTTTTAATATAATCCTACTTTCTCTTTACTCTTTCAGCCTCTTCTTTGCTCAAATTAAACTCATCACATTTATTCCGTTTCCTCTTCAATCCCCTATAAGCTTCTCCATCAAAGGCTCGTTTAAAACAACGCTTTTCTTAATCCTCTTCATTAAACAGGAAAACCCATGGTCGTTCCCTTAAAATTTTACGGCGCTGCATTTGAAATAAAAAATTTTGCTGAATTGTCTATAATGGAGCCGATACGCAAAGTCCGTGAGCGTCGTAGCATGAATAAAAACTTCCCACCCGCCTCCCCTGCTGTACTCTCCTTTGAAAGGCGGATCGGCAGCAACAATATTTAAATTCCGGCGTTCAAGGGATTACCGATGGAGCCGGAGCCGGAAAAGGAGGACCCGTGGAACGTGGTGATTTGCGGCGTCGGCGGGCAGGGGAACGTGCTGGCGTCGCAGATTCTTGCGAGCGCCGCCGTCCGTGAGGGCTTCATCGTGACCGTCGGCGAGACCTACGGGGCGTCGCAGCGCGGCGGCTCCGTCCAGAGCCACGTCCGCTTCTCACGGCGTGAGCGTTACGGACCCCTGATTCCGAAGGGCATGGCGCACGTCATCCTCGGCTTCGAGCCCGTGGAGATGCTGAGGGTGCTTGCGGAGCTTGGGAGCCGCCGCACGAGGGTCATCGTGAACCCGAGACCGATATACCCGATAGAGGTGCTTGCGGGCGACGCCGAGTATCCCGAGGTTGAAGAAATTCTGGGGCGTGCCCGCCGGCTGGCGGCGGAGGTCAAGGTCGTGGAAGCCACGGAGATCGCAAGGGAGGTGGGCGACACGCTCGTCCAGAACATGGTGATGGTCGGCTGTCTCGTCGGCGATGGGCTCGTGCCCGTGCGGGCGGACGCCGTCGAGGACGCCATTCGTGAGCACTTCGAGGGCAAGGAGGGTTACGAGCTCAACCTCCGTGCCTTCAGGGAGGGTGTGAAAAGAATAAAGGAGGCGAGAACCCTCAGGTAGTACTGTCAACGACCCTGGGCTAAAGCTTGGGGCTTGGGTTGGCGGGCCCAAGGGCCGAAGAGGCTTCGTTGACTAGCCTCAGTCCCGCCCGACCGAGGCGGGGCTACGCCCGCGGGCTACAAGGACGGTGGGGTGCTCCCCCAGCCTCACCCGCTCCGGCAGAACCGCTGAATGCCGTGGTGGGCGAACGCTCACCTAAGCCTGCGGGGCATTGGCGAGGGGGAATGTCACCCGGGCTGAGACCCGGCGGGGTAATCCCCAAGGTGATTGATATGGGAAAGGGGAGGAGTGGGAAGGGCACTGTGAAGAGAGTACCGGTAGTTGATGCGAGAGGCGTTCCATTGATGCCTACGACGCCAGTAAGAGCTCGGCGAATGTTGAAAGAAGGGGAGGCAGTAGCGAGAAGGAACAAGTTGGGCATTTTCTATATTCAGTTGAAGCGCGCTGTCGATCCGGTGCCGAAAGGAGTGCAAGAAAGAACGCAGCCGATAGCAGCGTCCGTGGATCTGGGTTCTTCCTTTGCTGGTCTTTCAGTGGTAGGGACTAAGGACACGATTCTCAACATAATGACGGAGCCAGTGAATTGGGTGGAAGATGCTCTAAGGAAGCGGCGAGAGATGAGAAGATTGAGAAGATACCGCAAGTGCAGGCGTCGGAAGAAGCGTTTCGACAATCGTAAGAGACCAGAGGGATGGGTTCCACCATCAACGAAGGCGAGATGGGATACGTACCTAAGGATAATAGACCATCTTAGGAAAATAGTACCGATCACGCATGTCGGCGTAGAGGAGGGCAAAGCGAGGACAAAGAAGGGACAGAAAAGATGGAACAATAACTTTTCCCCTTTACAGAACGGCAGAAACTACTTCATTAAAGAGCTGCAAAAGAGAGGCTTGAGTGTGACTTTGCTTCCAGCGCGAGAGGTTGCGAGGCTGAGAAAGAAGCATGGTTTGACAAAGGTAAAAGATAAAGCCGAGAAGAGTTTTTATTCGCACTGCGTGGATGCGTGGGTTATATCAGCTTGGATAACAGGTGCTGCGACGCCGAACTGTCTTGATATTTGGTACGCTGTTCCTTTAAGGTTTCACAGGAGGCAGTTGCACGGGTTAAAGCCGTCAAAAGGGGGAGTGAGAAAGAGGTACGGTGGTACAAGATCTCTCGGCTTCAAGAGGGGGACGCTGGTGAAATCTGGGTACGGGCTGTGCTACATCGGCGGGTTCGACGAGAAAAGGAAAAGGCTGAGTTTGCACGACGTTAAGACGGGGAAGAGAACAACAAAAGCTGCCAAACCCGATGACATCAGAGTTCTAACTTCTGTCAGCTTCAGGAGTTTTTACATTCCCGCAATTCCCCCGCAAGCTTGCGGCACCCTTGCGGGGCGATAATATGGACGAGGCGCTCAAGAGGGAGCTTTTGAAGATTTTGGAAAAGGACGCTCGTGCCAGCGAGGCTGACATCGCGGCGATGCTGGGCGTCGGCGAGGACGACGTGAGGAAAGCCATTTCGGAGCTTGAGGCGAAGGGCGTCATCCGAAAGTACAAGGCGGTGATCGATTGGGAGCGGGCGGGCGTCGAGAAGGTCTATGCGATCATAGATTTGAAGGTGAGCCCCGAGCGTGCGAAGGGCTACGACGCCATCGCCGAGCGCATCGCCCGCTTCCCGGAGGTGCGTTCCGTGTATCTCGTCTCCGGCGACTACGACCTCCAGGTGGTGGTGAGCGGCGACTCGATGAAAGAGATCGCGCACTTCGTCGCCGCAAAGATAGCCCCGCTCGAACAGGTCAAGGAGACGAACACCCACTTCCTCCTCAAAACGTACAAAGAGGACAACGAGCTATTTTACGAGCCTGAGAAGGATAAGAGGCTCACGATTTCCCTCTAGGCTATGTAAGGCTGCTCGTATCCCCCCTCTCTTTCCCTTCGCCTCCGCTCGAAGCTCCTCGCCATCTCCTCCAAGTCCCCGACGTCCAGCTCCAGTCCGAGGACGCTCGCCACCTTCCTGACGACTTCGAGCCAGACGACGGGGTCCTCCGCATACGGCGTGCTGCCCCAGAGCGTGGCGGCGACCACGCCCTTCTCCCTGAGGTAGGACAGGATTGCGGAGTGTATTGAGGAGGGTCCTTGATACGTCACGAGGTCCACCCCACGCCCTTTAAACTCTTCCTTCAACCCCTCATCGTTCACCACCACGGAGACGCCACGCTCGCCGGAGACGACGCCGCCGACCGTGTATACCTTTTCAACCCCCACCCTCTCGATGACGCCCGAAAACAGGTCCAGAAACTCATCCCACTTCAAATCGGGCTCGGGACCGAAGGACAGCGCCAGCGCCGGCGACGCCCCCTCGCAGGAATAAAACCGCAGCGTCGGGTAGTTGAAATCTTCGAGATACGCCCCCTTTATCACCACTCTGGGACGCTTCACGACGTCGGAGAGGACGTAAAACTCGTCGGAGACGACCTCCGCAAACTCCTCAGCCCCCAGCTTCCTGACTAAGTAGTTCAGGCAGAAGGATGAGATGCGTCCGGCGTCCGCCCAGCCGCTGAAGCCCGCCACCAGCGTGCCCCCCTCCACCCTCGGAAACCTCAAGAATATGACGCTCCTCCTCACAGCCCTCCTTCTAACCCTCCTCGCTCTCCTCTCCATGCTCCTCACTCCTACAAAGCAACAGCCCCATACCTTTCAAAATACATCCTGAGCTCCGCAAACTCCTCATCGCTCAGCTTTCCGGCGTCTTTCAACCTTCTGAACACTTCAGAAGCCCGTAGCACGCTGTAAACCCTTATGCCGTACCGCTCCAAAAGCTCCGAGGCGCTCAAATCCGAGTTCTCCGCCTTTTCCTCCCTGTCGAAGAGCACGAGCAGCGCGACGACCTCCACGTCAGCCACGCCCCTCAGCCGCTCCACGAGCCGCAGCTTCGTCCCGCCCGAGGTTATGACGTCGTCGATGAGCAGGATGCGGTCGCCGCTGCGAAGGTCGCCGACGAAAATCCGGTCGGCGGCGTCGCCGTAGTCCTTCACCTCCTTCCGGTCGTAGGCGAAGCGCTTGTTGATCCCCCGCTCGGCGAGCGAGAGCGCAACGGCGGCGGCGAGCGGGATGCCCTTGTAAGCCGCTCCGAGGATCACGTCGAACCGCTCGTGCAGCCGCTCCTTCAAAATGAGTTCTGCGAGCGCGTCGGCGGCAAGCTTCAAGCCCGCTCCGTTGTTAAGCGCTGCGGCGTTGAAGAAGTAGGGGCTCCGCCGCCCTGATTTCAGCCTGAACTCTCCAAACTTCAGGACGCCCAGCCGCAAAAGCTCTTCAATCATAGCGTCGGGAGGGGGATTCGAACCCCCGTTCCCCTTTTGGGGAAGCAGGTTAGCAACCTGCCGCCTTAACCCCTCGGCAATCCCGACACCTGCCTCCCCATCTTCCTTTTTCCTCTTACCTGAGAAAAACTTTTCGGTGTTCATGATAGCCATGAAAGCTTTAAGCAGTGGGATTTAGCATTTTACTGTCTCGCCTATCATTTTGTGGATAAGTTTGTCGGTACATTCCAGTGCTGCTTTCGTATCGCCGAAGTGCGTTGCTGCTGTCCGCATCGCCTCCACAAATCCTTTTATGTTCTTCTCCGCAACAAGCGAGCTCAGCTGCTTACATGCCTCTATGAACGTCTCGTGGACGCCTCGGACGTCGAGGTGCATCTGAATGAGTCCATAGAGATGGGGGTCTTGGTGCAGAATTCTGCCCACGATGTTGAATATGATCTCGTACAGCGGGCTCATCAGCGGTCTTGCAGCGGAGACATCAAAATTTAGCGTGTGAAGCGTCAGCCCATAAGCTATAAGTACGAAGTGCGTCAAGCCCTGAATCACCCGCATCGCCTCGTCGTGCGCCTCTGCCGTTGTAAAAGTGAGTCTTGCGCCGCTATGTCTGAAAAGCTCGCAGACACGCTCGCAAAGCCTGCCGTGACGCCCGCGCACGACGATTATCGTCTGCCCCCGGAGGCTCTTCGCCGTCGGCCCGAACATTGGGTGCGTGCCGAGGACTTCGACGCCTTCTGCCGTATACCTGAGCATCGCCTCCACCGGCGCCTTCTTCACGGAGGTGACGTCCATGAGCAGCGTGCCGGGACGCATTTCCGGCGCGATACCCTTTATGACGTCCACGACAACATCGATCGGCACTGAGACCAGAACGACATCTGCCGCCTGTATGGCATCTGGGCAGCTGCAAGCGTCGGCTTTGATGAAATCGACTCCTATGCTGGCAGCTACACGCTCAGTATCGTCACTCACGTCAACTATCGTGACTGCGGCGCCGCTCTCCTTAAAGAACTTCGAGAACCAGCGTCCCATGCCACCCGCCCCGCCTACGACCACGACTTTGAGGCTAAAACTCGTCTCGTCGTCCATGCCTTCTTTTTATTTACCATCCTCGCTTAAAAGCATGTGGTTGAGGTGGTGCTTGTGAAAGTGGGAATAATAGGTGTTGGGAACATAGGTGAGGCGCTCTTACGTGGCGTCCTTCGTGCTCGTGTCTTTTCGCCGGAAGATTTGCTTATAAGCGACATAGACGTGGCAAAAGTGGAAAAGATAAAAAATGAGCTCGGTGTCGTCGTCTGCAGGAGCAATGACGAGCTCGCAAGCCGTGCCGACGTCATAGTAATCGCAGTCAAACCTCACGACGTGGCAAACGTCTTACGGGATATTGCGGCGGCTGCCGAAGGCAAAACGATAATTTCGGTGGCAGCAGGCGTCAGCACCGCGAGCATCGAAGCGGCGTTAAAGGGGGGCGGTGTCGAGACGCCAAGAGTTGTGAGGGTGATGCCTAATATTGCATGCGTCGTTGGCGCCGCCGCCTCCGTCGTATGCAAAGGAGCCTACGCGGACGAACGGGATGAGAATGTCGCCAAACAAATATTCGGGGCGGTAGGCAGCGTGCTCACTGCGGATGAGAAGGACATGGACGTCATCACAGGGCTCAGCGGTAGCGGAATAGCATTCCTCGCCATTGCCATCGAAGCTTTAGCAGACGGTGCCGTCCACGAGGGTTTGCCTCGTAGCATCGCCGTGCGCCTTGCCGCTCAAGTGGCGGAGGGCGCTGCGAAAATGATAATTTCGGGGAAGAGACCGGCGGAGGTGAAAGAACTAATAACGTCGCCTGGCGGGACGACCATCGCTGGTATAAGGGCGTTGGAGGAGAAATGCGTACGTGCTGCCTTCATGGACGCTGTCATCGAAGCTACAAGAAGGGCAAAAGAGATCGCAAGGCTATTGGAGACGCTGCTCCCTTCAAAGGGTCAGGAGGAAGTATGAGTCTCGTTAGCCTATTGGAGCGCCAATGGCGTTGATGGTTTGTTTATGCATCGTCAAAGAAACTTGGGCTTGTAGTCATGGTGACGTTTAAAAAGGAGTCGAACGAAAAGTGGTAAAGGGAGGAGAATGCCGCACTCTCATGGCGTGAGGAGGAAGACGAGGAAGAAGTTAAGGAAAGGAGTCCGAGAGCGTGGTTTGTCTCAGATAAGCAGAGCGATTCAAAAGTTTGAGGTTGGGCAGAAGGTTCATATCGTAATAGATGCGAGCGTCCACAAAGGCATGCCGCACAAACGCTTCCACGGACGCACTGGCACCGTTAAGGGCATGCGTGGTCGGGCTTATATCGTGGAAGTCCGGGATGGTGACAAGGTAAAACAGCTCTTCGTCCGCCCTGAGCATCTGATACCACAGAAACTTGCATAGGCTGGCAGGCGAACGTCGGATTAGGCTATTGCAGCGGCGAAAGTTGAGGCGTAGTCAGATCAATAATCGAGCAACCGCCGCAGCTCTTTTGCCTCTTCACATTCAGGATCGATTTTCAAAATTTCGGCAAGCTCGCTCTTCGCAGCTGCGACGTCGCCACGCTCGAGGAGCGCAATCGCTAAATTATAACGAGCTTCCACGCACTTCGGGTTCTTTCGGATTGCTTTTTTAAACTCCTCGATGGCGGCGTTGAAGTCACATATGCCCTCCTCATGTAATTTCCGCAACGCAATTCCCTTCCGTACGTGCGCCTCAAAATAACTATCATCGAGCTTTAGAGCCTCGTCAAACTCCTTTAAAGCCTCTACTGCTCTTCCGGCGGCTAAGAGGCAAGCTCCTAAGTAGTAGTGAGCTTCCGCATAGTCTTTATCGAACTCCAACACTGCTTGCAACTCTGAAATTGCAGTCTCTAGATCGCCACGCTGTGCAAACATCAATGCTTTCTCTAGATGCAACGCAGCTCTCAGACGGAGTTCATCGACTTCCATGTCACAACGGATTGGAATTCAAAGTGAACTACCACCCGTTAAAAGGGTGGCTTCTCCCCTCGCACACCGAATCGCTAATCGGTACGCTGTACACTGGGGGAGTTTGGGGCTGGTTCACATCAGCCCTGCTCCTCAGCATATAGCCGAGGAGCCTGTTACCTATATTCACGCTACCATTCAAATCTCGGTTGTATTCCAACCCACAATCCCTACATTTGAACATCCTCTTTCTAACAACCGTGTTCGTTGAACCACATCTCCAGCATTGCTTTGATGTCCACGCTTCGTTCACAGTAGCTACTGGTATTTCAGCCCACAAAGCCTTGTAAAGCAACATGTGCTTTATCTTAAATGAGGGCATCGTGTGCACCTTGCGGTTGTTTTTTCTGCACCTCACTTTACCCTTAAGTTTTCTGACTCCTTTGAGGTTACCAAATACTATGATCGGTTCAAAGCCCAATTGCTTTAACTCAATAGCTCTATCAACAATTGAACGGGTTGCTTTGTGCAAAACGTCCGCTACCTTCCTTGATTCTTTGTGCTCTATGCGCTCTTTAATCCATTTCAAAGCGTGCTTAATCTTCTTTCTTCCTACCGATTTCTTAACCCAATTGTAGTGTGCCCTTATTGTCCTTACTTCTCTGCCAAGAAATCTCACGTTTTTCCTTTGCATTCCAAAACCCCACAGCTCCACAGAAGCTATGGGGTTTGCTTCACCTATGTCGATTGCCATCACCACGGTTCTCTCACTAACGGTAAATGAAGGAGGAGCATACAAAACGTAATCAGAAGTTTCAACCTTAACGAAGTCAATTTCCTTCTGGATGGTTAAATGCAAGTAGAAATCACTGCCTCGCCTAAAAAGCTTAGATTCGCAAATCTCGACATCGTCTGGTATATCTTGATGGGGCTTAATAGCAACCCAAACACCACCCCTCCTTCCCGCTACTGGTATGCGAGCCCAGTACTTGGCGATTTTGGTATCTCTTTTCCCCACTTTTATCAAATCCTTACGGATTGACAAGGGGTACTCCTTATCGGGTTTAACTCTCTTGTAGAATCGCTCGGCTTGTTGCTTATTGGCAGAATACAGCTTGACAGAGTTGTCGCCATACAGGAATCTCTGGAGATTCTCATACTCCTGAGTAAGCAGTTCACGTTTAACATTTGTGAGGCAAACAACCTTGCACTTAATGACCTTCTGTATCTTCACACCTATAGGTAGAAAACCTTAAGTATTTAAGGTTTACTACCTATAGGTATAGGGAGGACGAGCTCAGCAGTATACGAGATTAATCACATTGTGTGGTGTCCAAAGTACAGGAAGCCGGTTCTGGTTTGAGAAGTCAAGGAGGTCACTGAGTTAGAAGTAATGCCTAACCACATCCATCTATTCATCTCAACCCCACCTTTCGAAGCTCCAACGAATGTAGTAAATTTAGGAGTACAAAGGGATTGTTTGAGAATTCCAGAGCTAAGAAAGAGTTTGGGGTCATATAGGTCTCCGCTACTACGTTGGTACTGCTGGTCATTCGGCAGAACAATTAAAAATACATGAGGGGTGAAAATCGTAGAAGCCGTAATTCATCCACCGGTTGAAACCGGTGGTCTTCTTGCGGCAAATTCTATAAAGTAGGAGTTGAAAGGGAAGAGCAAATCGGCAGGCAAAAGTGCTCCGGCCGGGATTTGAACCCGGGTCGCCGGCTATCTTCAGGCTTCTAAGATCAGAAGCCCACGAAAGGCCGGAATGATTGGCCGGGCTACACCACCGGAGCACTACCCGAAGAG
>JAPHEE010000018.1:0-34533 GCA_029259545.1 Candidatus Alkanophaga volatiphilum
TTAAAAAGAGGAGGTCGAACGGTGATAATAAAGAGGAGCGCTCCGCTGGTGTAGCCGGGCCAATCATTCGGGCCTCTCGAGCCCGAGACCGGGGTTCAAATCCCCGGCGGAGCATCAGTTAGTTTAGGAAAATGTTGCTGCTAATCCCCACTTTTCAAAGGTAGGCAGGGGAGGTGGGAGGGAAAGTATTTAAGTAGAAAAGTAAAGTCACGCTAAAAAATGATGGAAGCGACGAAGACGATCAGGTGCAAGCTCATCGGGCTGACGAAGCGGAAGCGAGAGTTACTCAACAGAGAGTATGATAACTTCCAGCACTGGCTTGAGACTGGCGAAGACAGAGGCGTGTACTCAGCATACAAGCAAGATGCGAAGTGGCTATACAGGAAGGCGAAGCGGATGAAAGGTGTTCCCATAAGAAAAGACTTGATAGACATCCAGAAGAGAGATACTAAGATCGCTGAGTATTGGGCGAGGATAAGGGTAAAAGGTGTGAGAGGAGGCGTTGGTCGCACTCACTCATCAACCTTTCAATTTCGAAGCGTGGGAAGTATGTGAGTCTCTGCTCATCAGGAAGGATGGAGATTTCTACCTTTATGTCACGGTCAAGAAGGATGTTGAGCTGAAGAAAGAATACTTAGCAGTGGACATGGGAGCTCGTTGGGCAGCCGTGTCGGTGGCACGGCACCGCAGAAATCCGAAGTTCTATGGCAGAAGAGTGAGAGAGCTTAGAGGAAAATACTTCTGGCTGAGGCGAAGGCTCGGAAGGGCGAAGAAGCTCAGAGCAATAAAGAAGATAGGTCGTAAGGAGAGAAGGCTTGTGAACGATGAGCTGCACAAGATTTCGAAAGAAATCGTTGAAGAAGCAGAAAGACACAACGCAATAATAGCGATTGGCGATCTGAAAGGCGTCAGAGACAACAACAAGAAGAGAAGAGGAAGAAAAGCAAACAGAAAGATTAACTCAATGCCATCTCTCAAACTGAAGGAATACATCAAGTATAAGGCGCTTGAGCGGGGCATTCTGGTGATAGAAGTTCCGGAATATAACACGTCGAAGCAATGCTCCCGCTGCGGCTCAATGAACACTGAAAGACCTTCTCAAGGATTATTCATCTGCAAAGATTGTGGCTAACCAGGTCAATGCGGATGTGAACGGCGCAAAGAACATACTTAAACGAGCCGTGGGCTATATGCTCACGGTAGGGGCCGTTGTGACCCGGCCCGAAGGGGAGCGGTTCGTCCTGAGCCACACTCCCCAACCTCCCACATCCGTTGGATGCCCCCTTCAGTGAGGGGAGGAGGTCACATCCCTTTACCTTCAGTCGCTAAGAAGGTTCTGAAGATAATGTAAGTTCGGAACGAGCCGTGGGTACATCCTGCGGGCAGGGCTGCCGTGACCCGCCCGACGGGGAGCGCTATATGCACACTTCCCAACCTCCCGCCGGTGGAAAGCCCCTTGCTAAGCGAGGAGGCACGCAACAGTAACTGATAAGTTTATATAACTTCTCACACTCTAACACATAACAGTGATGAAGCTGTGGCGATGAAGGCGATGAACAGAGTGAGGTGGATGCACGCCGAGCTCCTCAAGTGTTCCCCAAGGCTCTCATAGCAACGATGTGCCGGTGCGAAGGGTGAGCTATGAGGGCTGAAAGGACGCTTGAGCGTCCGCCTGGGATGAGCCTGATTTAAGTTGTGTGAGATGTGGGCGACCAGGTCACCTGTCAGGAGAACATACTTTTTGTGGGGAGAGCATGTACACACCACCTTGGTGAACTGCGAGTTGTAGCAAAAGCAAAACTCTCGGGCGTTGACGAAGTTAATGTCAGGAAAGAGTCCTGCTTGCTTCACTGCGTTTTCATGCCATAGGCTGAGACAGAACCAGCTCTGATAGTATGGCTCATTTCTTTTCGATGATCACGCTTCTGTTATATAGGTTAAGTCTAATGTCGTCGAACGGCACGTTTTCAAAGTCTTTCAAGCGAGTATTGACCCTAAGCTCTAAGTTTCGAGTCTCGCTGTCGAAAATTATGTCCTTGACCCTCCCCACGTAGGTGCCGTCCTCCAGCAGGACTTTACGCCCTAAAAGGCTTGCGCCGAGAATTTTAGGGTTCCGCCCCTTACTTTTACAGTCTTCAGCCAAACCGAGCAAGAACTCCTCTTTCCTCCTGAGTTCACGCACGTCGGCGCCGAGGAGGTCGCTTATAGTGTTAACGTCCACGACGTCATCCAGCTTAAGTGAGAGCATGCTCAGGACGGCATACACGAAACATTGGGACATCGCAAACGGGTAGTCGCTGGCGAAACGTCCATGCAGCGCAACGGCGTCGGCGTCGTCTGCGCAAAGCAGGAAGTTGTTTACGATAGAGCGCACCCCCTCAGTTATTATCCTCAGCGCATCCTCCTTTGAGACATCCTTGGAAGGCACTACGCCGGCTGCCGCCTGCGCTGCGAAACTCATAAAGTGTTCAAGAGACTGCCTATCCACGTCTTCAAAAATGAAGTTCCATGGGAACAACTTTGACCTGTAATAGGATGCTACTTTGCTTTTTAATTCTTCTTTACGCTCATCCCGCCTCTTAAACAAATGCACACCCCTCACCCTCTTCTAAGTCTTCTCATAATCTCTTTCAACCCTGTCAGCGCTGCAGGTTTCCCGCTTCGTTTCACCTCCCCCTGGCAAAGCATCCAGACCCACCTCCCAAAGTCTGTTACCTCATAAACACCGCCGTTTCTTTCCACAATGTTATATTCGGGGACGCTTGCCAATCGCTCAAGTTCCTCAGCCAGCCTCTTGTCATAAATGTCCTTCACGAGCTCCTTAAACTCCTTATCCTTTTTATATGAGATTTCTTTTATCTCATCCAAGCTCATCGGCTTTCCAAAGCCTATAAGGGTCTTAAAAGCAACAAACGCGTAATCGTTCTCAATGAGCTGCTCCCAGCTATTGTCAAGCTCGTTTTCCAAGCCGAGCTTCTTCTTCGCAGCCTCTTGGATTATCGTCGTGATGTAGCTCAGCGTTTTGACCGCAGAGATCTCGTCGTCCGCCTTTATCTCTATCCCCTTTCCTGAAACCACAGCGTTCTTGAACCTGATTTCGGGCATGGGCTTCCCGAATAGGATGTCAGTAATCGCCATGAAGTAGTGTTCAGATAGCGGCTCGTCGTCATAAGGGTAAAGTTCGCCGTTCCAGAGGTCGAGATTCGGAGCGAAGCGTGCCGTAAGCTCAAGCAAGTCGTGCGTCACGTCCTTTATCGCCGAAAACGCCCCCTCTTTGGATTCCAGCTCCATCCGCATCTCTTTTGCTCGGCGCTCCAGTTCATCTCGCAACCTCCCGCTCACACCACGTTCCAGCAGCCTTTCTATCTCCCGCAGCTCCTTTTCGTAGTCCCGCTCGGCCATTCTCTCCTTTAACCGCCAGTACTCCTCCGCAAGTGCGTTCGCCCTTCTGTTGAAATTGTCGCTCATACTCAATGCAAAAGCTTCAATTGCTCTAATACTCTCTCCCGCGCCTCGCCCAGGGAGAAATTCATTACGATTTCGCCATTCCTCAGTACGGGCTTCAGAAGCGGCTCGTAACCTTCCGGCGGCTCCTCAGACTCCAGCAAAACCTTGTCGTCGAGCGTGCCGGGCTTCCTGTAAACTTGCTTCCGCCCGCCAAGCTTGCCGCGTTTTGCACACGGCTTTCCCTCGAGTTCTACGATGTCAAGGGCGAAGTCTATAGTCCTAGCGTTTGCAACACATGTCCCGACGCCGAAGCCATCAACCACGCCGCGAAGCTCGATGATTTCCTCCTCGTCGATGCCCCCACTTACGAAGATCCCCACGTTCTTGAAGCCTCTTATGTCGAGTTCCCATCTCACCTCCTCCACAATGCGGCGGAAGTCTCCCCTGCGTGATGAGGGAGTGTCGAGACGCACCGCTTCCAGTCGCTCCTTGAGCGTCTCAGCCGCCAGAACGGCTTCGGTCTTCTCGTCGTAATACGTATCGCAGAGACAGATGCGAGGAATGTCTTCAGGAAGCACTTCATCAAAAGCCCTCCACGCCGCCACTTGGTCGCCGAAGCAGATGATGAGGGCGTGCGGCATCGTCCCCATCGGCTCGATCCCGATGGCCTCGGCGCCGGCGACGTTACTTACGCCGTCCATACCGCCGAGGTAAGCGTTGCGCTCTATTACTGCAGCAAGGGCGGGGTGCTGCCGTCTCGTCCCGAAGGATACGACTTTGGCGTCGCCCGCCGCCTTTTTTATGCGGGCGGCTTTCGTCGCAATCCCGGACTCGTGGCACAGAAAGCCCAGAATCGCCGTCTCATACCTCGCAAAGTCTAAATAGCGCCCTTCTATCCTGAGGACCGGCTCGTCGCCGAAGAAAATGGTCCCCTCCGGCATCGCATACACGTCAAGAGGCTTGCCCTCAAGCAGACGGGCAACGTTCTCAAGCCCGGAGAAGACGCCCCAGCCACGCTGCGTCGTCGAGACTTCTGCAACGACCCTCGGATTTATTCCTTTCTTCCTTAAAACCTCCTCAGTCCTCAAGAAGTAAACGTCTGTTGTCTTTCCCTCCAGTATGTCCTTCTCATCTACTATGAAAAACATCGTGACCCCCTAGATCAGAAGGGCGCCGTGTTTATCTATCTCCCCATTTTTTATCCTCGTCGAGGATATTATCTTGCCGTCCTCGGCTTTCACGTGCTCGACCCGCACGATCTTCAGCGGCTTCATGCCTCGCTCTTTCCTCAGTTTATTGATTTCCAGCGCCACGGAGTACGTCTCGGGCGATATCACGATATAATCGAGGTCTTCTTCATCGAGCGTGATGCCGAATCTGTCGTTCAATTCTACGGTACGCACACGCACGCCGTATTTCCGGAACATGTACTGTCGGATGTTCTCAGCCCTCGCTTTGTAGGAAAGAACGGCTCTGCAGCGGCGGCTGCGTGCCATTTCGTCGGAAGTAAGCCCTATGACTATTTCGTCCCCGTCACTTAGCTCATACACCTTCTGGAGCAACAATTTATGCCCATCGTGCAAAGGGTCAAAGGTGCCTCCTAGCGCAACCTTCATGCCCCATCCCTATCCTGTTGCTTTTCTCGCAGCAGCCTTTATCGCATTTATCACGCTGCTTTTCGGTTTTATCGTGATTATTGGTATTTGCAATATTTTCTCCACCACAGGGCTTAGTATTGGGGCGCAGACGAGGGCGGCGGCGCCTTCGCGCTCGGCTCGCACCGCCGAGATTATTGCATCTTCAATGCTTGTCGCCGGATACTCCTTAATGTCAAGTCTTTCGCCGTCGACTTCAACGCTTCGCATCTCTATGCCGTCAAGCACTGAGCGTGCGGCGATAACTGCTATGAACCTCCTCTTTTTACCGCTTTTCTCCTCCTCTATCCTCCTTATCGCCTTCACGATTTTTATAAAGGTTTTCATGTTCGGCTCCCGCTCGCCGGAGAGGATCTTATAAAGTGTGCTCTGCGGGACACCGGCGCATTCGCTGAACTTTGCGATATTTATGCGTAGTTTGTTCTTCAGGACGTCGGAGAGCACAACATGCAACTCCTTATCTTGCTGGAAGATGTCGGTTATCAGCTCTTCAGCGATGCCCATATTGCCACCAGATCTTAATGGGCCCGCTGCGACTCGAACGCAGGACCTTCGCCTCGTAAGGGCGACGTCATGCCGCTAGACCACGGGCCCCAGAATTTATTAAGGCGTGGGATAAAAAAGTTTTACTCATGAAGGGAATGAGGGGCGTGAGTCCAAAGAAGCTCAAGCAGATGATGCAGCAGTTCGGCATCAGCGTCGAAGAACTTGATGATGTCGAAGAGGTGATAATCAGGAGGGCAGATGTCGAACTCGTCTTCAAGGATGCGAACGTCACTGTCATCAACGCTCCTGGCGCAAAAACTTACCAGATAATTGGAACGCCCGAAGAGCGGCCTCGTACCGCATCATCTGAGGAAGTTACATTTTCTGAGGAGGATGTTCGACTCGTTATGGAAAAAGCGGGCTGCAGCGAGGCTGAAGCACGAGCAGCATTGCAGGATGCGAAGGGCGATCTTGCAGACGCAATAATGCGACTCTGTGGTGACGAAACTTGATATGGGGGAGCCCAGATTCGAACTGGGGTCACAGGCCATTTCGAGCCCGCCTTGGCTTCCCAAAGCCCGCAGGATGCCAGGCTACCCCACTCCCCCAGTTGGTAGTTGGCCTAGAGTAATATTTGATGATTTCGGTTGTGAGCGCGTCGCCGTGGCATCATTCTTTGCTGTCAAACGCTTCGATGACTCTTAACACGTCCTTGATGTTATTTATGACAGCGTCCGCTTTGCATTCCTTCTGACTCCTTCTACGCTCAAATGGCGTGCGCTTAAGCAGTAAGTCGCTCGTGCTCCATATTTCCTCTTCGAGTTGCGGCTGGAAGAGTATGGTTTTCATGCCCACGGCTCGTGCGCCTGCGATGTCCTCCTGCGGGCGATCGCCGACGAAGACGGCGTCCGCAGGCGACACTCCGAGTGCGGCTAACGCTTTCAAGAAAATTCTCGGATCGGGCTTCAGGATACGGAGTTCCGAGGATATGCAGAATGCATCAAAGTATTCGTAGATACCATTGAGTTTCAGGTCGATCATCGTTTTTGAGTACGTAGAGTTTGACACCACCCCCAATTTCAGACCACGAGCCTTCAACCCCTCTAAGGTCTCCCTGACTCCAGGGAAGAGTCTTGCGGACGTCTTGGATGTATAGAAAGTTAATATCTCGTCTATGACATCCTCAGGGACCGTGTTGCAACACAGCTCCTTAAGGCATGCGTTCACGTACTCTTTGTCGTCGGCTATTTTCCCCTCAGAATATTCAAGCCATTTCCTGCCGAATACGAAAACAGCGTCCTCAACCCTGACGAAGTAACCCTTGCTTTTGAGAATCCTTCCGAGTTCGGCAGCTCTCCGGTATATGGCTCTCAACGGCGCGAAAAGCAAAGTTCCATAAACGTCAAATAACACTGCTCTTATCACAATAGGTGGTTGGCGCCCTTTCTATTTTTAGTGGGGGAGTGAGGAGAGTAAGCCCCCTTCTGTTTCGGCGGCATTCGTCTGAGCGCCTTACGGCTTGCACCCGGCGGGGCTGGTCGTTCCATCCGCGCCCGTGCGACCTCATCCTCGCGGAATCATCGCATTAACACGGGGCGGTGTCGTTTCTATGCCAGAGCCAGGGCTCTCGCCCTGCGTCCTTGCGGACGCCCGCCTCGGAGCTCGAGGCTCCAGGGTGGGGGGACTTTCCTCAGCGCCGCTCACGGCACCGGCAGCCGCCCTTCCTCTCTCCCCCACTTTCTTATTGCTTCAAGGCATATTTCTTTGTTACGTAACAGGTCAGCTTCTCCCGTCTGAAGAGGGAGCTTGCCTCACAATGTCCCGCCGGGACGTTCATCAGCCGATCAGGACGGCTGCTTCGCCCCTCATCGGGCTGGAAAGCTGGCTTAAAGCCGCTCCAGCCACGAGAACATACACCAAACACATATAAAAACTTCCGCCCTCCCCCGACAGGGGCTTCCCTGCGGCAGGAGCGTGATGGAATTGAGGATAGGAAATGTGGAATATGAGAAGAAAGGCGAGGTTGCAGTCCTCACGCTTGACGATCCGGGAGTGCTGAATGCGCTGAGCCCGGGGATAAGAGAGGGGTTGGTGAAAGGCTTTGAGGACTTCGAGCGTGATGAGAATCTGAGGGTCGCAATCGTTACAGGGAAAGGACGTGCGTTCTGCGTGGGTGCTGACATCAGAGGGCTGAAGCTCGACACGGCGCACGTGAAAGAGACGCTCCGTGACATATTCAGGGCGATGAGAGCCCCTGAGGAATGCTCGAAGCCCGTGATCGCAGCGGTCAACGGGCTGTGTCTGGGCGGCGGGCTCGAACTTGCGATCAGCTGCGACATCATAATAGCGTCTGAAAAGGCGCAGTTCGGCGTTCCTGAGATAAACTTGGGGCTGATGCCGGGCTTCGCGATCGTGCGCCTCCACTCGATCATCGGGCGGGCGAAAGCGAAGGAAATGATGTTCACGGGCGAGCCGATATCGGCGGAGGAAGCTTACCGCATCGGGCTCGTGAGTAAAGTCGTGCCGCATGACAAGCTCATGGATGAGGCGATGAGCCTCGCAAAGAAGATAGGAGAGAAGCCGCCCCTTGCAATAAAGGTCGGGAAGGCTGCCGTCAACCGGGAGTTCGGCGGCGAAGACATAACATACGCGATCGAGAGCATGGCTTTCCTCTTCTGCACCGAAGACGCAAAGGAGGGCATCTCCGCATTCCTCGAAAAGCGGAAGCCGGAATTTAAGGGAAGGTGATCCAGCTTCAACGCTCTGAAGCTGCAGGTGACCGGTATGAACTGCCATTATTGTGGACGCCTCATTGAATATCTTCCTTGGAGGTGTCGACACTGCGGAAACTACTTCTGCGACGACCATCGGCTCCCTGAGATGCATGACTGCCCTGAGCTTGGCGTAGAGCGAAGTTGGGAAGAATGGACAAGGCGGCGGGAAGGAGTTGGGGTTGAGGTTGGACGAGCGATGGAAGAATTCGAAGGCGAAAGCGTCGTTCTGACCGAACTGGAAGATGCGTTGAGGAATAAAACTCCGGCATTGTTAAGCAAGTCGCTCTTCAGCGAGACCGACATCATAAGACTTCCGGTGCAGCTCAACCCTTTCACGGAGGCCAACTTGAGGAACGCCCTGTGGTATGCGCTCCGAGAATACAACGTGCGAGGAGAGGCTAATCTGAAGGGTGGCAGGATAGACTTGCTCTGCGAACACGCTGGACTCAAGATAGGAATTGAATGCAAGAGCGATTTCAAGAACGTTGGAGAGAAAGACTTTGGCTATGAGGCTTTCGTTGACGCCTTCTACCTTGCGTCCTTCGGCGGCGTGTGCTTTGATGAGGAGTACGAGTTTTCGTTAGACTATCTTGAATCTAAGGTCACGGGGCGAGCGTCCGCCTTGGAATTGCTGCGCCGGATAACGTTCGGAGAAGCAGCGGTAGATATGAGGGGGCGCACTCTTGGGGAAGTGGTCGAACACATCAGGGCGGAAGGCTCCAGAAGGCATGAGCAGGAGAAGAAAAGGCTACTAAAGGACCTTATGGTGAAGTATCGAAACGGCATTCACTTCCCTAAGCCCTACGGCGTGCTACTTTACCACCCTTTCGGGGAACTTTGGGTGGCTAAGAGCGCAACGGCTGTCAGGAAAACTTCCGGGACGAAGGCTCGGCGATCTACTTCTACTGAAGCCTTCATCAATTTTTCGGTCTGGAAGCACTTCATGGAGCAGGGTTACATCGTAACCTCCGAAAGCGAGCTTCCCCATGCCAAGTGGTGGGACGTGGTCGTGAAAAGAGTTAACGTCAGAACGAAGCTTGGAATAGGCATCCCTAGGGAGATACGCCAACCGGTTCTCCGCGGGCACGGCAGAATAGATGTGGTGGCGATGCCCAGGTCATGCATAAACGAAGTTGATTCTTCCAAAGTGAAGGTCGTGGGTGTGGAGTGCAAAGCCTCAGACAGAGGCTTGAGCAGGTTAGAGGAGCAGCTGAATTCGTACATCATGTCGAAGGACGTGTCGCATCTCTACGTAGCCGTCCCAGAGAGGTATGAACGCAAACTCAGAGGGTTCTTAAGGCAATTTCCGAGCGTGGGGCTTCTTGCCATCACCAAGCACGGGGTTGAGGAAGTTAAAGAGGCTGAAGGGCTGGAGCTACGGGACTTAAGCATGATGAGCGTCGAGAGGAGGGTTATCGACGGAGGGGGGAAATTCAGGGAGAGGTTATATGTGGGAGCAACAGATTTATAGCTTCTTTCCGCACTCTACACTATGCGGAGGCTGACCGAGGAGGAAGGGCGGTTAGGTTTGAAGCTGGCGAGGGAGGCGATAGAGAAGTACGTGCGGGAGGGCGTGAAGATAAAGCCGCCTTCCGACCTGCCTGAAGTTTTCAACGAGAAGAGCGGGGTTTTCGTGACGATAAACAAGCATCATGCGTTGCGTGGCTGCATCGGCTACCCCTACCCGATACTCCCGCTGAAGGAGGCGATCATAGACTCTGCGATCGCCGCCGCCGTCAACGACCCCCGGTTCCCGCCGCTCTCCGAGCGTGAGCTCGATGAGATTGAGCTCGAGCTCACGATCCTCACGCCGCCGCAGAGGCTGAAGGCGAAGCCTAAGGACCTGCCGAAGCTCGTGGAGGTCGGGCGTCACGGGCTGATCGTAAAGCGCGGCATTTATCAGGGCTTGCTGCTGCCGCAGGTCGCCGTCGAGTACGGCTGGGACGCCGAAGAGTTCCTCTGCCAGACGTGCGTGAAGGCGGGGCTGCCGCCGGACGCCTGGCTCGACGAAAATACAGAAGTAAGCATCTTCGAGGGACAAATATTCAAGGAACGGCGTTAGTCAGGTAATACTAATGTTCTTCCATCTCGTATTCATCAATCAGTAGCTTTATCCATTCACCTAGAAGTTCACACTTCTCAGGTTCGCAACTCCTC
Source organism: Candidatus Alkanophaga volatiphilum (assembly GCA_029259545.1). Lineage (GTDB taxonomy): Archaea > Halobacteriota > Syntropharchaeia > Alkanophagales > B39-G2 > Alkanophaga > Alkanophaga volatiphilum. Next base: position 10,520 of record JAPHEE010000018.1, read on the forward strand.
GTACAGCCTATGCAGGGCGCCACTACGCCTTTTGCCATCAGGGCTTCAAGTTTCACCATATTTACTCTTCGAGCGGGGTTATGAGCACGATGTTGTTGCCGCGCAGCACGACGGAGCCGAGCATACGTCGCCGCTCTCCATCCACGATTTCCGTAGCGCTGCTGAGATATAAGTTCAGATAGTCGTCAACGCTTTCGAGCAGCCCCTCAAGAACGAATTTCTCGCCCTTCATCTCAACTTGTATCCTCGTGCCCACCAGCTTCTGTATTTTCTTCGCCGGGAACATCCCTTCCCCTCCCACGACGCCGTCGCCCTAATCATGGTTCCGAGGACTTAAATACTTTGCGCTAAAGTTCGGAGCTCGTCGCTATGAATTTCACCTGCTTCACGCCCCTTATCGACTTTATCTTCCTGATAAGCTCTAGGATTCTCTTACTGTCACCCTTTGTGACGAAGACCTCAAAGCAGTTCGTCTCGTCGAGATGTAGATGCATCATTGTCGGAATCACGTCATCATACTCATGCTGTAAGTTTGATAACAAGTCTTTCCGCATCTTCTTGTCATAAAGGACAGTTATCACTGCTATTGCTCTCTCGCCGACGCCTTTCGTCCACTCGTATTCTGAGATGTAGTTTCGCATCGCTTCCCTGAAAGCTTCGGAGCGGCTGGCATAGCCACGCTCTGAAAGGATCTCGTTGAACCTTCGCACAAGCTTCTCAGAAACCGAAAAACTTACGACCGGCACGGCATCACCTCCTCATAGCAGCATAGGAACAAAGCGCTGACAAACATTTCGCAGCCCTGTCCGGCGTTGCATACACGGGAATGCCCGCATCTCTCAATATCTCAAACGGCTTTTCCGAAGATATATGCGGCGGTAGAACTGCGAGCAGCGGCTTTCTCCTCTTCGCCCGCCAGACCGCAGCAGCCTCTTCTGCGAACTCTTCAACCTTTAGAAAGCTCTTCCCGACGAACGTCGGCGCCCCGCCGATCGCAATAATGGCGTCCACGCTCCTATCGTCCATGAGGGCGGAGAGCGCAGTCTCGTAAGTTCCATCCTCGACCGCGCCGAACCCAAGGTCTACAGGGTTCCTGACGCTCGTCCCAAAGTTTGGGATTTTCCTCAATATTTCCTTTTTTGTTTCTTCCTCCAGACTCGCTAGCTGGAGCCCGTAGCGTGAGCAGGCATCCGCCGCGGAAACCGCAGGGCCGCCCGGGCTCGAAACTATGGCAACGTTCCTCCCTTTCGGCGGCTTTAGAAAGTAAAAAGCTGCGATCATGTCCATAAGCTCTTCAATGTTATTCACATGAATGATCCCGGTTTGTTTGCAGATAGCATTCCACACGTTTTCCTTCGTGGAGAGCGCGCCAGTATGCGACTTTGCAGCTCTGCTCCCCTGCGAGGTTATGCCTGCCATCCAGATAATTATGGGCTTCCTCCTCGTAATTTCCTTTGCGAGCTCTAGGAAGCGTCTCCCATCCTTTATTCCCTCGAGATACGCTGCTATCACCTCAGTGGTCGGGTCTTCGCCGAAATACTGGAGGAAATCCGTAGCGTTTAAATCGCACTCGTTCCCAGAACTTACTATCTTGTTCACACCTATGTTCAGACTTCGGCACATCCGGTAGAACATGCAAGCGATGGAGCCGCTCTCGGAGATGAACGATACTTTGTCCCCATTTAAGAGCCTTCCTTCAGAGCGACGGACGTCGTCGCCAGCCCGCTGGTCAGGGAAGAAACCTATCCTTCCTGCTGAACAATAAATGCCCATGCAGTTTGGTCCTATTATCCTGACGCCGCCACGCCTCGCAATCTTCAGTATTTCCTCCTCAAGTTTCTTTCCTGCCTCGCCGCTCTCGCCGAAGCCTGCGCTCAGTATCACGCATGCGGTGACACTTTTCTCAACGCATTCCTCCATCACCTGCGGCACGGTCTCAGGCGGCGTCGTTATTATCACAACGTCCACTCTTCCGTCCACATCCTTCAAACTTTTATACGTCTTCAATCCTAAGATACTCTCCGCTTTGGGATTAATCGGGTAAACTGCGCCTCGCTTTGAAAAGCCCATCCGCACGAGAGAATACAGCAGCAGATGCCCCGGCTTCTTTTTCTCCCTTGAAGCGCCGACAACGGCGACGCCCTCCGGGTGAAAAATTCGCTCCATGATTCCTTTTTCCATCAAACTTGTATAGTGGCAAAAAGATAAAGTAAATTGAGCCTATAAGGGATGCAGATGGGCGAAGTTACAAAAGAGAAGAAGCTTGAGGAGTTCAAGAAGGTGGTGGTGCCGGCGGTGTTCGGCGTGCTCGCAGGCGCCTTCTCATTCTTTACTGGCGATGTCGGCGCCGGCGTTCTCATGCTCGTCCTTGCAGTCCTCGCCCAGAAATACATCTTCATGATGACTAAGACTGGGATGAGTGGGCGGGATTGGGTGTCCGTCGTGCTCACGACGTTCCTTTGGTGGTTCATTGCGTGGACGTTGCTTTTGAGCATGAGTTGAGTGAGGAGGATGGGAAAGAAGCTGACTGAGGACGTGAAGTTGTACAAGTCTCTAAAGTACTTTTATCATGCGTTGTTCTTAGGGGCGATCATAGATGTGCCTGAGAGGAGTGAGCATCGAATGCACATACTTTCAGACATCATTTTAAACCTACATAAGAGCGTTCTGGCTCTTCTTAAAGGGTTAAAGGATGAAGAGCGCCGCTCTGCATACGGGGCGGACTATGAGCTTTGGGAGCGTAGGATGCGAGAGCTGACATGCCTTCGAGATGGTTGGAGCCTTCCGCATTATGAGATGAGCGGGGAGCTTGAGAAGCTGCAGAATAAGGTTTTTGAAGCCTTAGACGCGACAAGAAGGCTCATGATGAGGTATGTGGAGCTCGTTAAAGATGCTGAGAAGCCTTGATGCTGATGCTGACTGCATACCCTCTCCACGAGCTGCATGCACCTCCACGCCATGCCACGGCACGGCGCAGCCACGGCTGCGTCCCGCCTCTCAAGCCGTGAAGCCGTGAGGCTCAAGCGGTGACACGAGGCATCATGTCAGACTATCCCCACGACCCAGAGATAGAACACCAGAAGCCAGAGCGCCGCCGCCACCACGAAAGTGCACATAAGATTGATCAGACCTATATGGAAGGATTCCTCCACGACGAGCTCGTCCCAGCTTTTTCCGCCATGCTCTTCAGCCTTTCACGTCCCTTCCATGGATTTTCGCTGGTCGGGGATCCGGTCCCACCACTCCAAGACCTCCTTTAAGCTTCTTCATCGTCGGTGTGCCAAATCTCGTCTTTCTTATGACACCATCTTCGCAAATTCTCACCTCTTTCTGTTTATTTGGCGATTTGATTCTTTTAACTTTTTCCGCTTGCACGAATTAACACGACTTTGCATTGCTTTGCACAGTGAACAAAAAGTTTTATATGTGGGTTGCAATCCCTCTTTCTCTTGGTTGTGCGGGAGGCGATGACGAACCGAAAGTTATAAAAGGAGCCTCCCTCTTAGAGCAGAAGGGGGGTGAGAAGTGTGAAAAGAGCATTAAAGGCAGTGCTTGTGGCTGCAGTGCTGATATCAGTATTCGTGGTGGTAACTTCCAATGTCCTTGCTGCGGCGCCGGAGCATTCTGTGACGTGGGATACTCTTGACGGCGCCACCATCTACATCGGCGAGATATTGAACGTGACGCCGCCATCGCTGCCTCCAGGGGTAACCGTTTCGTCGATAACCGTTTCGTTCGAGGAGGTGGCGGAGCCTTATCAATCGTTCACGATCACGGGCACGAACTATGCGAAGAAGGAGATCACGAGGGCGGACGTGCCGGAGGGCTGCGAGGGCAAGTACAACTTTACGATAACGGCTACGACGAACGTCGCATCCGTCACCCGCACCGGCGAGGTTTACATCCAAGAGCCGACGCTCGCCCTGAAGGTCAAGGATGAGAGGGGCGTGAAGGAGATAAGCTCGACGACGAAGGGCAAGAACATCACGCTCGTCGCGGACACGAACCTGCCCGACGACTTCAATGTGAAACTCAAGCGCAAGGACCCGGACGGGCACGTCCACGAGGTGAACTACACGCTCGGCGCTCTGAAGGGCGGGATCTCGGTGCTTGTGAACTGGAAGGTGGGCGAGCACGAGCTCTGGCTCGAGCCGATCCAAGAGAGGTGCTGGGACATCACGAAGGACGAGGCGCCGTGCGAGCACGTGGCGTTCACCGTCTACAAGGAGGAGATCACCATAAGTGCGGAGAAGACCGAGACGACGAAGCAGGAGAAGGTGAAGATCACGGTGACGGCGCCGCCGTACACGCCGTTCAACGTGACGGTGACGCACCCCGAGGATGTCATAATGACGGATGCGGGCGACAACCCGCTGAATCTAGCGCCCGGCACTGAAACCAACCTGACGGGCAAGGTGCCATTCGCCGCGACGACCGACGAGAACGGCGTCTGCGAGTTTGTGGTCTACTTCACGGACGAGCGCACGTACACGTTCAAGGTCTGGTACGACGCTCCCAGCTACGACGCTGCGCCGGAGGTGAAGAAGGACGACATCGACATCGATGTGCGGGAGATAGAGGTCACGATCGAGGTGCCGGAAACCGCCGTCATCGGTGACAAGGTGGAGATCAGGGGCACCGTGAGTGCGGGCACCGACGTGGACATCGTGATCGACGACATTCTAGAATTCAACGACGAGCCGCTGAGCGACGGCACGTTCGAGGTGGACTGGGACACCTCCGGGAAGACGACAGGAAGCTACACGATCGAAGTCTACGTGGACTGCGATGTGGTCGGTGATGCGGACCTTGGCAAAGATGTCAGCGACATACTGGATGAGGCAGGAGTCGATCCGGACGGCACGGCGACGATAAGGCTCGTCGAGCCGACGGTGACGGCGGAGCTGCCGAGGGACGAGGTGGCGAAGGGCGACGAAATTGTGATCCAAGGTACGGCGTACGGCGTTGATGAGGTGGACATTGTCATAGTAGGACCTGATGGGTGTGAAGATGTGGCAAATTATGAGACTTCAGCGGGCATCACTGCCGGACTCTACTTCACGACGGCTACAGTCTCCGACAACGAGTTCAAGGAGGATATTGACATTCCGGAGGATGCAGACTCCGGCGTGTACCTGATAGCGGTGCTCACGCCCGGGCGTGACGGCGTGTACGGCGAAAGCGGCTACGAGGATGGGGAGCTGCTGGCCTACTTGATCGACTACTATGTGGACATGAACGGAAACGGGATTCCAGAAACAAGCGAGATAGAGACCAGACTCGTCGGCAAAGACGCGGACCAGCTCATCGACATTCTCGGAGACCTCACCTTCGACAAGGCAGGGAGCGACGACCTCGTGGCGGGACCGCTGACGTTCAGGGTGGCGTCGCCGTACGTCGAGATCGAGGAGATAGCGTCGGTGCCGGTCGGCGAGCCGCTCGTGATCAACGGAACGTCGAACCGGGAGGATGGAACCATCATTACGGTGACGGTCAAGGCGGGACCCGCATACGAGAAAATACCAAGCGCCACGACCGAGGTGAAGGACGGTAAGTGGAGCGTGACGCTTGACACGTCCGATGCTGAGCCGGGCATCTACACCGTCGAAGCCGAGGACGAGGATGGCAACGTCGACGAGGCGACGTTCGAGCTGCTGCCCGCCGCCGCCGTGACGCCCACGCCGTCGCCGACGCCGCCGGTTGAGGTGACGCCGACACCTTCGCCGACGCCGCCGGTTGAGGTGACGCCGACACCTTCGCCGACGCCGCCGGCGGCAACGCCGTCGCCGACGCCGCCGGGCTTCACTGCCGTCTTCACGATCGCAGGCATACTGGCGGTCGCATACCTGATAATCAGACGCAGGAAGTAGCATGGACGGGCGGCAATGCCGAAAATTAAATTTTTAACTTTTTTCGTTTTTTGCGTTTTGCGTTTACAGCAGGGGCAGTTTTCCCGTAATTTTGTCTATTTCTGAAGCTTTGGCGGGACCGATGCCGAGCGCCGTGACCGTCCCTTCCGGGATTTCCGTGCGTCCGGCGTCACGTATGAGCGCACACGGCAGTTTCAGCGCCTCCGCCCGCCGCTTCAGCTCTAAAAGTTCGTCAAGCGTCCGCACCTTCAACACCACCTTCTTCTGCCCGCCTCGCAGCCACAACCTTTTCGCACGCCTCGACGCCTTTTCGTAGCTTGAAACGGCGGCGTGCGCCACCTGCGCAGCCAACTTCCCCTTTGATAGTTTGAGGTCTCCTCTTACTACTATGCATTGCTTGTATTCCTCTTCCCTCCCCTTAAACGGTTTTAACATAAATCCTCCTAGTTCTACGGCAGCGTGAACGGTTTGGCTTGAAACTGATTTATCCCTCGCTGATATGAAAGCATTAATAATCCCAAGTGGGAATCAAAAATTATGCAAAACGGCAGCGGGAAGGACGTAGCCATCGTGGCGCTCGGCGTGCTGCTGGTTTTCACCGTGAGTGCGTCCTTCATCCTGCTTCATGAGAAGCAAATGACCATCGAGAGCTTAGAGCGTGAGCTGGCGGCGAAGGAGCGGCTGCTGGAAGCGTACGCTCATAACGAGACTCCACCCCCGCAGCCGAGCCTGTGCTTGGGCGCCGCACGTGCGAACATCGTGGCGGTCCGCAGCATTGATAACGTCGGCGTGCTCGGCGGCGTCCACGTCGAGGTCAAGGAGGGCGGCGGCAGAATCCTCGTGAACACGAACCCCTTCGTGGAGCCGGACACGCAATACTCGATAAGGACGGCGGTGGAGGTCGCCGCACGCTTCGTCGGCGTCAACCTCTCCGATAAAGACGTCGTCGTCTCCTTCGACATAAACGGCACGCTCATCGGCGGACCCTCGGCGGGCGCCGCCACGACCCTCGCCACGATCGCCGCACTCGAAGGCAAGAAAGTGAGGAGTGACGCCGTGATCACAGGTACGATCGACGAGGACGGGAACATCGGCGCCGTCGGCGCCGTCTTCGAAAAGGCACTTGCGGCGGAACGCAATGGTATGCGTTTTTTCCTAGTGCCGGAGGGCGAAAGCGTCGTCATTACATACGAGAAGAAGGTTGAAGAGCGGAGGATTTTTGGGTTCGTCATAAGAAGGGTCTACTACGTGCCGAAAGAAATAGACCTGAAGCAGTATTTCGGCGACAGTATGCGGGTCGTGGAGGTCGGGAGGATAGAAGAGGCGTACAAATATATGATTGGAGATGGGGCTGCGGAGATTTGAACTCCGGTCACCAGCGCCCCGGGCTGGCAGGATCCCTGGCTACCCTACAGCCCCCTAATTAAGTGTGTTGCGACTTAAAAATAATGTTTTGTGCTACGAGCTAACGAAACGAATTTAAATGCATGGGCGAATCGAGGGGTGGGGGTAGGATGAAGGAGCAAGTGGAAGTTAGAGAATTAAAAGAGGGCAGATATATACTCGTTGACGATGAGCCTTGCACGATAGTGAGTATGTCCACTTCTAAAACCGGGAAGCACGGCGCTGCAAAGGCTACGATCGACGTCATTGGCGTCTTTGACGGGCAGAAGCGCAGGATCGTCCAGCCCGTTACGGCAAAAGTCTACGTTCCCATCATAGAGCGGAAGACTGGACAGGTGCTGTCGATATCCGGTAACGTCGCTCAGGTCATGGATCTCGAAACGTACTCGACCTTCGAAATTCAGATACCTGAAGAGCTAAAAGACAAGATAGAGCCCGGTAAGGAAGTACCTTTTTTACACTATGAGGGAAAATACAAGATAGATATGCGTGTGTAAGGGGATCTAATTGCAAGAAAAGAAGTATGTGGGGAAGGTTACGCATTACTTCCCGAAGATAAGTGTGGCGGTCGTGGAGCTCGTCGACGACCTGAAGCTGGGCGACAGGATAAAAATAGAGGGTGCTACGACGAACTTCGAACAGGAAGTGACCTCGATGGAAATTGAAAAGCAGAAGATAGAGCATGCGAAAGCCGGACAGTCCATAGGGCTGAAGGTCATAGCTAGAGTGAGGGAGAACGACAAAGTTTACGTCTTGTAGAGGGGGAGCGTTGCTTGCCCCCGCGGACAGCTGAGGAGATAAAAGTGGAAGAAGCGATGACGAGAGACGTGGCATACGTCAGATTACCGGGTACGAGGGACGACGTTCTTAGCGTCTTGCGGACGAGGCAGGTCTCTGGCGTCCCGGTGGTAAAAGGCGACGAGGTTGTCGGCATCGTCACGCGGCGCGACCTGCTGAAAAATCCTGAGGAGGAGCAGCTTGCTCTTCTAATGCGGCGAGATCCCGTGACTATAAGCCCGGATGCGAGCATCGTCGAAGCTGCAAAGTTGCTCATTGAGTACGACATTCGCAGGCTGCCTGTCGTAGTAGGAAAGAAGCTCGTCGGCATCATTACCGTCGCGGATATAGTCAGGGAAATCGCAAAACTCGGCATCAAAGAACCCATCGAGAGATACATGCGGCAGGAGCTGCTTGCGCTTTGGGATGAGATGCCACTTCCAGTCGCCGGCCGAATAATGGAACTCGCGGATGTCAGGGCGGCGCCCGTTCTCGATTCGGAACTCAAACTCGTCGGCATCGTCACCGACCAAGATTTGATAAACGCAGCGGTTGTGGAGCACAGCATCGAGAGCGCCGACATGTCGCAAGCTCACGATGAGGACAAGTGGACTTGGGAAGGTATGCGGGACACTTTACGCATTTACTACAGTGTTTCGAAGATAAAACTGCCAAACAAGCTGATCAAAGATGTGATGGTACGTGACGTCGTCACTGCAACGAAAAGCTCCAAGGTCAGCGATTGTGCGCATAAGATGAGTGCGAATGACTTCAACCAATTACCAGTGGTCTCGCCGAGGATGAAGCTCATCGGCATCCTCTTGGATAAGGACCTCCTTAAAGTACTACTGACATGACGGCGGCGAGGAGAGAAGACGAAGTTATGGAACTTGCAAGGCGTCGTGGTTTCATATGGGCGGCGTTTGAGATTTACGGCGGCGCTTCAGGCTTTTTCGATTACGGTCCTCTGGGCGCCGCACTTAAAAGGAAGATTGAGAGCCTGTGGCGTGAGTTCTACACGCTCGGCGAGGGCTTCTACGAGATAGAGACGACAACCATCGGCATACGGGACGTGTTCGACGCTTCGGGACACTTGGAATGCTTCATGGATAAGATGGTCGAGTGTAAGAAGTGTCACTCGCTGTTCAGAGCGGATCACGTCGGCGAGCGCTGCCCGGACTGCGGCGGCGAGTTCTCAGAGCCTCAAGACTTCAACCTCATGTTCAAGACGAGAATAGGCGCGGTTACGAGTGTAGGGGGGAAAAGCGAAGCGTATTTGCGACCTGAGACCGCGCAAGGCATGTTCGTGAATTTCCCGCGCCTTCTCAGATTCCATAGAAACAAGCTGCCTTTCGGGATCATACAGATAGGGAGGGCTTATCGCAATGAAATCTCTCCGAGGCAGGGCATTATAAGACTTCGGGAATTCACACTTGCGGAGGCTGAGGTTTTCGTGCTGCCGCACGAGAAGAACAAACATCCTAGGTTCCACGAGGTCGAGGATGTCGTCATGCGACTCAAACCGAATTACATGGATGAAGAGATCGAAATTACGGTAAAGGAAGCTGTTGAGAGGAAAATAATAGCGCACGAGTACTTAGGCTACCACATGGCGAGAGTACAGCAGTTCTTGGAGAAAATAGGCATACCCGTGGAGCGGCTGAGGTTCAGGCAGCACGAGCACGACGAGATGGCGCACTACGCTGAAGATTGTTGGGACGCCGAGTTCCTGAGCGATAGGTTTGGCTGGGTGGAAATCGTAGGCATAGCGGATCGGGGCGATTACGATCTGAGTGCTCACTCTCGAAAGGCGAAGGTGGACATGAGCGTTCCCGTAGTCACAGGAGGTGAAGAGGCGGAGGGGGCAAGAGAAGGAAATGAGAATCTAAGCGTGTTCCCGCACGTCATAGAGCCGTCCTACGGCATAGACCGGATAATTTATGCGCTCCTTGAAAGCTCGTTCTACAAGGAGGAGGTGCGGGGTGAGGTGCGGCGGGTCCTCCGGTTTAAGCGGTGCGTCGCCCCCGTCGAGGTTGCAGTCTTGCCGTTGCTCAACCGTAAAGAGCTTGTGAACAAGGCGAAAGAGGTATTTCAGATGATCCGCAGCCACGGTATATTTGCGGAATACGACGCTTCGGGCAGCATAGGACGCAGATACCGCCGGCAGGACGAAATAGGGACGCCTTACTGCGTTACGATAGACTATGAGACGCTTGAGAACGACACGGTTACGATAAGGGACAGGGATTCGATGAAGCAAGTCAGAGTGAGCATTGCAGAACTGCCTGCAAAGTTAAGAGGGGATGTCGAAAGCATGTTTACCTTTAGTCGCTAAGAAGGCTCGTCCTGAGGGCGGGATGAATCGGGGAGGTGGGTGTGGGTTGGTAGGAGTAGTTATTTTTATAGAGCTAAAAAGTATTGAAACGAGCTCAGGGCTATATGCTCGGGGCAGGGGCTGCGTTGCTCAGCCCGAAGGGGAGCGCTATATGCACACTTCCCAACCTCCCGCCGGTGGAAGCCTTTAGTCGGAGGAGGTCACGTGACGATGTCATCGTGACATGAGGACATGAGGGCGGATAAGTCGACCTTGGATTTATAAGGAGATGCGAGTGCGAATTGCTGTTACTGGAAGGCCAGGAATAGGGAAATCTACGGTGATAAGGAAGGTAGTGGAGAGGTTAAAGGCGGAAGGGGTCAGAGTTGGCGGAATGCTTTCGTCAAACATAAGGAAAGGAGGGCGGCGGGTCGGCTTCGAGATTCTCGACGTCATGAGCGGGCGGCGGGGCGTGCTGGCGCACATCGGGCTCGACGGCCCGAGGGTGGGGAAGTATGGGGTCAACATGCAGGATTTGGAAGATATCGGCGTCTTCTCGATAACAAACGCAGCGCAATTAGCAGATGTGGTGGTGATAGACGAGATTGCGCCGATGGAGTTGAAATCCGAGAAGTTCGTCACTGCCGTCGAAGAGGTTTTGAGCAGCGAAAAGCACATGCTCGTCTCCGTACATCACAACCTCAGGCACGAGCTCGCAATGCGGGTGAAAAAAGAATTCGAGCTTTTGGAAGTGACGATCATGAACAGGGAGGAGCTTCCCGAACTTATTTCTGAGAGGTATTTGCGTGCGCTTATGGTGTAGCGCCAAAATGCAGATAGCCTTTTAGCTCTATTTTTTCCCTTTTGTCGCCTTTCATGTAAATTCCCTCATCCAACCGCTTGACTTCGCCTATTACGCTTATTTTCGTCCCTGTTTCTTTCTCTACTTTTTTAAGGACGTCTAAACTGTCACGGCGTGCTGTGAAGAGCAACTCGTAATCGCCACCGTAATACAAGGCAAGCTCCAAGGCTTTTTCGCCGAGAGCATTCCTGAGCTCTTTCGGCACTGGGATTTTCTCCGGATAAATCTCGAAGCCGACGCCGCTACTCATCGAAAGCTCGTGTAAGGATTTCGCAAGCCCATCACTCACGTCCATCATCGAAGTCACCACGCCCGTCTCTGCGAGCGCAATGCCCTCTTTCACCCGCGGCATCGGCTTTAAAAGGGCTTTTTTTGCAACTTCTTCTGCGCTCCGGGATAGCCGTGGCTTGACATTACCCCTGAGCAATTCTAAGCCGAGAGCTGCATTTCCGAGGTGCCCAGTGACGCAAACGGCGTCGCCGACGTTGGCTCCACTCCTTTTTATTAACTTACGCCTTTCGACGAAACCCACGCAAGTCCCGACGAGTGTGAGTTCGTCACTTCTTCCGACATCCCCTCCCACCACGAAAACGTCGAACTGCGACGCACATCTCTCAATGCCTTCTGCGATTTCCTCTACGAGCGAAACCTCGGCGTCCGGGGGAATGCCCATCGCAACCGTGAACGCGAGCGGACGGGCGCCCATGGCGGCAACATCGCTTAAATTTGCGGCGACCACGCTCCAGCCCATCTGAAACGGCGTCATGCCTTTCGGGAAGTGCGTTGAAGCCCGCATTCCGTCGGTAGTCATAACAAGGCATTTTCCTGTAAGGCACTTGCATTCTAACACCGCACAGTCGTCATCCCCTGCTCCTAGGATTACAGGCGGGTAGTGTCGTCTGAATTTGCATGCAATTTTTTTGATAAGCTCCAGCTCACCTGCTTCCTCGACTTTCATTTTATTTTCATTTCTTCCTTCAATTTTTAAGGAAATGACTAAACGGAAAGGCAGAAGCATCGTGGGGCATAAGCAAGGGAGGGGCGATGTATGAAATAGTTGAGAAGAGGGAGTTAGCGCCGGGAATAAAGCGATTTGACGTTTTTGCGCCGCTGGTGGCGAGGCGGGCGAGGGCAGGGCAATTTGTCATCTTAAGGGTCAACGAGCGTGGCGAGCGCATCCCCTTAACAATAGTTGCCGCCGATGCCAAGAAAGGCACTGTGACGATAATATTTCGGGAAGTTGGAAAGACGACGAAGAAGCTTGGGAGCCTGCGTGAAGGTGACTGCATCCTCGACTTCGTCGGCCCTCTGGGCGTGCCCGCAAGCATCAAGAAATACGGATGCGTAGCGTGCGTCGGGGGCGGCGTTGGCGTCGCTGCTGTTTACCCACGGGCGAGGGCTTTAAAAGCTGTCGGCAACTACGTGATCTCAATAATCGGAGCGCGGTCCAAAGAGTTATTGATTTTGGAGAGAGAGATGTGGGAGGTGAGCGATGAGCTTTACGTGACTACCGATGACGGCTCTAAGGGGCGTAGGGGTCTTGTAAGCGACGTTTTGCGTGACTTGCTTGAAGCTGCGGCGGCGGGACGGCGTCGTAAAATAGATTTCGTAACGGCAGCAGGTCCTGTAGCGATGATGAAGGCGGTGGCTGAGGTCACGAGACCTTACGGGATAAAAACAGTTGTGAGCTTGAATCCGATAATGGTAGATGGAACGGGAATGTGTGGCTCGTGTCGTGTGACGGTCGGCGGCGAGACGAAGTTCGCCTGCGTCCATGGTCCAGAGTTCGATGCGCACCTTGTCGATTTCGACGAGCTCCTCTCCCGCAACGCAAGATATTTGGAGGAGGAGCGGCTGGCGTTGGAGCTGCTTGAGCGGGCGGCGGGGAACGGAGGTGCGTGAATGCAAGCGGAGGCGGAAGAAGGGGTTAGGGCGACGAAATACCCGATGCCTGAGCAAGATCCAAAGGAACGAATAAAAAATTTTGAGGAGGTCGCCCTTGGCTACGACGAGGAGACGGCGGTGAAGGAGGCAAAGCGATGCTTACAGTGCAAGCGTCCGGGGTGTGTGCAGGGCTGTCCGGTTGGAGTCGACATCCCTGCCTTCATAAGGGCAATACAAGAGCGGGATTTCGACAGGGGCATAGAAGTAATAAGGGAGAAAAACAGCCTGCCCGCGGTCTGCGGGCGTGTATGTCCGCATGAGACGCAGTGCGAAAGCCTTTGCTGGCTGAGCGTCGGCTGCTCAAGATATATGCGTCCTGAGGCGAGACGGAAGTTAGAGGAGCATCTTAAACGGCACGGCGTCGTCAGGGTCAAAAGGGAACCTGTAGCCATCGGCAGGCTTGAGCGTTTCTTAGCGGATTATGAACTCAGGAAGCGGGCGGGGGCTGTGGGGACGCTGCGGACAACGGGCGGGCAGGGGGGAGGAAGAGGAAAGCGGCGGGGCGCACCGAGCGGGGTCGAAGTAGCGGAGCTGCTTTGCGAGCGGGGGAAGGAGCAACGGGTTGCGGTCGTCGGCTCCGGACCCGCTGGACTCTCGTGCGCGTACGAGCTTGTGCGACTCGGCTACGACGTCGTGATCTTCGAGGCGTTGCACGAGGCGGGCGGCGTCCTGACCTACGGCATCCCGGAGTTCAGGCTGCCAAAGCACGTCGTGAAGGCTGAGATCGAGCGATTGAAGGAATTGGGGGTGAAAATCGTGACCAACGTCGTCGTCGGCAGGACGATCACGGTGGAGGAGCTTTTGAGGGGTTTCGGCGCAGTTTTCATAGGCACGGGCGCCGGACTTCCGAGGTTCATGGGCGTGCCCGGCGAGAACCTCAACGGCATTTACTCGGCGAACGAGTTCCTCACGAGGATAAACCTGATGAAAGCCTACAGGTTTCCGGAGTACGACACGCCGATACGCGTCGGCAGGAGAGTTGCGGTGGTGGGGGGCGGGAACGTCGCCTTGGACTGCGCCCGTTGCGCTCTCAGGCTCGGCGCCGAGGAGTCTATAATCGTGTATCGAAGGACGGAGCGTGAGATGCCAGCCCGTGCCGAGGAGATAAAACGTGCGAGGGAGGAAGGTGTGAGGTTTGAGTTTCTTGCAACGCCCGTCCGCTACATCGGCGAGAACGGCTGGGTGCGGCGGATGGAGTGCGTGCGCATGCGTCTCGGCGAGCCTGACGCTTCGGGGCGTCGCCGCCCTATTCCTATCGAGGGCTCGGAGTTTTTGATCGACGTGGATACCGTCGTCGTGGCTATAGGGCAACGCCCGAACGCGCCGAGCGTTAGGGGCTTAGCGGTGACGAAACGCGGCACTATCGTAGTAGATGAAGAAGGAAAGACTTCTGTGAGGGGAGTTTTTGCGGGCGGCGATGTTACGACCGGCGCCGCCACCGTGATTTCAGCAATGTCCGCTGGGAAGAGGGCGGCACTTGCCATCCATAAGTATCTTCGTGACCAACGCTGGCTGGCGGACAAAGCTTAATTTGCATGCCTTTCCTACTTGAAAAGGAGAAATGAAAACCTGTAAGAGATGCAGGAAGAAGAGGGCGGACGTGGTTCTCAGCGGCGTGCGTTTCTGCAGCTCGTGTTTCATCGAGTATTTCGAGAAGCAGGTGCAGCGTGCGATCAACGGCGAGAAGCTCGGCGTGCAAATGTTCTCGAAGGACGATCGCATTCTCGTGGCGGTCTCCGGCGGTAAGGACAGCATGTCGCTCTGGAACGTCCTGAACGATCTTGGTTACGAGACTTGTGGGTTTCATATAGACCTTGGCATCGACGAATACTCTGAGGCTTCAAGAAGGGTCGTTGAGAACTTTGCAGCATCAAAGAATCTCGACTTGATCGTGGTCGACCTGAGGAAAGAGTATGGAAGGAGCTTGTTCGAGCTGGCAGCTCGTGATGCGTGCTCCGCATGCGGCTTGGTGAAGCGGTATTTGATGAACAAAGTCGCCCACGAAGAGAACTTTTCGGTGCTTGCCACTGGACACACGCTCGATGACGAGTGTGCTACGCTCCTAGGGAATTTGACGCGATGGAACTTAGAGTTTTTGCGGCGGCAGCATCCTGTCTTGGAAAGCACACACCCGAAGCTGGTGCGTAAGGTAAAACCGTTGTTCAGGGTCACCGACGAAGAAACGGCAGCGTACGCGAGGATAAAACAACTAAATTACGTGAGGGAGAAGTGTCCGCTGGCGAGAGGAGCGACGTCGCTCAGCTACAAAAATGCACTGAACGAGCTGGAGCGCCGTCACCCCGGCTTGAAAAAAGCGTTCTACCTCGGCTTCCTGAGGAACAAAGCGCTGTTCGGCAGCGATGAGGGTTTCGAGCTTAAAGAGTGTGAAGCCTGCGGCATGCCCACGGCGAACGTCGGACGTTGCGCATTCTGTAAGCTTTTGGAACGCTCAGAGCAGTGAAGATACTTGCTTTTATCCTAAGCTTTACAGAGGGTTTGCTCAAAGATATTGTGGAGAAAAGTTTAGGCGGTTACATTTTATTGAGATGAAAATTGTCGAGGGTGATATCGTTCAGCTCGTAGACACGAAGGGACGCCGCTATCAATTTAGAGTGCGGCGGGGCGCCCAATTTTCCTTCCATAAAGGCGTCGTGCCGCATGACGAGCTCATCGGATTGGAGGAAGGCAGCGTCGTAATATCATCGCACGGTGAACGCCTTCTCGTGTTCAAGCCGACGCTTGCCGAGTTCGTTTTAAAGATGCAGCGAGGCGCCCAGATCATATATCCGAAGGACCTAGCCGCCATCTTGATGCTTGCAGATGTTTTCCCGGGCGCCCGCGTTTTAGAGGCGGGCACGGGTTCCGCCGCCCTCACGCTCGCCCTACTCAGGGCGGTCGGAGAGCACGGCGTCGTCATCTCATATGAGGTCAGGAAGGAGTTTCTCGAAGTTGCAAAACGTAACGTCGAAGCATTCTTCGGCAACATCCCAGAAAATCTCATCCTTCGCGAGCGTAATATCTACGAAGGGCTTGTCGAGGACGACAAAAACCTAGATAGGATGATTTTAGACCTGCCAGAACCCTGGCGCGTTGTGAAGCACGCAAAGGCATCGTTGCGGAGCGGCGGCATTCTCGTCGCATACAACCCTTCGATCCTCCAAATTTTCAAACTCTCAAAACGCATCAAAAAAACCGGAGGCTTCTTCATCACCGGCGTCCACGAGGTGGTTGTCCGTGCTTGGGAAATCGGGCAGCGGAGCATACGCCCCGAACACAGAATGGTGGCGCACACCGGCTTCATTCTCACCGCCCGCCGTCTGAGCGTCGCTGGGACCGAACGCTCGTACTAGAGGACGGCAAGAAGATGCCAGAGCCCCTAAATCTGTGCCCGCTCGCCCGAGAGAAACCTAGACGTGTAGCTGAGCTTTACGAGGAGCGGAGGAGAAATGAGAATTAAAAGGAATTTTCAAGCGACCGACGTGAGCGATGACCGTGTTCGCCACGAACGTGGAGTCGAATTCAAACAGCGCCGAGAACTCGTGAACATCCGGTGTAACGCATCGACCACAAGCGACGCTTTATGTATACTCCGAGTGCCTACCTACTATCGGAGGCATCCTTGGCACCTCCAGCAGGGAGGGCGTTTGGGGGGCGCCCTCCCTTCTCACTTATGTTGTAAGCATGTCAGGATGTTATGATTAGTTGCTTGTGTTTCCCACCATCGAATCCTTAGTGATGCGAGGCGGGGGATCGCTCTCTTTGCCACCTCATAATAATCTTTTCTGACTTCCACGCCAATACTCTCGTATCCTAGAGCCTCCGCTGCCGCTATCGTGGAGCCGCCTCCCATAAAGGGATCTAACACTATGCCTTCGCCCAAAGGCAAGGACGCCCATACTATCTTTCTCATGAAGCTCTGAGGTTTGAGGGTCGGGTGAGGTGCTATCTCACGTTCACGCTCAGGAGTTCTCTCGCTGATTATTATGTCTTGGAACGGCCGTCCATCAGGATAACGCCTCAAGGCACCAACTTTATATTTCCTAAGATTCTCGGCGACAGTCCCCATTAGGGGCTTCCTGAACAGCAGCCATGGCTCCCATTGCGATCTGGGCATAGTGCAGCAGCCTTTAAATTCTTCCTCAGCGTTTTTCGGTCGGAATCCTCCTCTCAATGTTTTGACTATCCTGACTATGATGCCTCTTACCTCAAAACCAGCATCTTCTACCGCCTTGGCTACGTTATGGGCTACTAATTGATTGCTGGCTACGAACATATGAGCGCCTGGTACCAATACTCTGGATGCGAGACGTGCAAACTCATGCATGTATCCCTCTATGAAGCTTATTTCTTCTCTGCTCAAAACTGTAAACCTCGGTAAAGGTTTTCTCTCGTATCCTCCTATTTTCGGAGGTATTCTCCAAATGCCTCCAGAACGTTTTTCCATCTTTTCTAACTCCTCACTTTGGAACTCCCTGAAGCCGTAAGGGGGATCCGTGACTATGGCATGTACCGAGTTCTCTTCCATCTTCTTCAACCATTGCAGGCAATCTTCATTGTAGATCTTGTAGCTCGTGAACACTCACCTCCTTTGGTTTGGGAATTAGCCACTTCCCACACCGTGGACACCTTTTCGGACTTGGGACTCTCGGGATCCACTTGTAACCGCACTTCGGACACACCATCTCACGCATGCCACTACTATTACTACTACGATTACATAAAAGCTTAACTCTTTTTGCGGCTTCCCCTTTTGTGTGGGTTGGCTTGACATTCCGGAGGTAAAAGGACGGTTCAACCCGCAAGCAAAGTTGCCGTATGGCTTAAAGCTGGACGATATTAAAAAGGCTATGGAGTTCACCTACGGAGTTTTGAACACTCTCAATAAAGCGCTTATTGAAAAGGTAGGTTTACGCCTGGAAGAAATCATGCGTCCTAATAGCTTTCCCGATCTTCTTAGCACCCTCCTAGTTGCAGGAATTTCCACATATTCGTCAACCTTGACGCAAAACCGGAAACATGATGGTTATCCCGATCTCTTACCCCTAGACATTGAAGAGTATAAGAAGGAAAACTACTTTGTGCACCATGGGAAAGAAGGCATAGAGGTGAAAGCTTCCAAGCAAAAAAGTGGATGGCAAGGGCATAATCCTGAAGAAGGCTGGCTTATGGTGTTCAGGTATGAAGTAGATAGGGAAACTGCCCCGAAAGAAAAAAGGAGTCCCACAAGGTTCGTTGAAGTGTTAGCCGCAAAACTAAAGAAAAGTGATTGGTCGTTCAGCGGTCGTGGTCCCATGTCGCGGAGGACGATCACCGCCTCTGTGAATAAGAGTGGCGTGAAAAAAATGCGCCAAAATTGGATATACAGAGAATGCTAGCTCTTCACTCTCATAAGCGTCGATGTGCAGCTAGCTTGGCGGCCTCCTCTTTCGCTCAATGCTATCCTACTTCTGGCGACTTCTTCTCGATCTCCCTTTTCACCTCCTCCAAAGCCCTCTTGGAAACCCTCGTCCTCACGACATTTTGCGATGATATTCGGTATACGGGCTCCCCTATCGGACTCAACTCATTCGTTCTGACAACATCCGCTAGAACCAGCTTGACATAGAGCCTCGTCCCGTCTTCCAACTCGTACTCGTTCCACTCCTCCCGCACAACCCTGAAGTTGAGCTTTCTCCCAGTCACAATCCTTCCATTTGGAGTCCTTATCTTCAGCTCCGGCTCGACCCCCTCCTCAGGCACGAGAACCACCAGCCTGTAGGTTCTCTCTCCAATAGATAAATTCCTTCGTCCATCACATTCCGAAGCCCTGAAACGGACACGCAAGTTGGATACTCATCTGGCATCTGCCACCCTCCGGGTGAGAGGGCGAGAGTTGGTGACCTCCTCGCTTAGCAAGGGGCTTCCACCGGCGGGAGGTTGGGGGGTGTGTGCATATAGCGCTCCCGTCGGGCTTGGCATAAAGCCCCTGCCCACATTAGGCGTGGGCCCGTCCTAATGGGATAGACTTCATAGTAAAATTAACTACCACCAACCTCCCCCACTTCCCCAATTCATCTCCGCCCGTCGGACGGAGCCTTCTTAGCGACTGAAGGTAAAGGGCTTGAGAGAGTCTCTTTAGATGTTAAAGGCTGTCTTTGGGTTTCTCATCGTTCCGCTTTTCTCCTCTTCTTCCACTCTTCGTAGCGGCGCGTTGCCTCGTCCGCTTTTTCCTTCATCCCCAGCTTGCCATATGCTTCAGCCGCATACCTCCACCACGAAGCATCCTTCTCAGCTTCCTTCTCGCAATAAACCGCGTATTTCTCCAACGCGTCTCTTGCGTCCTCGGTTTTGCCGAGCTTTTCGTAGATGTTCGCGACGTCCTCCCAGAAGACGCCCTCTTCAGCGGCTTCCTTCACGTAGTAATCCAGGGCGTGCTGCCACGCCATTTTCGCCTTCTCCTCGTCGCCTACCTCCTCATAGAGCTTTGCGACGTCGTCCCAGTACCACGGCTCGCTCTCGGCATATCGGCAAAGACAGTCCGCCGCCCGCTTTTTCTCACCCGCTTTCTTCCAAAGCTCGTACGCCTCCCTCCAATGGTAACTATCCTTCTTCCCCTCGGCGATCTTCTCATGAAGTTCTGCCGCCCTCCTAAGCTCGCCAGCACGCTCGTAGCACCACGCCGCCGACTCCGGCATGCCCGCACGCTCGTAGTACTCCGCCGCCCTCGTGTAGTCGCCACGCCTCTCGTACTTCCGAGCCGCCGCCTTGTAGTTCCCCGCTTTTTCTAAGGAGCGGGCGCTCCTCACCCTTTCGAGCGGGCTCAGGGCGGGCTCCGAGATGTACCAGAAGCCGGCGGCGGCAGCTGCAATGTAAGCCACGACGATGTACACGACGTGCAGCGGCGCCGCCCACGTGTAACACTGGTAAGCGGCGTACGCCGACGATAACAAGCCGAGGAACGATAGCATGGCGTAAAGCGGCGACCTTGCGTAAGCGAGGAGCACGAGCAACGTCGCAAAAACTATTGCAAGCCCAGCGAATCCCAAGCCTAAGATCAATCTCAGCAGGAAAAGCCAGCCGAAGCGGTAAACGATGAACGTCGCCACGCCTGCGACCGCCACCGTAGCCGTTACAAGCGCAGCCGTCAGTCTGTCCATGTTGCCTGTTTAAGCTCAGCGAGTTAAAAAGAAAACGCTTCACGCAGGGTAAGGAGCCGTAACTCGTACCTTAAGTTTCGCGCATCGTATTCGAAAACGCCGTCCACAACGACTTTATCGCCGACGCTGAGCGTCTCGGTCACGTTGGCGTCTGCTACAACTCGCAGCTCGCACCCGCCACTCTCTACGTAAAACACGTTCGTGTAAAGCTTCGTGACGCTACCAACGACGCACACCCGCCCGCCGACGTATTCCTGCGGCTTTGCTGCCACTTGCGACACGAAAACAGCAACGTGGCTCTTATTCAATAGTTCTACCTGGTCTGCAGACGTGAAAATCTCGTATTCTCCCTCATAAAGCTTAACGGTTCCCACCACACGCACTTCGTCACCGTAACCCACATTGAGCTTAATGCCCTTCCTCACGAAGACGTCGACGGAAGAACCGTTACGCCACAGCGTCAGCACGCAGGCATCGCCGCTTACGACCCTAACGTCAGAAACCGCGCCCTCCACCTCCACGTATCTTCCCTCATAACTTGGAATTTCCTCTATTTCAACTTTTACGGGGGCAACGAGCGTCGAAATCCAGTAAAGAAAAACTATTCCCGCAACGGAAAATGCGACGACGATCTTACTGATTGTGGAGGCGTCCATGCTGGAAGATAATATTTTCCGAAAACTTCTTAAAAAGTCCCATTTCATGAACCTTGATGCCCCGGTATTTGGTGGAGGGGGAGTTCCGGACGGGGAACAAATGGCAGAAGTTTCGTAAAGAGGTGGAATGCCTCAGCGAGAAGCTGGCAGTTGAAAAAGTTCTGTCGATAATGGGCAGCAAGCACCGTCTAAAGCGAAATATGATACGAATAAAGAAGGTCGTTCAGCAGGACGGCGAGACGACAAGCTCCATGAGTATGGCATCCTCATCCCCGTAATATCTTGGCGACCTCCCAACCCGCTTAAACCCCAATTTCTCATAGAATCTTTGCGCACCTACATTACTCTCTCGCACTTCTACGAACGCCCTTCCACCCGACGCCTTTAAAACCCCACGCACAAGTGCCGTGCCTACACCATGACGGCGGTGCTCCCTTGCCACCGCTATGGATATTATGTGCCCGTCGTCGTAGAAAATGACATACCCCAGAACCTCGCCACTTCTGTCGTCCTCATAAACTAAAAAGTTATCAGGGAGTTTTTTTGCGTAATACAGAAAGGTATACTTGCTGTAGGAGGATTTTGGGAATGCATCACGCTCTATTTCAAGTATCCTAGGCAAGTCTTCTCTTCTGAACTTCCTTATCATTCAATCTAAGTTAAACAGTGAAAGCATCAAAAATTTTGTGTAGTTCAGCAGATCATCGATGCGGACGTTCTCATCGGGTGCGTGCGCGTTGCTCTCAACAGAACGCCCAACGCCAAATGCGCACGCTTTTTGCTTCGTCTTCTTAACGGCGTAGGCGACGTCTAAGCTCCCTTGCACCCCTATTATTTCCATTTCTCTGCGAAACGCCGCTGATGCATTGCGCCGCACCTCCTCTACGAAGCTGTCGTTAGGATCGGTGAACATCGGCGGATACATCGGCTTAAACTCCCATCTTGCTCTTATCCCATGCTTTTCCGTCGCCCTTTTGAAATGCTCCTCAAGCTCATGCAGAACTTCTTCAAGCGGCTCCTCCGGGAGGTAACGGCGGTCACCCCGTAGTTCGCAGCGCTCGGGAATCACGTTTTCCTTGACGCCTGCGTTCATCATCGTGACGTTGAACACAGCTCGCATTCTCTCAATGCCCGTGAGTTCCCTTAAAAACGGACTACAGGGCATTTTCGAAGTCCGTTGCTCAATCGTGCCTTTCAGCTGCATCAGCTCGTTCAGCAGCAAATTCGCTTTCTCTATGGCGTTCTCCCCGATGAAGGAATACGAACTGTGGCAGGATTTTCCGAAAATCTCGGCTTCCCAAACTATTATTCCGTTTGTCGCCACGCAGACGCCGTCGTTGTCCCCATCCATACACAAGAAGTATTTTCCAGTGAGGAAGCCTGCATCCGCAAGGTAACAAAGTCCTGAATAAGGACCTACCTCCTCATCAGTAGTCAGGACCACCTCCAAATCACGCTTCTGCTCAAGCTCCAGCGTCTCAGCAACGCTTAACGCCGTTAATAGACATGCCACCGCCCCTTTCGAGTCGGCAACGCCACGTCCATAGACTTTATCGTCACGCACTGTAGCTTCGAAGGGATCGGTGTGCCAGCCGCTGCCTGCAGGTACGACATCAAGATGCGTGTACACGGTGAGGCGTTCCTTCGCTCCCGCACCGCTCTTGGCATCACGACGCGCCACCAAATTAACGCGCTCGCCCCGCAAGCCCTCCTGCTTTTGTCTCGTCTCGTAAACCTCCTGCGGCATTTCAACCTTTTCGCATTTAAAACCGAAAGCCTCAAACTTTGGGATCAGGAAGTCGATGATCTCATTATAATTCTCACCCGGCGGCACGTCCGTGCGTATCGCAACGAGCTTCTTCAGCAGACTCAGCAGTTCACCTCTCTTCCCTTTTACCTCCTCATCTATCGTCGGCATGTAGCTACTTTCTCCAAGATTTAATTTAATCTTTCAGTCGTAGCGGCGTTCTGAGCCCTTCCTGGCGTTCCACGAACACAATATTTATATACTGTCATCGCTTCAAGGGAAGAGTGATGCGGAGAAGGCGTCGGGTCTTAAGTAAGAACGTCAGGACAGTGCGGCTGATAGAAGAGCTGAAGAGGAAGTCAAAGGAGGAAGGTGTAGCGCTCTGGAAGGACGTGGCGGAGCGTCTCGAGAAGCCACGCCGCCGATACGCGGAAGTAAATCTCAGCAAGATAAACAGGCACTCTAAGGACGGTGAGATTGTGTTAGTGCCGGGCAAGGTCTTGGGCAGCGGGAAGCTTGAGCGCAGGGTCACCGTCGCAGCGCTCAGTTTCAGCAAGAGCGCCTACGAGAGCATAAACGCCGTCGGGAGGTGCATGAGCATAGAGGAGCTTATGAGGGAGAATCCCAAAGGTTCAAACGTAAGGATAATGGCGTAGGGGTGCTAAAGATGTCTAAGGACGGCGAGGAGAAGGTAATAGATGCGGAAGGCCTCATCTTAGGGAGGTTGGCGAGCATCGTTGCAAAGCGTCTGCTGAGCGGCGAGCGGATCACAATAGTGAACGCTGAGAAGGCGGTGATCAGCGGCTCCCGCGAGATGGTCTTTGAGACATATAAGAGGAAGAGAGATAGGGGCTCGAAAGAAAAAGGTCCATATTTCCCAAAAATGCCCGATAGGATTTTAAGAAGGACAATAAGAGGTATGCTTCCGTACAAGCAGGCGAAAGGTAGAGAGGCTTTTTCAAGGCTTCGTGTTTATATAGGGGTGCCCGAAGAATATGTTAATAAGGATAAAGAGAAGATAAAGGAGGCGAGTATGGAAAGGCTTAAGCATTTGAAGTTTGTCACGCTAGGTGAAGTTGCTGAGCATTTAGGGTGGGCTCCTAGGGCTAGGACTGGGACTGGGACTGGGATACGGACACCAAAGACAGAAGGGTGAGCAAAATGCCCCAGCGGATTGTAAATACTGTGGGGAAGAGGAAGACGGCGGTTGCGAGGGCGACCATTAAAGAGGGGCGGGGCATGGTGAGAATAAATAAAATGGCTCTTGACGCCATACAGCCGGAAGTAGTTAAGGAGAAAATTTT
>JAPHEE010000018.1:34872-36355 GCA_029259545.1 Candidatus Alkanophaga volatiphilum
GAATACAAGAAGAGGACAGAACGTGGGGAGGATCCGAAGACCGTGCTTGACGAGCTTGGCGTCCGGAGGTATTGTTGTAGGAGGATGCTGCTGACGCATGCCGAATTGATAGATGAAATCGTCCCATATCTGTGAGGGGTCGTGGGGTAGCTTGGACATCCTGCGGCGTTCGGGACGCCGTGACCTGAGTTCAAATCTCAGCGACCCCACCATTTTACTCCTTTTACGACCTTGACGGGCGAGGAAAGTTATTTCAAAGGGAAATACACGAAGTACGAAAAGGCAAGGATAATAGGGGCTAGGGCGCTGCAGATAGCGATGGGGGCGCCCGTGCTTATTGAGACCAACGAAACCGACCCTATCGAAATAGCGATCATGGAATTCGAGCTGGGAGTGATTCCGATAACAGTGAGACGGCGGGAGCATTGAAAATGCTGGCTGAAAGCAGCAACAAGTACGTAACTTTTTCAAAAAACGTTTTCATACCTGTAACTAACGTTTGCAGGAATGATTGTGCGTATTGCGGCTTCAAAGCGAGGCATCTCAGAGACGCTTACCTGCTCGACGAGGCTGAAGTTTTAAAGTTCCTAAGGGGAGCGCGGCATAGGGGTGCTACTGAAGCTCTTTTCACGCTTGGCGAGAAACCCGAACTTTCGAGAGAGTTCCCGCAGTACAAGGATTGGCTGAAAGAGCTTGGTTACAGCTCAACGCTCGAATATTTACGAGCGCTCTGCGAGCTCGCCGTGCGTGAAGGTTTGCTGCCACATACGAACGCTGGAGTTCTCAGCTAT
Organism: Candidatus Alkanophaga volatiphilum; assembly: GCA_029259545.1. Classification (GTDB taxonomy): domain Archaea; phylum Halobacteriota; class Syntropharchaeia; order Alkanophagales; family B39-G2; genus Alkanophaga; species Alkanophaga volatiphilum. Next base: position 35,664 of record JAPHEE010000018.1, read on the forward strand.
GAGGAGCTGCGTTATCTGAGGGACGTTAATGCATCTATGGGCTTAATGCTTGAGACCGTCGCCCGCGTACGTGCGCACGAGAGGTCACCGGGGAAGAGGCCTGAGCTACGTCTCAGGACCATCGGAGACGCTGGAAAACTGAGAATCCCGTTCACAACGGGCATTCTTGTGGGCATAGGTGAAGCGTTTTCAGACATTATCGCCTCGCTTGAAGCAATAAAAAGACTCCATGAGAAATATGGGCACATCCAAGAGGTGATAATACAGCCATTCCTCCCGAAACCAAACACGCCGATGTGCAACGAAACGTCGCCGAGCATTGAGCTGATGAAGCGGGTGGTGGTCACTGCCCGCCGGATACTGCCAAAAGACGTCGCTATCCAAATACCGCCGAACCTAGTTCCGTTAGAGAGACTGAAGGAGTTCTTAGAGCTGGGAGCGTCCGACCTCGGTGGGATCTCCGAGGTTACTTTGGATTATATCAACCCCGAGGCGGCATGGCCAAGCGAGAATGAGCTTGAAGCTGCGGTGAAGCCTTTCTTGCTCAGAGAGCGTCTTCCTATATATCCTAGGTTTGTGAGGCGTGGCTGGTACGGCGAAAGGCTCTCAACACTCATAGAAAGGTATTCGGACGAGGAGGGATTTAAGAGGCGCGACGTTAACTGCAACTCGAACAGCGGATAAGTGACCTC
>JAPHEE010000019.1:0-2612 GCA_029259545.1 Candidatus Alkanophaga volatiphilum
AATTTGCGAGGCTCATCGACGAGGGGCACGTGGGGGTGGTGAAGGGCTGGGGCGGGATGCACGTCGTCTGCAAGCTCTCGCCGCCGCTGATAAGGCGGTTGCGTCGTGATTATAGGAGGGAGGCGAAGCCGTTTGCGGTGATGTTCCGGGACGTTGCGACCGTCCGTGAGTACGCCGAGATTTCCGAGTTTGAGGAGGCGTTGTTGAGGTCGCCGCAACGCCCCATCGTGCTGTTGAAAAAGCGGGCTGCGGTCTCGCCGGAGGTCAGAGAGATCTTCGAGCTCGTGTCGCCCGGCTTGGGGAACATCGGCGTGTACCTGCCATATTCGGCGTTCCAGCACGTTTTGTTCCATTATTTGGAGGCGGACGGCATCATAATGACGTCGGCGAACCTCCCCGGCGAGCCGATGGTCATAGAGAACGACGACGCCTTCGCGCTGCCCGCCGACTTCTATCTGCTGCACGACCGCCGCATTGTGAACAGGGTTGACGACTCCGTCGTGCGGTGCTATGGCGCTCGCAAGTTCTTTCTGAGGCGCTCCCGGGGCTTCGTGCCCCTCAGCCTCGCCGTCCCCTACAAGGAGGCGGTGCTGAGCCTCGGAGCGGAGCGTGACGTGACGTTCTGCATCTCCGCCGGCGGCAAGCTGTTCTCGTCGCAGTTCATCGGAAACTCAAGACACTACGGCGTCATCGAGTTCCTGCGGGGCGGCGTGGAGCGTTTCAGGCGGATGCTGCGCATAGAGGGGATTTCAGCGGTCGCCGTGGATCTGCATCCGAGATATGCGACGAGGGGCGTGGGGCGGGAGCTCGCCGAGGAGTTCGATGCGGAGCTCGTCGAGGTCCAGCACCACTGGGCGCACGCCGCCTCCCTGATGCTCGACAACGGCATGCTCGGCGACGCCGTGAGCGGCGACGCCCGTGTCGTGGCGCTCACGCTCGACGGCACGGGCTACGGCAGCGACGGGAACGCTTGGGGCGGCGAGCTTCTCATCGCATCGTTTCACGATTTCGAGCGGGTGGCGCACCTTCAGGAGCTGCCGCTGCCCGGCGGCGACGCCGCAATAAGAGATCCTCGGCGGTTCGTGTTTGCGATCGCTGAAAAGCTGGGGGTGGGTCAGGATGTGGGCGCCGCCCTCAACCTCGGCGAGCGTGAGCAGGAGATTTTAAGGAAGCTCATGCGGACGGCGCCGCTGACGAGCAGCTTCGGCAGGGTGCTCGATGCCCTCTCGTGCTACTTCGGCGTCTGCCGCCGCATGACTTACGAGGGCGAGCCTGCGATGAAGCTTGAAAGATTTCTGGATGCGGGGCTGCGTCGTGCTGCGAAAAGCGGCGGGGTGCCGGTGCCGGAGCCTAAGCCGAAGCCGAATTCGAATTCGAGTCCGAGTCCGGGTCCGAGTCCGAAGCCGAAGCACGAGTTCAAGGCGGCGTCGAAGCCCCGTGGCGGCGTGCGGGAGGTCATGACGCTGGAGCTTTTCGAGCAGCTCTTCGAGGAGGCGCCGCCGCACGCCGCCGCCGGCTTGGACGATGCCGAAAAGGCTGATTTCGTCTACTCCTTCGTATACGCCTTGTTAGAAGAGTTCGTGAGCATAGCCTTGGAGTTCGCCGAGAAAGAGGGTTTAAACGTGGGGATGACGGGCGGCGTCTCCTACAACGAGCCGATAACGACGATCGTCGAGGGCTTCGTGCGGCGACGCCACGGCGGGCTGCGGCTGCTGACGCACAACGAAATTCCGAACGGCGACGGCGGCATCTCCTACGGGCAGAACGTGATCGCCGGCTGCAAGCTCTTCTGCGGCGCCGGAGCCTCAAGCTGAGGCTGAGGTTGAGGAGAAGGCGAAGGGCTTGTTGGGGAGTCCCCGCCGCATCACCCCCGCCGCTCACCCCCGCCGCAGCCGGCTCGTCGCCGCCGGCTGCAAACCAAACTACAACTCGTCAAAAAGCTTGAGAAACTCGCTTGCGATCCTTTCGGGCGAGTTCTCGACGACGTACCTCTCAGCAGCCCTGAGGGTCTCCTCAACGTCTATTTCGGATCTGAATATTCCGGCGATCGTCCTTTCGAGGTCCGCCGGCGAGCGGTACTTTATCACCTCCTTTCCCAGAAGCCGGACGAACTCGGTGTCCGCCGTGACTATGGGCGTCAGGGCGCCCATGCACATGAGCACCGACGTCGAGATCACGACCTCACCCTCCCGCACCTCACGTGCCTCCTTGTGGATGAGACATATGTCGGATGCGTGGAGGTACTCGTATATCCGCTCCATCGGCGGCATCTCGTGCCTGACCTCCACGAATGCACGCCCCTCAAGCCCCTCGACCCTCCGGGGGGTCAGAACCAAGTAGGTGAATTCGAATTCCTCGCTCAGCCTTTCCATCGAGGGCAGGACCGGCAGGATGTGCAGCTCGGGCGCCCAGCCGTAGCTGAATACGATTCTGCTCTCAGGAGGCAGCCCGAGCCTCCTTCTGGCTTCCAGCCGGTCCCCCCTCTTCAAAGGTCCCGTCGGAAACGGTATCACGTGCAATTTCTCTCCGAATATCGGCGCCCACTGCCGCTCGTACCGCTCGTCGAAGCACACCACCGCATCCCACTCGAACTCGTAGAACAGGGGGTTCTC
>JAPHEE010000019.1:2903-8509 GCA_029259545.1 Candidatus Alkanophaga volatiphilum
GAGTTCGGCGTGCAGCGAGACGACACACGCCGTGTTCCACCTGGAAAGGAGCGCTATTTTCATAGCCTCGCCTCAGCCCCGTCGCCCTCAAGGAGCTAGGCGCTGGACATGAGCGCATCCAGTATCTCGTTCAGGGTTGCGCTCGCGACGCAGCACACCTTGTCGGCGGCGCCGTAGAACACCAAGAGCTCGCCGTCGAGGACGACGGCTCCCTCCGGGAACACGACGTTCGGGACGTCGCCCTCCCTCTCGTATTCCTCCTCCGGTTCGAGTATCGGCTCCCTGGTCCGTGCTATCACCTTCCACGGCTCTCTCGGGTCGAGGAGGGCGGCGCCCGCCCTGTAAACGTTGTTCTCGTCAACCCCGTGGTATATGAGCAGCCAGCCCTCCTCGGTCTCTATCGGCGGGGGACCGGCTCCGATCTTGCTGGCTTCCCACTCCTCCTCGGGCTCCATCACCACACGGTGCCCGTGCATCACCCCCGGAATCCCGTCGAGCCACGCAAACCAGATGCTGGGAGCGCTCACCGGATATCCTGAACCCACCCAGTTTGCGGGTCTGTGCAGCACCGCAAACCTGCCGTCGAACTTCTTAGGGAACAGAACCACGTCCCTCTCCTCAGCGTCGTAGGGGGTTATCACCCCGAGCCGCTCGAATTCCCAGAAGCCCTTGAGTCTTGCGACTGCCGCCCTCGGGTGAGCCTGCTGCGGCTTCGGGAGTCCGAGCCTCAGCCTGACGGCGGCGGGCGGCGCGGGCGTCGGGGTCGTGACGTACGTCATGTACACCTCCCCTCTCCCTCCACCTCCACCAGCCTCGGATCCTCCACAGACACCTCCCAGAGCCTCACGTCAGGTCCGAACACCGGCTCGCTCGACCGCTCGACCAAGTTCAGCTCCCTGTCCAGAACTGCGTACCCGAGGCGTGATACATACTCCCGATACTCCCCGACCGCACGGTACAAAAGGTATATCCGGCTGCCCCTCTCGATGGCTGCGCAGTTGAACACCGCCAGCGCCTCCCAATCGTCGCCCCTGGGCTTCAGGATGGGGTTGCGCCCGCTCCTCCTGAGCTTCATCCGCCATCATGTGTAAGGCGGAGGGATAAAACTTATGATGGGTTCGGCGCTCCGTGCGAGCGGGACAGGCGGCTGAGCGTTGCGTCCCGCAGCCGGCGGGCGGCTCAGCCACGCCCGCTCAACCTATCACGCCGGTCGGCTCGTCGCCCGCTTCCTACAGCCCCGCAGATGCCGCAACTCGCCAAGCTTCCCGGCGGCGTTTGCAGCCCGTGCCGTGGCGTAGAATTTTTAAGGTTAGTGCTTAAAGGAGGGATGGGGGTAGGATGGGGCGTTTCAAGGAGGTGCCATTAAAGCCCGAGTTCCCAAGGCTTGAGGGGCAGATACTTGCGTTCTGGGAAGAAAATAGGATTTTTGAGAAGAGTGTAGAGCGTCGTAAAGGTCGCGAACGCTTCGTGTTCGTCGAGGGCCCGCCGACCGCAAACGGGGCGCCGCACCCCGGGCATATCATGACGAGAGCCGTCAAAGACTTGGTGCTGCGTTACAAGACGATGTGCGGCTACTACGTGCCGAGGAAAGCCGGCTGGGACACGCACGGGCTTCCCGTGGAGATTGAGGTCGAAAAGGAGATCGGCATCAGCAGCAAGCGGGAGATCGAGGAATTTGGCATCGAGAGGTTCAACAAGCTTTGTAAAGAGTCCGTTTTCAGATACGAGCGTGAGTGGGTCGAAGCCACGAAGCGCGTCGGCTTCTGGATCGATATGGATAACCCCTACATCACGTTCACCAATGACTACATAGAGTCCGTATGGTGGTCGTTGAAAGAAATCTGGAAGAAGGGCTTGTTCTACAAGGGGCACAAGGTGGTGCCGTTCTGTCCGAGGTGCGAGACGCCGCTGAGCAGCCATGAGGTCGCACAGGGCTACAAGGACGTTGAAGATCCATCGATATTTGTGATGTTTCCGCTGAAAGCCGTCGAGGGCGCAGACGTCGGCGACGTCGAGAACACGTTCGTGCTGGCATGGACGACGACGCCGTGGACGCTCCTCTCAAACGTGGCGTTGGCGGTGCACCCCGACTACGAATACGTGAAGGTGGAGCTGAAGAGCGGGAAGCACGCCGGGAAACGCCTCATCCTCGCAGAAGCACGCCTGCACGTCCTAGACGACGATTACGAGGTTTTAGGAAGTTACAAGGGCTACGAGCTTGAGGGACTGCGTTACGAGCCGCCGTTCACGTACGCCAAGATCGAGGGGGGCGACGCTCACAGGATAGTGTGCGCGACGTTCGTGACCCTTGATGAGGGCACGGGCGTCGTCCACATTGCGCCGGCGTTCGGCGAGGACGACTACGAAGTATGCAAAGAGCACGGGCTGGGCTTCACGCAGCCCGTGGACAGCAGCGGGCGTTTCACCGCCGAGATTCCGCCGCTCTCCGGGCTCTTTGTGAAGGACGCCGACCCGAAAATCATCGAAATGCTGGAAGAGCGGGGGCTGCTCTACAAGCGGGAAACCTACGTGCACAAGTATCCGTTCTGCTGGCGCTGCGACTCCCCGCTCCTATACTACGCCAGAGAAACGTGGTTCATCAAGATGAGCGAGCTTCGGGACCTGCTGCTGGCGAACAACGAGAAGGTGAGGTGGTACCCCGAGCATCTGAAGCACGGGCGTTTCGGGAACTTCCTTGAGAACGTGGTGGACTGGGCGTTGAGCAGAGAGCGCTACTGGGGGACGCCGCTCCCGATCTGGATCTGCGAGCGGTGCGGCGCCGAGATCTTCATAGGGAGCATCGAGGAGCTGAAGAGGAAAGCCAAGAACTTCTTTAAAGTCTTCCCGACCGAGGAGAGCTTGGATCTGCACCGCCCTTACGTTGACGAGCTCGTGCTGACGTGCGAGCGGTGCGGCGGCGACGCCCGCCGTGTGCCGGACGTGATCGACTGCTGGTACGATTCCGGCGCGGCGCCGTTTGCGCAGTGGCACTACCCGTTCGAGGGCTACGAGGAGTTCGAGCAGAACTTCCCGGCGACGTTCATAACAGAGGCGATCGACCAGACCCGCGGCTGGTTCTACTCGCTGCTCGCAGTTTCGACGGCGGTCTTCGGCGAGACGCCGTACCTGAGCGTGCTCTCGCTCGGGCACATCCTCGACGAGCACGGACGCAAGATGAGCAAGCGGCTCGGCAACGTCGTCGATCCGAACGTGATCTTCAACAGGGAGGGGGCGGACGCCTTCCGCTGGTACTTCTACGCCGTCAGCCCGCCCGAGGACGACAAACGCTTCTACGAGCAGGCGGTCCTCGAAAAGATGCGGAAGTTCCTGAGCACCCTCTGGAACGTCTATTTCTTCTTCGTGACTTATGCGAACATCGACGACTTCGACCCGAGGGCGAAAAGCATCCCGGCGGAGGACAGGAGCCCGCTCGACCGCTGGCTCCTCTCACGGCTGAACTCCCTAATCAGGGACGTGCGGGCGCACCTCGACGAGTACGAGCTCCATCTGGCGGCGAGGAAGCTCGAAGAGTTCGTGGTCGAGGAGCTGAGCAACTGGTACGTGCGGCGCTCACGGCGGCGCTTCTGGACGGCGGAGGCGAGCCGTGACAAGGATGCGGCTTACCTCACGCTCTACGAGACGCTCGTGACGCTCTGCAAGCTTCTTGCTCCGCTCGTCCCGTTCGTCACCGAGGAGATCTACCAGAACCTCGTGAGGAGCGTTTACGAGGATGCGGAGGAGAGCGTGCACCTCTGCGACTACCCGGAGGCTGACGAGAAGCTGATCGACAAGGAGCTTGAGGAGAGCATGCTTTTGGTTTCGAAGCTTGCGGAAGCCGGCAGGTTTGCGAGGGCGAGCGCCGGCATAAAGATACGGCAGCCGCTGAGCGAAGCCGTGGTCGTCTGCGACGAGGCGACCGCCTCCAAGATCGAAAAGCTGCTGCCGATCCTCCGAGACGAGCTCAACGTCAAGAGGATAAGGTTCGGCAGCGCTTCCGAGTTCGTGACGCACGTCGTGAAGCCGAAGTACGGGGTGCTCGGACCGAAGTACAAGGCGAGGACGCCCGCCGTCGTGGAGGCGTTGCGGCGTGCCGATGCGGCGGGGCTGGCTTCCGCCCTCGGAGAACAAGGCTTCTTCATGCTGGAGGTCGGCGACGGCGGTCCGCCCGTGAGGATCACGCCCGAAGACGTGACGGTCGAGCTTGCCGAACGCCCGAACTTCGCAAAGGGCGAGGCGCTCGGCGTCGCCATATTCATAAACACGGAGCTCACGCCGGAGCTTCGGGAAGAGGGGCTGGTGAGGGACGTCGTCCGCCGGATCCAAGAGATGCGGAAGGAGCTCGATCTCGAGTACACCGCCAGCATCAAAGTGTTTTATGAAGGCGACGCTGACATCAAAGAGGCAATACGAAAATTCGAGGATTACGTCAAGGAAGAAACACTGGCGACGAGCCTCGTGGAAGGGCGTCCACCCACAGAATCGCAGGCTTACGAGAAGACTTGGGATATCGAAGGCAAAACGGTACACCTTGGGATTTTACTGAGCTCATGAGTGGTTTAACGCCGCGATAGCCGCTGCAACCTTCTAATTAAGATGGCTGCGAACATTGCAGCTACGAGCGATAAAAGTTCGAAATCAGGTACTTCCTCGCCCTCCTTCTCCTCCTCAGCTTCTTTATAAACTTCAATCTGCTCTTCTACTTCTCGTGAGTACTCATTCCCCATAGCATCCCTGTAGACCGCACGTGCGTTGACTTCGAAAACACCCGCGTCTTCGGCTACGATCTCCAGCTCGAACTTCCGCCCCTCTCCCGCTTCTAGGCTCGAAATCGAAAACTCACCGTCAGTTACCTTCAACCCAGTGGCTGCCGTGACTGCCAGCTGTACGTCGTATGCGGCAGCGTTGCCCACGTTTTCAACGCTCAGCTCAGCAGAGCTGGCCTCCCCTAACTTTAGTTTCGTCTCAGCAAGTTTTAAACTCAATTTCAACTCAGGTGCCTTCTCAACAAGATACTCATGCGAAACTGTTATCTCAGGCTCGGGGTCGACGTACTTACGGGCAAGAATGAAGTCGATGAAAGCATCAAAACTCCCAGCCCCGCTTCTGGCAATGCCTAAATATATGTAAGGCTGCTTTAATCTTTCCACCAAACCGTCCGTAATCGTTAACGTAAGAGTACTATACGGCTCTTCCGACCTGAGAGCTCCTTTGCTCAAGTCTAGTGAGAATTCCACGGTGTTCCACTTGTCTTTATTGATACTAGCAACACTAAGCTCTTGCTCTGCGTCCGCATCTTTGTCTGTCCATAGGATGTAATATTTGCCGTTAGAATCTAGCTTAACCCCTGCGTCGTAACATGGTCTGTAATCACCAGCCCAGCTGCTCAATCTTCTTAACGTACCATCAAAAGTTAGAAGTGTAAACAGGCAAGAGCCTTGAGAGGTGCCGCCAGATACTTTCTCTTTCACTCTTATCTTTATAGTTCCAGAGTTCAACGTGCTCTTAGATATGAGGAGCGCTGGAGCGTCATCGTAGTACGAGCGGTCCATTACATATAACGTCAACACGCCTTTATTGACTGAGAATCTTCCAGTTCCAGACCCCCC
>JAPHEE010000019.1:8771-16544 GCA_029259545.1 Candidatus Alkanophaga volatiphilum
GAAAAGCCAAAATTAGAAACGTCAAGGATTACAGGCACCTGAAAGTCTATAAGCGTATTACCAGAGCGCTCTCTTATCGTGATTATCTTATAATACTGCCAGTCTCCACCACCTGAGCTGGAGAGGCTTAAGGCACAAACAACACCACTTACTACCCACAAAAAGCTTAAAACGCATAGTATCGCAACTCTAAATCGCATATACACCAAGCAAACGATCAAGTCTGCTATTATTTAAAACTTTAACCCTTGCAGCAGTAGCATGCTCTCGGTGCTTATGGTGCAAGAGAGAAAATGAAGGGGGTGGCGACGACTACGCAGGGTTTAGAAGAAGTTACAATAGAAGAAATAAGAGAGCTCACCGGTAAGAGCGCCGAGAGGGTACACTTGGGGCTTGTGAAGTTTGAATGCGAAGAATTCGATCTCTTCAAGTTGAATTTTCTAGGACGCTCGCTCCACAGGGTCATCGTGCTCCTCCTTGAAGAACATTTCTCGGGATTAAATGACATTTACAGGAAGACGAGGGAGGTAGATTTCTCCAAGTATATAAAGGCTGAGCATAGCTTTGCAGTTCGAGCTAAGAGGTGCGGCATACATGATTTCACCTCGGTGGACGTCGCGGCGACGGTTGGGCAGGCGGTCATCGACTCGTACATGGAAGCAACTGGAAGGCGTCTGAAAGTGAATCTCGAAGAGCCGGACATCATCGTGCGTGTGGAAGTCAGAGATGATAATTTCTGGGTCGGCATCGACACGACGGGTGAAGAAAGTCTTGCAAAACGTGGCTATCGAAGCTTCAAACACCCTGCGTCGTTAAAACCCACGATTGCATATTCACTCGTACGCCTTTCAGGCTGGCAGTTTAATGAGAGCCTAATAGATCCCGTTTGCGGCTCTGGAACGATTCCAATAGAGGCGGCAAGGTATGCGTGTGGCATCCCGAACATGAAAGAAGTAAAGCTTTACAGCATGCCTCTCTTCAATAGCGAGCCTTTTCAAGAGTTCCGTTGTAAGTATAAGCCCACAAAGAGGAAACTGAGAGTATTTGGGAGTGATATCAACGAACGCTACCTCAGGGGTGCAGAAGAGAACGCGAAGCTCGCTGGCGTGGACGTTACGTTCTTCAAGGCGGATGCCTGTGAACTCCCTCTAGACTATGACGTCATTGTTGCAAATCCTCCGTACGGCATTAGAATGGGCAGCCCCCGCAAAGTCGAAAAGTTCTACGAGCGTTTCGCTGCAAATATACGACGACATGACGCCTGGCGGAGCGCCGTCATCATCACCGCCCGCCCTTCGACGCTCGTGAAATATATGGGAGAGCCTGAAAGGGAGATAAACATACTCTTTGGCGACCTACCGGCGAAGGTTCTCATGTATTCGTAACTATGAGCCGAGGCGAGAGTGTTCACGTCCACGCCGGCGCGCGCATCGCCGCTAACGCCGAAACTCACGGCGAAGGGCGGTACCGACATGAATTTTAAAAGCTGCCCGTAAAGTTGCTTGATGAAAATAATCGTGAGGAAAGACAGCAAAATGAGCGTTGCAAAGCCGGAGAGAATAGATGATGAGACAGAATTGCAAGAGCTGATTCTCAGAAATCCCTCAATAATACCGGTGGACGAGATCAGAGGGGGTGCATCGGAGCTTGTATTTGCAGTTAAAGAGTTTTGGACGGGCTCGATGAGCGTGGATGTCTTGGCTTTCAGTCCAAGCGGCGACGTGGCTGTTGTGGAATGCAAGAAGGTAGATAGACCAAATAAGGCGTACGAAGCCATCGGGCAGGTCATCGCATGTGCTTCGAGTCTCTGGGGAATGACCTATGAAGAGCTCGACAGCAGAATCAGAAATAAAGTTGGGAGCGGTTTGTTGGAGTGCGTTAAGAGTAAATTTGAAGGTGAATTCGATGATGCGGAGTTCATCGACGGTGTCAGCCGGAGCCTGAGAGAGGGGTCGTTCATTTTGATCGTCGCAGTGAGCGAGATCGACAACAAGCTGAAAAGGGTCATAGACTACGTGAACGAGCACAGCAGATATTCAATACACGCCTTGGAGGTCAGCAGATTTACAACAGGGAACGACCTTGAAATTCTGATACCACACGTTCACGGGGTTTTAGCAAAGCCAGCGTCCACCATAACCGAAATGTGGGATGAAGAAAAATTCTTTAAATCTCTCGAAGAGAGGCATCCTGAAGCTGTCGATGTGGTTAGGGAAATCTACGATTGGTGCAGGAGTAGTGGGGAAGTGGAATTCGGGAGAGGGAAGAAGATCGGAAGTTTCGATTTCGTATGCAAGGTAGGTGACGAGAAAGTGAAGGTATTTGGTATCGACACCAATGCCAAATTATGGATGGCGTTTGGGGACGTTCAGAAACGGGGAGTTGTGAGTGAGGAAGTGTTTAGAGGAATTCCAAAGAAAAGTTCGTGAAACCGTCAAATCTCTCAGTCATGCGGACAAATATCCCTCCGTAGGAATACGTGAGGCGTTTAAGGATGAAAACGACCTCAAGAAATTTAAGGAGCTGATAGACGATTTCATTCGGAATATTCAGAGCGGCATTTGAGGCGGGAGGCGACTTGAGGAAGGATCAAGGGTACACGCAGACGACGTTGCCCCTGATGGGAACTTCGCAGTGCAGGCACGAGACGTTCTCAAGGTGCCTTTTCGCCACCCTCACGGCGTCGAGCACTTCGGAGGGCGTTGCGCTCCGCCACTTCGCCTGCGGGATTGCAGTGTAGCCGTCGATCCTCAGCGGTATGCTCCTATCGACGCTTGCGATGAACGCCGCTATCCTATCAATTTCGTCCTTCTCGACAAGCCCCGGTATCAGCACGGTCTCCGCCCTCAGCCCCATGCCGCTCCGCCTCAAAAGCCTGAAGTTCCTCAAAACTTCCCTGTTGGACTTCCCGGTGTAGCGTTCGTGTATCTCCTCGGTGACCGCCTTGATGCTGACGCAGACCTCGTCGAGCCCCGCCGCTTCGAGCCTCGCCGCCAGCCCCTCGTCGAGGGCGTGCCCGTTCGTGAGGAGTACGGTGTGGACGCCATAACCTTTTAAAAGCTCGACCACCCCCGGAAGCGAAGGATCGACGGTGGGCTCGCCGCCGCCGAGCACCGCACGCTCTGCGCCCGTGGCGACGACGATCCGCTCAAGCTCCGAGAGCGTCAGCGTCCTCAACAGCTCGATGTCCAGCGATGAGAGGCGGCGTGCGTCCTCCTCCGGAACATGGCAGTCCCACGGCGTGCTCCTCAGGATGCAACCCCGACATGCGAAGTTGCAGCCCCTGAAGAAGACGTAGAGCGAGTTGTCGTAGTCGAAGAGCACGACGTGGTATATTTTCGTCCGCTCGTCCGTATCCGTCCGTTTTTCAATTCTCACTCCCATTCTCGCCGCCCTCGCTCCTCGCTCATCACGCCCGCCTACGCCGCCGCCCCAAACAGTTCGGGGTGAATGTCTCTTGCCAGCTCTTCGAGCGCATCCACGATCCTCGGACCCGCCCGTGCGATGATGTCGGCATCGATGGGGTACACCCTGCCGTTACGAACCGCATCCACCGTGCGGAGACGCTCGTCGTGCGTTATGAACTCGTAGGGCGCCCAGCCCTCGGCACCGTGCCCAACGGAGACTATGATCACCTCCGGATTCCGCCGTATGAACTCCTCAAGACTCACGGACTTCCAGTCTTCAAAATCCGAGAACACGTTCTCGCCACCCGCCAGCTCTATGAGTTCGTGCTGGAAGGTTCCGGCGCCCGCAACCCATAACGGGTCGTGCCAGCAGACGTGCGCCACTTTCGGCGTCGGCGCCCCCGCCACCTTGCTCTTAATGGCTTCGACCCTCGCCTGCATCTCGGCGACGAGGGCGGAAGCGTTCTCCTCGGCGCCCACGATCTCGCCGATGAGCAGGATGTCTTCAAGGATGTGGCTGATGTTCTGCGGGTTTATGCCGACGACGCTCACGCCCAAGGACGCAAGCCGGTCGAAGGTTTCTTTGCCGTTGAGCTCGCAGCCGAAGACGACATCGGGACGCAGCGCCACCACCTTCTCGACATCGACGGTGACGACACCACCGACCTTCTCCCTTTCCGCCGCCTCTTCCGGGAAGTCGCAGTACTCGGTCACGCCCACGACCCTGCCGCCGACGCCGAGCGCAAACAGGATTTCGGTGTTCGAGGGCGCCAGCGAGACGATCCGCTCGCTCCCACGCACGGTGACGACCCTGCCGAAGTCATCGACGACCGTCAGCGGCGGCGCAATCCGCTGGAGAATGTCGAGGTAAAGAGGGAGGAGCTGCGCCTCCACGCCTGCACTCACGTTTGTGAGCGGCTGGCGTTCTGCGGGCGTCGCCCCCGGAGGGGGCGTCGCCGCCGGCGGGGGTGGGGGTGAGGAGCCTCGGTGCTCGCCGACTTCGATGCAGCCGGCGACGAGCAGCAACGAGAGCACGCAGACGACCGCCAACACCCTGTAAAGCATGCTTTAATTTGGGAAAGCATGCCTTATTAAGGTTGCGTTTTCCTGCTGCGCAGCCGCTCCTCCACGAGCCTCTTACCGCTCCATGCGACCTCGTAGTGCGGGTCTATCAGCAATGCCCGCTCGTAACACTTTTTTGCTTCCTCATACAGCTCCAGCTTAAAAAAGGCGAGCGCCTTGTTGCACCAAGCGGCGGCGTCCTCAGGATCGATCTCCAGAGCTCGCTCATAGCACATTATCGCCTTTTCGTACTCTCCTTGTTGGTAAAGGGTGATCCCCTTGTTGTTCCAAGCGGCGGCGTCCTCAGGGTCGATCTCCAGAGCTCGCTCGTAGCACTCTATTGCCTCCTCATATCTGCCCAGCCGGTAGAGGGCGAGCCCCTTGTTGTTCCAGAAGGCGGCGTCCTCGGGGTTGAGCCGCAACGCCCGCTCGAAGCAGGCGAGCGCCTCCTCATGCCTGCCGAGCTCGCTCAGCGCCGCCCCCTTGTTGTTCCAGATGGCGGCGTCCTCAGGCTCGATCTCCAGTGCTCGTTCGTAGCACGCCATCGCCTCCTCGTACCGTTGTAGCTTCCTGAGGGCGAGCCCCTTGTTGTTCAAAGCGGCGACGTCCTGCGGGTCGATCTCCAAGACCTTGGAATAGTACAAAACCTTCTTCCGGAGGTCTTTTTCCTCGATGGCTAAGCCGAACCATCGCTCCTTAGCTCTGCTCCTAAAAATCTCCTCAAGCCCCTTCCGGAAGGAGTCTTCGTCCATCAAACTCCATTCCCCCGAACCTATATTTCCGGCTGCCGCCTAACCGGCGACCGCTTGACTTTCGTAAAGTATATTTACTCAGCCCATGTATGTTGGTCAGGGTGGTTGGAGTGAAGACAAGTGAGCTGGCGTTGGTGGTGGCGTCGCTGCTCGTGGGCGCCGCCGTAGTGCTAACCGTGGCAGCGGCAGCGGCAACGGCGACGGCAGCGGCGGCGGACGCAGCGGCGTGGTCGCAGTTCCGGCACGATGAGCTTAACTCCGGCGTCACCTCGGAGCCGGCGCCCGTCACCGACGTGAGCGTGGCGTGGAAGGCGCAGGTGCACCCTGACGACTGGCAGATGGCGGGCGTTGACGTCGAACCCATAGTGGCGGATGGCAAGGTCTTCGTGCTCGATGCGAAAGCTTACGTCACGGCGTTCGACGCGTACAGCGGCGAGAAGCTCTGGGAGACGCCGCTCCGCCAGTACGGCTGGCAGTACGAGCTCTCGACGCCGGCTTACGCCGACGGCAAGCTCTACGTTGCGACGAAGGGTGGCGTCGTCTACGCCCTCGATGCGGACAGCGGCGTAGTCCTCTGGGCAACGGACCTCTCGGCGCACACGCCGCCGGGCATCTCCACGGAGCTCAACTGCCCGATAACGTACGCCGACGGCAGGATTTACGTCGGCTCCGGCAACTACACGGGAAAGACCGGCGCCTACTATTGCCTCGATGCTGAGAACGGCAATGTTCTCTGGGTGCGTCCGTCCGAAAGCGGCTATGGCTACTACTGGTGCGGCGCCGCCGTCGTCGGCGACTTCGTGGTCTTCGGCGATTGGGGCTCGCACCTCGTCAGCGTCTTCGCCGAAAACGGCACCACCGCACACGAGATAAACATCACGTCCGACTACCTGAGCTTCAGCCGAGCCGACGCCGGCAAGATAAAATCGTCGATCGCTTACAACGACGGCTACGTTTACTTCACGTCGGAGGGGGGCTACCTCTGGAAGGTCGCTTTCGACGAGAGCACGGGACGCTTCTCGGACGAGGGGTGGAGTGTTGAGATCGGCTACTCCTGCAGCACGCCTGCGGTCCACGGCGGCAAGGTCTACGTCAGCACGGGCAGCTTCAGCGTACCAGGCGACGTGAAGTGCATCGATGCTGAGAGCGGCGAGCTTCTCTGGAGCTTCGAGCCGAACGGCGGCGTGAAGGCGTCGCCGACGCTCAGCGTCCATGGCGATGACGTTTACGTCTACTTCACGACGAACTGCCAAGATGGCACGGTCTACTGCCTCGACGGCGACGGCGGCGAGCTTCTCTGGAGCTTCACGAGCGACGAAGCCGGGACGAGCGGCGGGTACATCCTGCAGGGCGTCTCGATAAGCGACGGCTACGTCTACTTCGGGAACGACGCCGCCTGCGTCTACGCATTGAAGACGGCGCCGGTCAGGGCGAAGGTGCGGATCGAAACTCCTGAAGAAACCATCTGGAGCGGCTGGGTCAACGTCAGCGACTCCTACATCGTTGACAGCGAGGGCAACGTGCATCACTTGCTGTCGCCGACGGCGCTCGGCGCCCTCGACGAGGCTGCGAAGCTCGGAAACTTCTCGTACACCGTCGTGAACACGAGCTGGGGGCTTTACGTCAGCGAGATTGCGGGCGTCGCCGAAAACTACACGACGATGCAGTTCTGGCTCTACAGGGTGAACTACGAGCTTGCGGCGGTCGGCGCCGCCGACTACGTGCTGAGCGACGGCGATGAGGTCCTCTGGTACTACGGGGCGTGGGGCGAGCAGCCGCTCAGAATCGTGCTCAGCAGCAACCGCACGTTCGTGAACGTGCCGATACTCGTGCGTGTCGAGGCGCTAAACGACAGCACCGGCTCCTGGGAGCCCGTGCCGAACGCCCTAGTGTGTGCGGCTTCTCCGGCTGAAGAGACCCCAATAGGTGGTATTACCATCGTTTTGGTAACGCCGGCGAACGAGAGCGGGGTTGCGGAGCTGAGGCTTCCGGGCGGCACGTGGGAGGTCTGGGCGGAGGCGGAGCATTACGTGCGCTCCGACCGCCACGAGGTCGTCGTGGAGACGCCTCCGGTATCGGTCGAGGTTTGGGTGGACAAGGAGGAATACAAGCCGGGCGACGTGATGCGGCTTGAGATAAAGGTTAGGAACGAGCTCGGCGAGCTGCAGGTCGTGACCTTCGAGTTCGAGCTGGAGGTGTACGAGCCGTACAACGTCACGGTGCCGCTGATCTCACGAAGGCTGGTTCTCCCGCCGAACGTGGAGCTGAGGCGGGTCTTCCCGCTCCGTGTGGGGCTCTGGGGACGCAGGGAGTTCTCGGCGGCGTTCCACGCACGCATACTCTCGGAGGGCGGCGACGCCATCAGCGAGAGCTTCGCACCGTGGCACTACTCCCCAAGGAGGAGTGAATCATGAGCAAGTTTTTTCTCTTTTTTTCTCTGCTGCTGCTCGTGGCGGCGCAGCTGCCGCTCGGAAATTCGTCCTCGGCACCTTTGGCGCCTGAACATAACTTAGCCGCCGCAAAGCTTGAAGCTGAGGGCGAAGCCACGCCCG
>JAPHEE010000019.1:17118-35196 GCA_029259545.1 Candidatus Alkanophaga volatiphilum
GCATGAAGACGTACGAGCGGGGGCGCTTGCGGCTACAGTCTTCTCCCTGACCGGAAATTTCACGGCGCTTTCGACGTTGAACGTCTCAAGCGTCGAGGATGCCGACGGCGTGACCGACGGCTCAGCGGCGGTTCTCATGGCGGTGGCGTTCGGCGAGGCTCCCTCGAATTTCTCAGGGCAGAACTGCGAGGGCGTTCTACTTGAGCGGCTTTCCGAAAATGAAACGATGCGGGTGGACGAGGCGGCGTGGGCGCTGCTGGCGTTGAGTGCGGTGAACGCTTCTGCTTACAGGGTACGAGCCGAGCGGGTTGAGAGTCTGCGGGGGCGGCTTTTCCGGTTCGTCGAGCGGCTCGTCGAAAGCGCGGCTGAGGGCGACGGCGAAGCGGCGGATTTGACGACGGTGGCGCTCGCCGTCCAAGCGCTGATGGCGGCGGGCGTGCCCGCCGATAATTCGACGCTGCGGAGCGCCTTGGAGCTGATCAAGGCTGAGCAGAGGGGGGACGGCAGCTTCCCGTTCGAGTTCGGCGGCAACGAGGCGGATGCGCTGTCAACGGCGCTCGCCACGATGGCGCTGCTCGCAGCCGGCGACGATTCTCCGAGCGTGACGAGAGGCGTTGAATACTTGCTGAGCGTGCAGGGCGACGGCGGCAGCTTCCCCTCCTACGACCCCGTGAAGGCTACTGCGCTCGCAGCGCTCACGCTCCTCGGGCAGGGATTGCCGGCGCTCCGCCAGTTCGTGTTCGAGGAAGAGCCCCCAGACCTCTTCCCGGTGAATATTCACGTGAATCCGTACCTCGACAGGGCGGAAAGTAGCGGCGGCGACGCCGCCGTTGCGGCTGCGGTTGCGTATTCCAACGTCACGTGCGAGGTCGTGGTGAGGGTTCGGAACGAAGGGGGGGCGTTCAACGTCTCGCTTCTTGCGGATGACGAGCTTGTTTCCGAGGTTAGGGTGCTGGAGCGTCGAGCCTCGGCGCTCACGAGCGTCTCCTTCAGGTGGCGTCCGCCGCGCACCGGCGTTTTCAACCTCACGGCGCTCGTGGACGCCGACGACGAGGTCTGCGAGCGCAACGAGACGAACAACACGATGAGCCTGAGCGTGCCCGTCGAGCTTCCGGACCTGAGCCTGCGGACGCCGCCGGGACCGGCGCCGGAGCCGGAGCCGGAGCCGGAATTGGAATTCCCGCCACTGTTCTCGAACTTCACGAACGAAATCCCGCTGGAGGTCGTCGGTTTCGGCGAGAATTTCAACATCTCGTTTTTTGCGTCAACGAACGTCACGGCGAGCCGGACGGATGACGGGAACGTCACGGCGAACGTGACCGCGAACTATACCTTCTGCGAGCGTCTGGAAAACGTGAGCTGCTACGGGCGTGCGGTCGTCACGCTGCTCTGGAAGCCGAACGTCACGGGCATCTTCAACTACACTCTGATCGTCGACCCCGACAACGACGTTTTCGAGAGCGATGAGACGAACAACGAGCTCAGAGGACAGCTCTCCGTGAAGCTTCCCGACGTTTACGTGGCGAACTTTTCGATCGGCGGGGCGGCTGCAGCCGCAAACCTCAGCATTGCGGTCACAAACCTCAGCAACGCCGTCAACCTGACCGTCGGCGGGACTGCCGAACGCTTCAACGTCTCGCTGTACAGCCGCCGCCTCGCGGGCGGGAATCCCGCCAACGACACGTGGAGCCTGGTCGAAAAGCTCCATGTGGAACGTGTATTCGGGGCTGCAAACCTCTCCTTCTCTTGGACGCCGGAAAAGCCCGGAATTTACGGGCTTGCAGTTCTGTTGGACGCCGACAACGACGTTTACGAAGCTAACGAGAGCAACAACGTGGCATATCTCGTAACGAAGGTAGTTTCGGGCGCTCCGGACGTGCGGCTGCTGTTCCCGAGGGGCGGCGAGGTTCTGAGCGGCGTCGTCTCCGTGCGTTGGGAGGCGAGCGACCCCGACGGCGACGCCCTGAACATCACGCTGAGGTACAGCCCGGACGGGGGGCGGAGCTGGCTTTTGCTTTCAGAGGGCGAGGAGAACGACGGTGTTTACGACTGGGACACGAGGGCGGTGCCCGACGGCGAGTACTTGCTGCGGGTGGAGGCGAGCGATGGGAGCTTCACGAGCCACGACGAGACCGCCGAGCCGTTTTTCGTGCGCAATGAGGAGGAGAGCCCGTCTCAGTATCAGGGCGGCGACGCCGGCTTCTATGCGTCGGAGGCGCCGGACAAATTCGAACTCGCTTGGGAGACCGAAGACATAGGAGCGGTTCCGTCGTCGAAGGTCTGCGTCGCCGCCGGAAGGGTGTTCGTTTACTGCGATAACGATTCAGGCACCTTCCTGACGGCGCTCGACGCCGAGAGCGGCGAGGTTCTCTGGCAGAAGCCGCTTGAAAAGAGGTATGATGGATCATGGTCCTCCCCCGTTTACCACAGGGGGCGAGTCTACATAGGGTCGGGGCGTACCGTTTACTGCTTTGATGCCGGCGGGAACGAGCTGTGGCGTCAAAGCTTAGGGGGCTACGTCGCCAATTCCTGCCCCTCGATAGCGGAGGTCGGGAACACGACGCTCCTCGTCATCGGCAGGTACGGGGCGAGCGGCAATCCCGCCTTCTACTGCTTGGACGCCGAGAGCGGCGAGGTTCTCTGGGTTTTCGACAGCAGCGTCGAGCCGAGCCTGAGCGGCGGGCGGGCGACCGCAACCGCGGCGTTCGGCGGCAGTAAGGTCTACGTCGGCATCGGCACTTGGAACCCGGCACTGTGCAAGGGCGGCATCTACTGCTTGGATGCGGGGGGCGGTGGGGTGCTTTGGAAAGCTCCCACCGATTACGGCGTCTGGGGCTCCGTGACGCTCGTCCACGGCACGCTCTTCTTCGGCACCTACAATTTCGAGGGCGACTCCGCTTACTACGCAATGAGCCCCGTGGACGGCAGCGTCCTCTGGAAACGTGCGGGGATAAGCACGGACTCCACGCCCGCATACGCCTTCGGTCGCATCTACATCTGCGGCGGCACTCCCGGCTATTCGACGCTCAAAACCTATTGCTTGGACCCCGAAGACGGTAGCAGCGTCTGGGAGCGGGCGGGCGTCGGCGGCTGGACGATCTCGCCGGCTGTTTCGAGCGACGGGAAGCTCCTCGTCGGCACGCTTGCGGGCGGCGAAGCCGGAATGCACTTCGATACCGCTGGCGTCTACTGCCTCGACGCCCTCACCGGCGAGGAAATCTGGAATTCGAGCGGGCTCGGCGGCTCCTCCCCGGTCATCTACGACGGCAGGGTCTACACGTCGGGGCAGGGCAGAGTTTACGCCTTCGGACCCTCGGAGCTGCCCGACATCAACGTCACCGGCATCGAGGTCGCAAACGGCACGGATACGGCTCTTGCGGGGGTTGCGAGCTGCGTGAGCGTCACGGTGCGCAACGACGGCAGCGGCGACGTCAACGAGAACTTCACCGTGGAGCTGCGGGTCGAAGGCATAACCGTGGGCACGCTCGACATCGAGCCGCCGCTGCGCAGCGGTAAGGAGCGCACGCTCACGTTCAACTGGACGCCGCCGCCGGAGTTCGCTGGAACGACGGTCAGGCTCGTGGCGGAGGCGGACGCCGAAAACAACGTCACCGAGAAGGACCCGTTTAACAACGTCTTTTACAAGGACGTTTATGTCGGGCTGCCGCCGGATTTGAAGGTGCGCGATGTGAAGCTGCACCCCGAGCACGTCTGTGTGGGCACGAGCTGCGTCGTCGAGGCGCTCGTGGAGAACGTGGGCGGCGTCGAGGCACGCTCCTTCGTCGTCGGCTTCAGGGTTGAAAAGGGCGGGGTGGAGCTAAACGAGACGATGAAACCTTGTGAAGAGCTTAAGGCTGGCGAGACTTTCAGGGCTGATTTCAAGTGGACACCGCAGCTTCCGGGCGTCTACACGCTTATAATCGAAGCCGACGCCTCGCACGAAGTTCTGGAGCTCAACGAGAGCAACAACGTCTACAAGTGCAACGTGACGGTCTATGAGACGCCAACGCCGACGCCGACGCAGCCGCCGACGATCGGCGGGGGAGGCGGCGGAGGCGGTCTCGGCGGGAGAGGCGGGTGGGAGTGGAGCGGGAGGGGGGAAGGAAACTACACCGCCGGGGGTGAAGGGCAGCCCGGCGGCGAAGGCGTAGGTGCGGGCGGCGGCGAGCCGCCGACGAACGTGAGCGGCGGCGAAAGCGAGGAGCGGCGGGTGACCGGCATACCCTTCGGCGAGGTCCTGCCCGGAGGGGGCATGCGCTCGAAACTCAGCGTTACGCTCGTCGCAATATGCGTGCTCGTGACGCTCGTCGCCATCGGATTCCTGCGGGAGCGGCGCAAGCACAGGGCTGAAACCAAACGCTGAAGCCGCCGAGCGCTCACGTCACGGCGTGCCGGCATCACGCTTGAAGGCATCGGGGCAAGTGCCGGTCAACGGGCTGTGCGGTGCCGTGGACGCCGGCTCCGGACCGGTTTCAAGCCGGATGCGGTGGCGAGCCGAGAGGCGGACGGGTGAAGGGTCGGCGACGAAGCCCGGCGTGGCTACCATCCAGAAGTAACGGTAAGCCACTTCGCTCGCAGAGGGGCTTCTCCGCTCCGCCGTGCTCACGGCGCGGAGAACGGCACGTCACGGAGTGCCAATGGCGGGAAGAGATAGGAAAAGAAAGTTCCCGACTCCCGACCGGCTCTATGTCGGGGCTCCGAGCCGCATTCGGGCTGCCTCCACGTCTCGGAGCTAGCTCCGCAGGTACGACACCACCCGATCCAGCGGGACGAGCTCCTTCGCTTCGAGGTCCAAGCCGAAAATCTCAACATCGTACCCTTCGTCCCTCCAATCCTTCCTGAAGGTGAGGAGGTCTCGCAGGTGCAGGAGGATGCTGACGTTCCGCAGCACGAAGTAAACCTTCTCACCCCGCCCGAACTTCTCCATCTTCTCAACGAGCTTCGCCATCGGGTAGCCCACGCCGTAAAACGTCTCAACTTCGTAATTCTCGTCGAGAACTCGCACGTCAACGCCCCTCTCGTCTTCAAGCTCCGGGACGACCCTCCCCCGATGCTCCCTCCAAGCATGGAGCCAGACGAAGGCTTTCATCGCAGAATGCTCATCGCTCGCCGTCTCTCCCTTGTCGGGAGCGCTCGCTACCAGCTTGTTCTGCAGCTTCCTGAGCTTCTTCGGAGCTTTGCTGAAGTCCAGAAGTTCCGCAAGCCTCCTGTCGAAGGCATCCACCGCTTCTTTGAAGGCTTCTCCGAAGCTCACCTGCTCTTCGACGACTATTCCTGCCTCTGCGGTCTGTTTCGCTTCAGGCGTCGCCCGCAGCCTGCCGCTCACGAAGTTGAGGACCTTCCGCTTTTGCTCCTCGCTCATCTCGGGGTAAAGCCCCAGCAGGTGCGGTCTGACGGAGGGGACCTCCTGCTTTATCCAAGCCGCCAGCTCGCCGGGGTCTTCGGAGACGAGTATGAGGTAGCCAAGCCCCTTCGAGAAAAACCCGCTCAGGGCTCGTCTAAGGAGCTGCTGCTCCTCATCCCCAAGCTTCACGCCCTCCACAACGACAATTTCGTTCTCCACCCTCGGCTCGAATTCAAACTTAAGCTCCTCCAATTTTCCGATGATCGGCTCCGGAAGTCCACCTCTCTTCTCACGGTAGGCTTCACGGCAAATCGTCGCAACGAGATACTCCCAACTCTCCTCCCTCTTCTGAAGGATTATGCAGAGGGGCTTTCCTTCGAAAATTCTCGACGCTCCTTCACCCATAAAGTCCAAAAAGTCCAAAACTTCCTCCAAGCCGGCTGAAACCTCCTCGGCTCGGTCTTGAGTCACCCCCTCCTCAACCCTAACCCCCTCTTCCTCCTTTTCTTCCCTCTTCGACTTATCGAGGAGCCTTGGCTCAAGCCTTCTTTCCGGCAGGAGGGCGGGCTTGATGCCGACGCCCGGCTCGGTACGCTTCTTTGGGGCGGCGGGCGGCGTGGCGGCGTCCAATCGCCTCGCTTCAAGCATCACCCTCGGCAGGAATACGGGATTGACGGCGGCGTTCGGCGTCGCCGTGACTCGAACGTCGGGCAGAGAAGCGTCCAGACGCTTGGGCTCGAGCGACGGCTTGAGTTCAGGAACGGCGAGGGCGACTTGGAGGACGACCTGAGGGGCGGCTTGGGGAGCGGCTTGGAGGGCTACGCTCTTATCTAGCTCCCGCCCAACGAGCTTGAATTCGAGCCTCGGCGGACGCACTCCGAATCCGAATCCGGATTCGGATTTGGGTTCAGGGCGGCTCACGCCTGCGTCCAGCGGCTTCGCCTCAAGCCTCACGGAGGGCGTTGCTTCAGAAATTTCATTTGAGGCGTCCGCAGGCGGCTGCCGGGCGGCTTGGACTTCCGACGGAACCTCAGACGACACCGGCGTGCGCTCCCCGCCTTCCGACGGCGACAACCCCCGTGGCTCCCGTGAAGAGGACTCAAGACGACTCTCCTGACCCGCACCCGCACGCCTCTCCACCCTCTTCCTCTGAAGACGCTTCAACTCCAATCTAACACCCCCTCCTCACCACTACAAACCTGCGACGATCCTCACTGAAGACTATCTCATAGAGTCCCAAGAAGACCGCCGGCATGATTTCGTCAAAAAGTTTAAGCAATGGTCGCTTTTGCCCTCGAAACTCGTATGAGGCGCCACTTATGTCAAGTTCTTCGCAATGAAAAACATGGTTGCCTAAACATCCGCACCAACTCCACTTTTCCATCTCCTCAATCAGCGGACGCTCCGAGTCTCTTAGCACATTTTCGCACTTGATTAGATATTCACGCCTTAGGTTTGGCACGTTATTCAATATTTGAGAGAGGGTGTTGTCCATAAATATTCCCCAGATTCTAGCGTTTAATCTTAGCAAATAGCCCCCTAGGGTTGAAG
Source organism: Candidatus Alkanophaga volatiphilum (assembly GCA_029259545.1). Lineage (GTDB taxonomy): Archaea > Halobacteriota > Syntropharchaeia > Alkanophagales > B39-G2 > Alkanophaga > Alkanophaga volatiphilum. The sequence goes on from JAPHEE010000019.1 coordinate 24,014, forward strand.
CAGTAGCCTCGCTCAGAGAGCTATCTCTACACTGTCTTAGTCCAAGATGATGACCTGCGCCTGCTGGCGACTCATACCAAGACAGGAAGTCTGGATATCCGTAGACTGTATAGTTCTTCCTCACATTCTCGTCTTCCACCTCTGGCGTGAATATCTCCTCGAGTCCGAGAATCTCGTGCAGGAGCCTCATATTCTCCTCGTCTCTCGTCTCGGGGAACGCCTCATTCAGATACTTCCTCGTGATTTTGCGGACGTTCCAAGCGAACGTCACGAGCGGGTCGGCGCCGACGGTCGTGTCCGCGCAGAGCTGTAGGAATCCAACGAGCCGCCCCACCAGCTCATCGGCGTCGAGACCGATGCCTCCCGCCTGCGGCTCCGCCCCCGCCTCGGAGCCGGAAATCAGACCTTTCGTCGCAGCAAGCCCCACGATCCCAGCCGTTAAGCTCCTAATGCTCTCGACGAAGCGGATGAAAGCGGTCTTCTCCACCTCTACAGGCGTCCTCGCCTCAAAGCCCTGCGTCACGAGCGAATAGTAGGCGTCGAGGCTCACGCCCGCCCCCAGAAGCTCCCTGACGGCGAAAGCCAAGCTGTTCTCCTTGTACTCGCCCGGGGGCTTCGTCCCTCCCAAGAACAGAGGTTCGAGCTTCGGATGCTCCCTCAGCACTTCCGACAGGTACCTCCCTTCGAGGCTTTTCAGGAACGCCCAGAAGTTGAGGAGCGCCGCCGCCTCGTCCCTCATCGGAACGATCTTCTCAGAAATGAACGCCCTCCAGCTTTCGACATCAAAAGCGGACGCCGCCCGCTCTCGCATGCTTCCATGTTGCTGTTGCTCCCAAATAAGCCTGCCGCACTGAACCGCTGAGACTCTAAAGCGTGCCCGCCCGGCGGAAGACGTGCGTCTCGTGAAGCTCACGCCTTGCCGATCCTCGCATCCACCGCCACGATGTAAGCGTGCGGCGCATACTGCTTGACCCTCCTCGCATTCAGAATTTCGCAGCGGGAGCCGTGAGCCTCGACGCCGCCCCTCAGCTCCTCAATCGCAGCTCTTATCGCCCTTCTGACGCCCTCGGAGCTCCTCACCCTGCCTCTATCATCGGCGGCGGACTTCACGGTGTAGTAGTGCAGGACGCAGCCGTCCCTCGCAATCTCCAGCGCATTCCCCAAGAAGTTAAAGGCGTCGTGCGGTAGGTTCATGATTATCCTATCGGCGACGCCTTTTAACCTCTTCGAGAGTTCTCTAACGTCCCCCTCCAGAACCTCGACGTTCGTAACCTTATTCAGCTCGAGATTCCTCCGCAGGTAGTAGATGGCGTCCGGGTTGATGTCGATCGCTATGACACGGGCGGCACGCCTCGCCACTTGGATGGCGAACGTCCCGACGCCTGCAAACATATCGACGACGGTCTCCCCCTCCCTGACGAGCGCCGCCACCCTCGCACGCTCGTAGCCCAACCTCGGGTTGAAATACGCCTTCTCCAAGTCCACGAGGAACTTAAAACCGTTCTCTTTATGCACGGTCTCAGTCCGCTGCTCCCCCGCTATCACCTCGAAGCGCCTCGTCCTGTAAACGCCGCCGACCGCCGACGCACGACGCACGACCACCTTAACATTTTTATGTACCTTCAGTATTGCCTCCGCTGCCCTTTCTGCAAGTCGTCGCTCCTCCGCCTCATCGTCACACAACGGAAGCGCCGTAATCACCGCAATATCCCCCACAATCTCGTAAGACGGCTTGAAGCCTAGCAAACCCTCGACAGTTTCTCGCTTCACGGTCTCAAAATCCTCGGTCAAAAATTCAAACTCAAGCCCAAAACCTGCATCCTTTAAAACTCTCTCAACTTCCTCTTTCAAACCTTCCAAAGGCAAGTACACGAAATGGCTGTCGGCTTTCGCTCGCGCATCCCGCCTCAGTAGTCCTCGTTCAGATAAGAGCCACCTTACTTCCTCGCCCCGCCGCTTTGGCACCCTGACGCAGAACGCTTTCACTGCCGGCATCAACGCTACTGATTTCCCCTAGTTGATAACATGAACGGATGACGACGGTCATCGCTTGGCAGCTTGGTAGCTGCTCATGACGCGACGCATGGGCGGAGGGGCGCTTGCCTTATCCCCTCCACCTAATTTGTGGCGTGTTGATGGAGAATTACATCAATCTAAAGGCTTTCATAGAAGCCATCAGTATGGCGCCAACGTGCTTTTCCAGTATAGGGATTTGACGATCACGCTAATTCTCGATGGGCGATGATATACAAACACCGAGCACAACAACATCGGGACTGGAGGTTAACGCACATTATGTTGCTCCTTAGGGCGCCCTTGTTTGTGAGCCTCTCCCGACTGGAGGCGGGAGCTTCACTTTAAGCCTCTCCGCTCATCCTCCTTGAGGAGCACCGCTCCGGAGGATGAGCTTCACGACGTGTTCAGGCGGCTCACTGCAGCCCCTGACTGGAGCGTATAGCCCCAGCCTCGTTTCGATATTCTCCATCGACTTCAAAGTATAAAAACTTTTCCCACCCACCTCCCCCCATCCCCTCGTTAAAACGAGGGGCTTTCTTAGCGACGTTTTGTAAATGCTCCTGCTGTGAACTTTTATCCGCAAGCGCAATTCCCACCTTCGATGGGATGCTTCGTCCGTTGACTGTTACCACGACGACGAGCGACGAACTCAACTGCTAAGCGCGGGCGTGGCGACGGACAAATAAAATACTCCGCCGGTGACTTGATGCTTATCAGGATCGGCTGCAGAAGCCCGATGGCGGGGGCGCAGCCCGTGCGTCTCCGAATTGCGGCTAAGCTTCCCAATTGGGGACAAGCCTCTCGTGCTGCCGCCGAACTTTGAGCGGACGTTCATGCTGCGGCTGCAGGGCGCTGTCGAAGGCGAGCGGCGTTCGAGCGGCGGATGGTTTGACTTAAGCGTGCGGCGTACGAGAGCCATTCATCCGGCTGCGCGCCGCTCACGTCCGACGCTATTTAAGTGCGACGTAAACTAATCCTTAAAGACCCTGACGACAAACAAAGAAATATGACGAAATTCTGCCCAAAGTGCGGCTCCGCAGAGCTGAATTACCTGCCGTGGCTCGGCGAGATTTACGTATGTCGCAACTGTGGCTATCAAGGTGCGCTCGTCATCGAGGACGGCGAGCTGGCAAGAGAGATAAGGGAGAAGCGCTTTGAAGTAATTAAAGAGGAGGAGACGGAAGCGGAGTCGTATAAGGGGGCACAAAAACGAAAGGGCTGACATGTCGCCGCTGGCAAAAGTGCGGCAAAGGCAGGAGCTACATCGTGAGCTATGCCGTGACTGCAATGGCGATAAGCCTGTACTGCTCATCGGAATAGATGATACTGACTCCAAATACGGTATGTGTACCACGTACATAGCGGCGCTCCTCGTCAGAGCCTTAAGTAAATACGGTGAGGTCTCCTTACCAGTGCTCATGCGGCTTAACCCCACCATTCCATACAAAACTCGCGGAAACGGCGCCGTCGCTTTATTCGTCGCAACCGAAAAAGAAGGAGAGGTCAAAGAGCTCGTGCTTCAGACCGTAGCTGAAAATGCGGAGCTTAAAGCCGAAGGCACCGAGCCAGGCATCGTTTTTGTGCGTCGCCACGAACTCAAAAGCGACAGAGAGCGCCGGCTCGCATATTTCTCGGCTGCGGCTGTGAGACACGTCTTGAGCATCGAGGACGCAAAAAAGACGATAGCAAAGCTGCCATTGGAACATTCTGCATTCAAAAGAGGACGCGGACTCATCGGAGCCTTAGCGGCAGTCGGCTTCCCATTCCTCCATCATTGCAGCGACGAGCGCCTCCTAGACAAGACGTACGAACTTATCGCATACCGGCACGAAGAGCGGTGGGGAACCCCCCGTGATATCGATGCCGCCTCCGTGTTCCTTGCAGACCGCCTCACGTACCCCCTGACGTGGGACACCGTCGATCACTCGCTACGCCGCGTGATCTGCGCACCGCACTCGCCCTGCCCCGTCCTCTTCGGCATAAGGGGCGATGACGTCGCCGCAATCCACAGGGCATACGAAATCATACGCTCAGAGCCCGTCAAAATGACGCAGCTCTTCATCACAAACCAAGGGACGGACGCTCATCTCATAGATGCCAGAATCTGTGATGTCAAAGACTATCACTCTTACATCCTGAAAGGAATCGTCAGTCGAGAACCCGTTGTAATAAGAGGCGGGCACGTCATTTTCTCCATCTCCGATCCCGACGGCACAGCAAGCATAGACTGCGCCGCCTATGAACCTACTAAGGGCTTTAGGAACATTATAAGAAGGTTACGAGTCGGTGACATCGTCGCAGCTTACGGCAGCGTTAAAAACTCAACGCTCAACCTTGAAAAAATAGAAATCATCAAGCTGAAGGAGCATGTCATCAAGAAAAATCCAAAATGCAGCATCTGCGGTAGAACTATGGAATCGGGGGGTAAGAATAAAGGGTACAGATGCGTCACTTGTAAGACCCATGCCCCCTCGCCTGTACTCATTATGGAGCGCCGCGATTTGGAAGAGGGCTTATATGAGGTGCCGCCAAGCGCCCGCAGACACATTTCCAAACCCCTTATCAGGTTCCCACCCGAAGTGAGGGCCCATCCGAGTAGGTGACCTCCTCGCTTAGCAAGGGCTTCCACCGGAAGCCTTGGGAGGTTGGGGAGTGTGCATATAGCGCTCCCCGTCGGGCTGAGCACGCAGCCCGCCGCAGGATATACCCTACCCACGCCTCGTTGCAAATCTATGTTGTCTTCGTATAAATTAACTACCTCCTACCAACCCCCACCCACCTCCCCTAATTCATCCCCGCCCTCAGGACCGAGCATTCTTAGCGACTGAAGGTAATTTAAAGCTTCGGAAGAATATTCCAAATAATGGCTAAAGAGTCAGGAGTGCTGGTTGGAGAGATCAAAAAAGAGACAGAAAAGGCTATTCTTGTGGAGATTGAAGAGCGTTGGGGCGAAAAGAAGGCGATATGGTTCGGGAAAGCAGTTGTACAGAAGGAAGATGACAAAATGATCATTCCTGAGTGGGCGACGAGGGGCAAGCTCGATAAGCCCCGCCCGATACAGTTGATAAAAATTGGAGAGCTTGAGGAGGTGCAGGAGGAGTTCGTGCCCGGCGTCGAGGCTGAGGCGGGCTTCGACGACGTCGCAGAGCTCATGAGGCGGTGCGTCGAGGATGCTAAGACCCTTCTGAGGGACGTTCCCGAGGGCAAGGTTGACGCCGTCGTCGAGATCGCAACAACGCTCTTCTCAGCCCGCATGAGGAGAAGAGGTTAACCCGCCTCCCCCCCCCCAAAGAGCGTTTGGCGCCCTTCCGGTACTTGTCCGAGTGCTGCGACTTGGGGATGGTTATGTAGAAGATGCTGCCGCCGCCGGGCGCATCCTCCACCCATATCCTGCCGCCGTGCATCTCGATGCCGGTCTTTGCGATCGCCAGCCCCAGCCCGCTGCCTTTTATCCCCTTCTTGTCGTTCCTGACGAACCTCTCGAAGATCGCCTTCTTCGCGTCGTCGGGAACGCCCTCGCCGAAGTCCCTGACGCCGACTTTCCAGAAGTCGCCCTCGTCCTTTATCTCGACGATCACCTTGGACTCCGCCGGTCCGTACTTGATGGCGTTGTCTATGACGTTCGCAAACACGTTCTTCAGGAACTCGGCGGCGAGAACCTGATACGCCTCATCACTACCCTCGTACGCCTTTTCTATCTCAACACCCTTCGCCTCCGCCTTCTCCCTGAGGTCCTCTATGACTTCGGAAAGCACCTCCTTGAGGCTCTTCTCCTTGAACTCCTCATCCGGCACCCCCATCCTCAGCTTCGAGTACGTGCGGGCGTCGCTTATCAGCTCGTTCATCTTCTCCGCCGCCTTTTTTATCTTCCGCGCAAACTCCTTTATCTGCTCGTCCTCGGCTCTCGCCTCTATCAGCTCGCTGTAGCCGAGCACCGTCGTCAGCGGGTTCTTCAAATCGTGACTTATGATGCTGATGAAAAGCTCTTGGAGGCGGTTAGCCTCCTGCAACTTCTCCGAAAACTCACGAGCCATCTCGTACAAGTTCTTGTGCATTTCTACATACTCTCGATAAGCAACGGCATACCCCATCATCAGCTCAAGAAGAACCTCGAAGCCGGCGTTGTACGTACTTATCGCCTTCTTCGGGGGCACCCTCTCAACAATCTCATTGAAAACCTCAAGGTGCATCTCAAGAATCCTGTCAGGGTCTATCCTCGCCTCCTGAAACTTCCTAGACAGCATGGATACTTTATACAGGGCGGTCTCATCCCTGCTCTGCAAATACTCCCTCAATATCTCCGCATACTCCTTTTTAAGTCCGTCTAGCGCTTCCATCTCTACCTCACAGAGAGCCACTTTACTATCCTCACGGTCGTACCCTTTCCCGGAGCCGACTTTATTTCAAACTCATCCACCAGCCTCTTGGCACCGCCGAGCCCCACGCCGAGACTGCCCTTCGATGAATATCCGTCTCTCAGCACAAGCTCGATATTGGATATCCCAGGACCCTGATCGATCGCCAATACTTCAACGCCCCTGCTCCCCCCCTTAATGATCTCCCTCACCAGTATTATACCTTCTCCTGCATGCACGACAATGTTCCTCGCAAGCTCAGATACGGCGGTAGCGATTCTCGTCTGATCAACGAGCCCAAAACCCATATCTTTCGCAATTGCTCTCACCACCGCCCTCGCAATCACAATATCGTATTCGCTCTTTACCTCCACGACCCTTTCATCATCCATCAGCTTCACCCAACGTTCCTTTCCTCATTCGTTTCATTCGTAACCCCCCTGAGTAAAGAAATTCCATTTTCGAGGTTCAACGCCGTCATTATCCCTTCGAGCTCCACCCCGAACTCCACGAGCGTGATCGCAATCTCCGGACGCATGCCCACGAGCACGGTCTTCACGCCCATGAGCTTCGCCATCTTCGCAATCTCCACGAGTATCCTCGTTATAAACGAGTCGACGACATCTATGGCGGTTATGTCTATGACGAGCCCCTTCGCTTTAGTCTTTTCGATCTTCTGCAGCAGGTCCCGCTGGAACTTCACCGCCAGCCTGTCATGTAACGGTATCTGTATGGAGGTTATCAAGAAATCCTCTATTTTCAAAATCGGTATCTGCTCGTAATCTATTTCCTTCATCCCTCTGCCACCTGCACGCCACGACGCCGCAACACGTATTTCAAACCATCTTGCAGATCACGCCTCGTGACGAACTTGTCTATTTCAAGCCCAAGTTGTATCATGGTCTGCGCAACTTCCGGCTTTATCCCGGTGATGATACACTCGGCGCCGAGCAATGACGCCGCCTGCACCGTCTTCATCAGGTGATTCGCAACCTCCGTGTCTATGGAGGCGACGCCCGTCACGTCGAGGATCACGAACTCCGACTGCGTCTCCACGATTTTGTTAAGAAGCGTCTCCATGATCTTCATCGCTCGATCGCTGTCCACGACCCCGATGATCGGAAGCGCAAGGACGCCATCCCAAACTTGGACGACAGGCGTCGAAAGCTCCTCCTGCGCCGCTTTCAGCTTTTGTATCGTCTCTTGAAGCTTCCTTTCAAGCTCCTTTTTCTCCGTTATGTCCTGACCCACGAGCACCGCACCTCGAATGCTACCGTCGGACCGCCGCAAAGGGACGCCATATGCGAGTAAAGGGATCAATCTCCCCCTCCTCGTCATCGCATAAACCTCGGTGAACGTCACCTTCCCGGACAAAGCATCTTCTAAGATCCTCCTCGCCGTCTCCTTAGCATCTTCGGAGTGCTGCCACCAGTGCACCTCCACAAAATCCTTCCCCAGAATCTCATCCTTGTGGAGCCCCTCCACGTTCAAAATGGCGTCGTTTATAAGCTCTATTTTACCGTTCTCGTCCACGACGACCACGAACGTCTGGAGGTTGTTCAGCACGTCAGCATAGAACTCCTGCATCGCCTTCGCCTCTCTCAAGGCGTCGGCGTAGAAATCACGTGCCCTCTCAGCCTCCTCCTCTGCGGCTTTTACCCCGGTGATGTCCATGAAACACTCTACGCAGCCCGTCACATTGCCGTCGTCGTCCTTCAGCACCTCAAAACTTTTCTTGAGAATCTTCTTGCCCTCGTCTGTGAATATTTCCACTTCTTCCCGTCCAGCGCCGCCGTTGAGCAGCGCGCAACTCTCCTGACATTGCGGCGAGAGCTCGAGGAACGGGCACTGCCGCCCGAGGACGGTGTCGGCGCTGAGTCCTGTGATGCGTTCCGCAGCTCTGTTCCAGAGCACTACGTTACGATTCCTGTCCACCGCAAAAAGTCCATGGGGTGCTACCTCAAGCACCTTTTTTAGATCCAAACGGGCTCCCAACTCCAACACCATACTCTCAACCCCCAGGACATGCAACTTTAGAAGCTTTCGCTTCCTCAAATGCGCACCGCTCCAGCTCCTGAACTCTCGCCTCGTAAATCTTGACGAGGCGCTCCTCGCTCGCTATGACGTATTTAAATGACGGACTTGATGAGTGAAGCCTTTTCAGCGTGTTTATCAGGCTTTTATGCAAATTATATGCCTTTACGAGGCGTTCATATTCCTCAGCGGCGGCGACCCCCAAGGCTTCCCTTATCTTTTCCTTTTTCGCCCGCGTCTCGTTTATTGAACGGAGTAGCTCCTCGACTTTCTTTAATAAACTTTCTCTCGTGAAAGGCTTCACGATATAATCCACAAGCCCTTCGATTTCCTCACGTTGGAGCGTCTCTGTAGTAAGCGGGACGGCGGTGAGCACCGCCACGGGCACGTCCTTGAATCGCTCGTCTTTTCTGATGCGACGGAGCGTCTCCCAGCCGTCCATGCCGGGCATCATGATGTCGAGGAGTATGAGGTCAGGCTTATAGCGTTCAAGCAATTCCAAGCACTCTTTACCACTCGACGCCGTCACGACATCATAACCTTCAGATTCTAAAATCAGCCGGATCAACTGGAGGACCTCGTCTTCATCGTCCACCGTCATTATTAATGCCACCAAACCACCTCCACGCGGACGGATGTTACAGGTTGTATTGCAGGTCGTTTCATATAAAGTAAACCATATAGTAAACTGAAATTCAATTCATTTGGAAAATATGTGCAGATATTTGTAACAATGTGCACATCAGGTGGCATGCATCGCTACATAGCGAAAATAGCTATATATATCGCCCAGATCACTATATATTGGCATGAGAGAGGAGAGGCGGCGGGTGCAGCTCACCGGCGGCTCCACGCTCATCGTCTCGTTGCCGATAAAATGGGCGCGAGCCGCCGGCATAAAACCTGGCGACGAGCTCAGAATCATACAAAAGGACGAACGCTCCCTCATTATAGCCTTAGATAAGAGGGCTGAGAAGGATAACATCGCTGAACTGCGGCTTTCTCCTGAGGAGAGTCTTGAGGACAACTTCAGGTACCTCATTGCTTACTATCTAGTTGGGTATGAGGGGATACGACTGCTCTCTGAAAACGGCTTCGACGCTGAAGAGCGCCGCTGGATAAAGGACGAGGTAAGGAAAAGGCTAATTGGTATGGAGGTCGTCGAGGAGGCTTCGAATGAAATCCTCCTGCAGAGCTTCTTGAAGTATAAAGACTTTACCCTCCAAGATTCCATAAAGAGCATGGCGAAGATAATAAGATCAATGCACGAGGATGCCCTCCTCGCTCTAGAGCGGGGTGACGAAAACCTCGCAAAGGACGTCATCGAGCGCGATAACGAGATAGACCGCTTCTACTTGCTCACAGTTCGCCAGTTGAAAGCATCCGTCGAGGACCCGATGCTTGCAGCGAGCATGGGGTTCAGAAGCATGCGAGATGCTCTCGGCTACCGGCTTATCGTAAAGAGTATGGAAAGAGTCGCGGACCACATTGAAAAAATAGCAAGGCATTCTCTTGAAATGAAAGGAGGAATCATAGGGCTGGAAGAGATAAAAAAGGTTGGAACGCTCGCAATTGATGCTTTCATGAAGTCTCTAGAGGCGTTGTCGGAAAGGGACATGCGGAAAGCCAATGATGTGATAAGGGAAGTGAACAATATCACGAGCATGGTGGAAGGCGTGGCTGAGCATGTGTTAAAAGGACAAGGGAGTGAAGTCCAGAAGATTCATCTCTGGGCGGTTCTTGAAAGCCTGAGAAGAATTGCTGAATACAGTGCAGACATTTCGGAAATAACTATAAATTTGGGAATAAAGTAGGTTCTATGGGCAAAGAACTGCAGTTTGGCGGCGTGATTATTAACGGCTCAGTGGAGCACGCCGTCGCTTTGGAAAAAGCAGGCTTTGACACCATTTGGGTCTACGATCACCTGCAGCACTGGTCCGATCGGGATGGTGTCAGAAACCCGGAACTCTGTCCTATGTCGCTAGTAATTCTGCCGCTCGTCCTAGATAAAGTGCGATGTCCGGTCGGTACGTCAGTGCTCTGCCCACTCTTCCGATACCATCCAGCGGTCATCGCTCAGTATTTTGCTCAACTCGATTATCTGTTCCCAAACAGGATACTGCTCGGCGTCGGCACCGGCGAGGCAATGTGTGAGGCGCCGCTGCTCGGTGGAGAGTTCCCCCCTTATAAAGAGCGGGCGGCACGCCTCGTCGAAGCCGTGGATATCATGAGACGACTCTGGAGTAGTGATGAGTACGTAGAGTATAAAGGGCAATATTACGAGATAACCACGCTTAAGTTGTTTTTAAAGCCGAAGGGCAAGATCCCGATAATAATATCAGCGATAGGACGACAATCAGCAAAGATAGCAGGCGAGATTGGCGACGGCTTGATGACCATGAGCCCTGTCGAAAAGGTGCGTAATGAGATCCTACCTGAGTTCGAGCGAGCAGCTCGCGCCGCCGGCAAGAAACCAGAAGAGATGCCTAAGATTGCCTGGGTATTAGGAGGGGTTGTAGAATTCTCTGAGCGAATATTAAAGGCTATGCGGCGAGCAGCGCCATGGGCTAACGAAAAGGTCTTTTCAGAAATGGATCCGAGGAAGATAGATAAGCTCGCAGAGGAAATTTCGAAGGAAGATCTGTTGCGTGTGAACTTGTTGACGGAGAGCGTTGACGAGCTGATAGGGCGTATCGAGGAATACGTACGAGCGGGCATGAATCATATTGCGTTCTACGACGTCACGAACATCGTCAGAGGAAAGCCGCTCGAAGTGCC
>JAPHEE010000020.1 GCA_029259545.1 Candidatus Alkanophaga volatiphilum
GGCGGGGGACCGTTCGCCGACGCCGTCAGGGAGCATGCAAGAGATGTCTCTGATGAAACCGCGCACTGGATGGCGGTTCTTGCGATGAATCAGTATGGCTTGTTGCTGCTCGATCACGGCGGCGTCCCCGTCGAAAGTTTGGATGAGTTAAAGGCTGCTGGAGCCGGTTTATATATAGTTTTGCCGTTCAGGCTTCTGATGGAGCACGATAGGGGGGTTTTGGAGCACTCGTGGCATGTGACGTCGGACACGATAGCGGCATTCATCGCATCTTTGCTGGGCGTCCGCCGCATCATAAAACTGACGGACGTCGATGGTGTTTTTATCGACGGGGAGTTGAAGGAGGTCGTCACGGCAAGGGAGCTGCGGGGGCGGAGGAGCTGCGTCGACGAGGCGCTCCCTGAATTTCTGATGAGCCATGGCATGGAGTGCGTCGTGGTGAACGGACGCTTCCCGTCCCGTGTCGCCGACGCCATAGAGGGGCGGAAAAACGTCTACACGAGAATTGTGCCGCTCTGATCGGGTATGCGCCGCTAGTTGAGCCGCAGCCGTATCTAAGTGCGCTAATTAACAGCACGAGGCGTGGGGAATATCGCGCAGGGCATGCCACATCGACGGTGACTTAAGTAAAAGGGAGAACATAGATTTGTGGTCGAGCTGCCGAAGTTGATGCTGGGAACGTCACCATTCATCGGCGCTGGACAGTTCGGGCACCGTGCTTACGAGTACCGCCGCCGGTTTTTCCGCCAGCCTGAGAACATGACCACGCTCTTCGTGAAGTCGGCGGAATTCGGCGTCGCCGCCGTCCAACTCGTCGCTTACGAGCCTTTAGTGCGGGCGTTGGAGCGCGCCTTTGAGGTCAGGGGCGAGAAGTTCTTCGTCGCCGCCGTCATCACGAGCGGCGTCAAATTCGACAAGCATCTGCGATTGATAGAGCGGCTGGAGCCGGAGGTTGTAGCTATGCATGCTGCATTCTGCGACATTGCCGACAAAAGGCTCTGGGAGTGGGCAAAGAAGATAAGGGAGGCGGGGGCGGCGCCCGCAGCCTCGACGCACGTCCCCGGCGAGACCATCCCGATGCTTGACGCCTCAGGGCTCGACATCGAGGCGTACCTCGCGCCTCTGAACCCCAAAGGTCTCTTCATGGAGCCTGATTACGAAAGCTCGCTGCGTGCGATAAAGCAGACGGACAAGAAGGTCATTGCGATAAAGCCTTTAGCTGCCGGCGCTTTGAAGCCCGAAAAGTCGCTCTTCGAGTTCATATTCGAGCATGCGGACTCCGTGAGCGTGGGAATAACGTCGGAGCGGGAAATGCGAGAGACGTACACGGCGGCGTTTGCGGCGCTCGGCGAGCGCAACATTGATGATCGAACGAAGGCAAATCGTTTGCGACCACGCTAAACTCGAATTGAGAGGCTCACAAGATATTTAAGCGAGACCGTCCTAGGGGTGTAGTATGAGGGGAGTGGTGCTGCTTTTGGTGTCGGTAGCGCTTGCGTCGTTCGTTGTGGGGGCTGCGTCTGCGAGGGTGTGGCATGTCGATGACGACCTCATGGACTTCCCGCGAGCGGACTTCACGTCGATCCAAGCGGCAATCAACGCCGCATCCCCCGGCGATTCGATAATAGTGCACGACGGGACGTACCACGAGAACGTAGTCATCAACAAGAGCCTGAGGCTCGTGGCGGCGGGGAGGGCGGCGCCCGTGATCGACGGCGGCGGCGTGGGCAACGTCGTGACCATAACCGCCGACGGGTGTCTCCTCAGCGGGTTCACGGTGACGAACAGCGGCACGGGCTTCGTGGGCGTTGCTATCGAGTCGGACAACAACAGAGTATTCCGCAACACCATCACGGGCAACCATGAGGGCATACACCTCAACTACTCGTCGAACAACATAATACTCGCAAACAACATATCCTACAACAGGAACGAGAACATCTACGTAGTCGGCGGCGCTCACAACATCATAATACGCAACACGATAGGACTGATGGGCGGCGCATACGGCATACTCGCCCGCCACTCCCAGAGGAACCTCATAGCCAGCAACGAGCTCGCATGCGTCGGCATATGCCTCTACAACTCGTCGTGGAACAGAGTGATAGGGAACGAGGTGCGGGAGTGCACTGCGATCTCGATCGTGATCGACCGCGGCAGCCACAATGCGGTCGTGCGAAACGTCATACGTGACGCCCTCTCCGGCGGCATCGTGATATCGGACGAGTCTTGCTGGAACCTCGTCGCCAGAAACGAAATCGAGGCTTCGCCGCTGAGCACCGGATGCCCCGTAGGCATCTTCTTCGGCGTCTCGGCGGATAACAACGTCGTGGTGGGCAACAACATCTCAGCGTTCTACTACGGCATAGAGGCCGGTGGTGGCTCCGGTCACAACAGAATAATCCGAAATAGCGTAACGTCATGCACGTACGGCATAATGTTTTTGATGCGAAACAGCACGGTCAGAGGGAATCACATATGTGGCAACGTGTACGGCATTTACTTCATACCCTACGATGACACCCGTAACGCAATAATCAGCAACAACATAGTGGCGAACGAGTATGGTCTCTACATCTACCGACCGGTAGACAGCATAGCCCTCGGAAACGATTCCATATACCTAAACAACTTCATAGACAACGTTGACAACGTGTACTCGAACGACAGGTACGCTAACAACGCGTGGAGCTCGCCGGTCGTCAGGTACGTGTACAACGGTACCGAATACACGGGACGCCTCGGGAACTACTGGGACGACTACGCCGGCGTGGATGCGGACGGGGACGGCGTCGGGGAGGCGGGCTACGCCATAGATGCGTACAACGTAGATCAATACCCGCTGGTGGAGCCCTCTGAGAACTACAGAATCTTGTTGTGAGGTCACCGGGTGGGTGCCGGGCGGAAGGCGTGCGGTCGCACCTCCAGCGGGCTGAGAGCCCCTGAGGCTCAATTTTTACACCCTTTTCGATGCTTTGCTGACGCATGCATGCGGCTGCCGCAACGCCGTGCGGCGGGGCTCCGAGCCGGAGCCGTCCCGAAGGAGCCCGGGGCGGGGAGGAGGTTTGCGACCGTCATGGAGGCGTGCTCATGTGCGCCCCAAGCTCTCGTGGCGACGATGTGCCGGTAGAGGGGGCTGCGGGCGGCACGCCGAAGGAGCGTCCGGCGGCATCCAAGATGCGGAGCGTGTATGTGGGCGACCGGTCACCCGTCAAGCCCTCGCCAGTTTATTTCTCAGGAGGTGGTCGGCGAGGACGATGGCGACCATTGCCTCTGCTACCGGAGCGATTCTTGGGCAGATGCAAGGATCGTGCCGCCCTTTTATTTCGAGTTCCACTTCTTCAAGCCGGACGAAGTCCACGCTTTTCTGCCGTTTCCTGATGGAGGGAGTTGGCTTCACCGCAATCCTACAAATTATGGGCATGCCGGTCGAGATGCCGCCCAGAATGCCACCGGCTCTGTTCGTCTTCGTTCTTATCCTAACGCCGTCCTCCGAACGTTCTACATAAAACTCGTCGTTCATCTCACTACCTCGCAGCCTTGCAGCTTCGAAGCCCGCCCCGACCTCCACGCCCTTGACGGCGCCGATGCTCATCAACGCTTTTGCGAGGTCAGCATCGAGCTTATCGAAAACCGGCTCGCCGAGCCCCGGCGGCACGTTCCACGCAATTACCTCGACAATGCCGCCAACGCTGTCACCCTCCTCTTTAGCTTTCAGGATCACACGCCGCATTTCCTTCGCCGTTTCAAGGTCGGCGCAACGTACGTCGTTATGCTCGACGTTACGCCTGATTTCCTCGAAGTTTAACCCTTCGATCCTTGCTCTGACGCCGCCAACTTCGACGACGTGCGCAACGACCTCAATGCCGTACGTCCTGATGAGCTTCTTCGCAACCGCGCCCGCAGCGACGCGAGCGGCGGTCTCACGTGCGGAGGCTCTACCGCCGCCACGCCAATCGCGATGCCCGTATTTCAAAAAATAAGGAAGGTCAGCGTGTCCGGGGCGAGCAACGTTCTTTAAAGCTTCATACGGTGACGGATCGACATCTTTATTCCAGATGAGCATTGAGATCGGCGTGCCGAGCGTCCTGCCGTCGAAAACGCCCGAAAGAATAGCCACTTTGTCTTCCTCACGGCGTGCCGTCGCTAACTCGCTCCTTCCTGGCGCTCTTTTGTCGAGCTCCCGTTGTACGTCTTCCTCTGAAAGTTCGAGTCCTGCAGGGCAACCATCCACGACAACGCCAATTGCGGCGCCGTGCGACTCGCCCCATGTCGTTACCTTAAACGCCTTGCCAAACGTGTTCCCTGCCACCTCATCTAATTAAAATTGCCATCCATATAGAGGTTGTCGCATGAGATCATCGAAGTGACTGAAAAGGGCTAATGTTTAAATAGCTGGAAGGAGACGTGATATTGAAAGCTCACAACAACACGACCTTAGCGGGAAGGACCCGACGGCATAATGAATTGAGGGTCACTCATGGTGGGCGAGGGGGACATTAGTGGAATAGAGAGCATCCCTTTGGAGAAGCTTGAGTATCTGAGTAAGGTAAAGGTTTGCGTCGTGGGTAAAGGGGGCGTAATCGTAGAGTTGCTAAAAAGGTGGAACTTCAAAGAAGTAAGGGTCATAGAGGGGGAGGTGAAGCCAGAAGACGTACGTTTGGACCCATTTTACGATGAGGAACTCATAGGGGCTGTGCCGAAATATGCATCGTCTGAAAAGACGTGCGTCTCTACGCTGCTGCCACCAACGTCCATCGACGAATTTAAACTAAGTTTAAGGTGCATGGACGTCATCATAGGCAGTTACGACGAGCGTACGTTGAAACTCGCGGCTGCGGCAGCTCGCGACTTGGGCATTCCGCTCGTGACCTGGGGCTTCGTGACGACGATATTGCCTGATGGCATACCCCTCGAGGAAATAGAGTTCCCAGAGATAGAGCTTGATAACGTCAGTGCTACGTTCAACGTCCTTGTCCGAGCGTTACAGTGCTACGAAGCCGTGAAACTCTTCACGGGCGTGGGCGACTTGGTGTTCCCACCCGAAGCCATAGAGGTTGATGCGCTGGACCTACGGTTACGAAAGGTGCGACTAAACGTAAAGAGAGCAGTTCCCTGACTCCCTCGTTACTTTTCCGAGATCCGGCTTATGAAGGTAATAATCCCATTTAAGAGCAGAGGGGCGAAGTCGAGACTGTGTGCTGTGTTGAATGAAGAGGAACGAGAGGAATTTGCGAGATATATGTTGAGGGATGTCCTTAAAGCTATCTGCGCCGCCGGGATCGACAGCGCCACTATCATTTGCACCGCCCCCACGGACCTTGCCCTTGAAGGCTTAAACATGGAAGTATGCATCGTTTTCGATAAACGAGGTCTTAACGACGTTCTGAATGACGTTTTGAGGCATGAAGGCGCCCCCCTGCTAATAATAATGGCGGACCTACCACTGCTTTCCGCAAGGAACATAAAGGAGATTCTAAGTCATGAGGAGGACGTCGTTCTGGCTCCTGGGAGGAAAGGCGGCACTAACATTCTGTTTTTGAGAAAGCCGCAGCAGTTTGCGGTTGATTATTACGGCGTGAGTTTTCTCGACCACATCTCAACAGCTCGACGGCGAGGTCTCAGTGTTGCCATCTACGACTCTTTCCTCGTAAGCACTGACATCGATGAACCGGACGATCTCATTGAGCTTCTAATACATGGTGCAAATAAAGAAGCAGCAAATTTCCTGAAAAAGATAGGTGTGGAACTCGACGTCAATAAAGAGGTACGGTTGCGGCGGAGGTCTTAATGGGCGTGACGAGCATCCCTGTTTTCTGAACGCGGCGTTTAAAAGCGCAACTGGAATACGTGGTAGCGTTTGCGAGTTCGCAAGAGCGTCTGCCAGCACTTTCGCAGCTAATGTTATCGTCGTCGCTTCCGTCAGCTAAAGCGGGAGGGCTTCGAGCTTAAGTGCAAAAGGGGTGTTGGGGAGTAGTTTGGGAAAACTGAGTGAGATAGATGTCAGCCACTCCCGTCTGAAGAACGGGAGCTTGCTCACAATGTCCCGCCGGGACGTTCATCAGCCAATCAGGACGGCTGACTTCGCCTCACGGGCTGGAAAGCTGGCAGACCGCTCCAGCCCACGAGAACAAATACATTCAACATTATAAACAATTTCCGCTTCCTCCCGTGGTTAAACCATGGGCTTCCTTGGCAGTGGGGTGTGAACTCTGAATCGCATTTTGCCTCACAGGAAGCGGTAGGGATAATACGGCGAACACGCCAAAGAACGGACAAGTGGCGTACAATTTGGCAGAAAAGGAAACACCTTTCCCTTATGTCTAAGAAGAGCTCGCAAGGGAGTTCTTTAAGCTTAAAGTGCGAAGGTAGGATATGAGTTGTTAGTTGCCCTGGTCGCCACACCTTAACATAACCTTGATGCAAAGGTGGGCTCAGAGCTGCTCGTAGCAGCCCCCGGCTACCAAGCATCACCGGGTAGCCTCCCTGTGCGGTCATCGCTGCCCAGAGCCTCACTTAGCCCTGAGCGGGGGCGGTCAGCCGCTTACCCTCCTACGCCCCCTCTCAGCTCCCACCGCCCTCATCTGAGAGGACTTCCGAGGGCGTGTTATGTTAGGGAGTGAGGAGTTGTGAACTACCCCTCGCTTCGCAAGGGGCTGCGTGGGGAGTTTGCTCTTTACGAGCCTTATCCCCACAGGCTGGCTCACGCCGCCACTACCCGTTATCCTTACGGCTCACGGGCTACTTTCACGCACCAGCCCTACGGCTGTCCAGCCTTACGGCTGTTACGTCGTTATACTATCCCCAGAGTATTTAAATTTTCCCACCCACCTCCCCTGCATCCCCATTGTGGGGTCTTGCAAGCAAACAAGAAGATAAACTTATCGGTGACTGTTGCGAACCTCCTCAGGCTCGACGACCCCATTGTTGGTTATAACAAACTCGCAGGAAATGCCTTCCGGCAACGACCTGTGCTTTTTGATCGTAGCCTTCCTCCTCCCGTTCCCGACCCTCTCGAGCTGTATAATGACCTTAGAGAGGTGTTCGAGGGCATGACCACCAGATGGGCGGAGCTCGCCGCCGTCGACATCCATGTAAACTTGATTGGTGATGACCACTGCCACGTCGTACTTCCGAGCGATTTCCAGCAGGTGCGCAATCTGGCTCGCCAACTCCCTTTTCAGGGAGATGCTGCGATCATCGTCGAGCTCAACCCTGTAAAATAGCGTCGCTGAATCCAATATTATCACGCTGACCTCGTCGCCTATCTTTGCCATCAGCTCATCCACTTCCCTGATGGCGGCGGCTTGCTGCTCGAAGTTTAAAGGCTCGAAGATGATGATGTTCTTCGCTATTCGCATCGCATCTTCCCCGGCAATCTGCATGAACCGCTCCGGCGAGAACCCCTCGCTATCTATGTATATGACCTTCTTGCCTTCCCTCGCGCACTTCACGGCGAGCTGCAGGCAGATGTTCGTCTTGCCGCTGCCGGCTTCGCCGTAGAGCTGTGTTATCGTCCCGGCTTCGAAGCCGCCGCCCAACAATTCATCTATACTACTACAACCACTGCTGTATTTCCGGGGCGCCTGCACGGCTTCCACCCACAAAATCTTAAATTTTTCTTCCTTCACTCTGTAATAAAGACGGCGGTGTTTAAAATGGAAAGAAAAAGATCACTTTCACCGGCTCCTATCTTACTTTTAGCTCTGTTCCTCATCCTGTCTTGCCGCCTTGCAGCTGTGCAAGCTTTCGCAACTGCTGATGGGAACGAGGTATGTGTGGTGAAAATAAGTGGGATGGTGACTGAAGGGACGACGCTTGAAGTCGTAGAGGGCATAAGAGAGGCGGAACTTAAAGGCTATGAGGCGGTTCTCGTGGAGATAAACACACCTGGCGGCCTTGTGGACGCCACGCTCAAAGTCACAGAGGCGATTCTTAACGCTCAGGTACCAGTAATAACATACGTCGCGCCAAGCGGGGCGATTGCGGCGTCTGCCGGCACTTTCATCCTCCTTTCGGGGAGCGTCGCCGCCATGTCGCCCGGGACGACGGTGGGGGCGGCGATGCCGGTCGCCATGACCTTCGAGGGCGTCGAGGCTGCTGACGAGAAGACCGTCAAGTTCTTTGCGGGACACGTCGAAAGCATAGCCCGCAGTCGTGGCAGGAACGAGACGCAAGCCCGCCTTTTCGTGACAGAAAATGCCGTTCTTGGCGAGGACGAGGCGCTGCGCAACGGCGTCATCGACCTCATCGCAAAAGACGAGCGGGAGCTTTTGGATAAAATAGATGGGTGGGAGGTGGAGACCGCCGCAGGAACTACAACGCTGAGCACGAAAAACGCAACGTTGATCTTTAGAAAGAGGGGCGCGAAGGCGTGGCTGCTGCAAGTCCTCAGCGATCCGCTCGTTGCGTTCATTCTCTTCCTCGTGGGCATCTACGGTTTGGCATTTGGCTTCATGACCCCCGGCTACGGGGCGGAGGTCGTGGGTGCCATCTGTTTGGTTCTGGCGCTGTACGGGATGGGCATGTTCGACGTGAACGTCTTCGCCGCCATCTTGATAGTCGTCGCCGTCATACTTTTCGTCGCCGAAGCCCTGACGCCGACGTTCGGCGTGCTGACCGCCGGCGGCATCATCTGCCTCATCCTCGGAGCGTTGTTCCTGCCGAGCGAGCCCTTCCTCATAAAGGCGCCGTCGTGGCTCACCGAGTTCAAATACACGGTGATTGCGGTCGCAGTGGCGTCGGCGGCGTTCTTCGTATTCGCCCTCGGCGCCGTGCTCAAGGCTAGGCGAAGGAAAGTGGCTGTCGGCGTCGAAGAGCTCATCGGCAGCGTCACAAAAGCCGAGACCGACATAAACGAGGACGGCGGCTTCGTTAAAGTACGAGGCGAGCTCTGGAAAGCTCGCTCCAAAAAGGGGAGCATTCGAAAAGGTGAAAGAGTTAAAATCGTGGATAGAGAGGGATTAACGGTCATCGTGGAGCGGAGCGAGGCTGCCGAAGAAGGGCAAAAGTAAGGACAACCATGATAAGAAAGATTTCTCTGTGAGAAAACTTAACTATTTGTTGCTGCTAAGTCCCCTTGCGAGGGCGAGGGAGCAGGGGAGGTGGGTGGGTAAATTATTAATCCAACATTTTCAGATGTTATAAGGTGGTTGTACAACCATGCTAAGCTATAAGTTCCGCATATATCCGTCTAAAACTATCGAAGCTAAACTGAATGAACAGCTTGAGTTATGCAGATGGCTATACAATCGACTATTGTTCGAGCTAAACAAGGCAAAGGAAGAAGGTAGAAAACTGAAACGGACAGACACTCAAACCCTCATAATAAAGCTCAAGGAAAAGAATCCCAACTTAAAAAAGGTATATTCCAAGGTTTTACAGATGGTGAACTATCAGCTCTGGTCTAACATTAAAACTTTATCTGGGCTTAAGAAAAACGGGAAGAAAGTTGGCAAGCTTCGCTATAAAGGTAAAGGTTGGTTTAAAACACTCAATTTCAACCAGTCGGGATTCAAGATTGATTTTGAAAATAACAAGCTCATCCTGTCAAAGGTTGGTTCTATTCCAATTAAGCTGCATCGCTCAATTGAAGGCAAGATAAAGGGGGTGATAGTGAAGAGAGAAAAGTCTGGAAAGTGGCATGCTATTGTGCAGGTTGAAGAAGAACTAAAACCATTACCCCCAACAGGTAAGACTGTGGGAATAGATGTTGGTGTAAGACATTTTCTGACAGATTCAGAGGGAAGACAAATAGAGAATCCCAAGTTCTACGAGAGAACTCTGAAACGAATAAAGTTTCTACAAAGAAATCTCTCAAGAAAGCAAAAGGGGTCGAAGAACTGGGAAAAAGCAAGGATTAAGCTGGCAAAGGCTTACGAGAGGCTTGTCAACCAGCGTGATGACTTCCTTCACAAGCTTAGTAGATTCTATGTCAATAACTACGATGTCATAATGGTTGAGGACTTACGAATTCAGAACATGGTTAAGGTAGGGAACAAGCTTGCTCAACGCATACTGGATGCCTCTTGGGGCAAATTCGTAAGATTGCTCTCCTACAAGGCTGAAAGAGCTGGTAGGAGAGTGGTTAAGGTAAACCCAAGAGGCACATCTGAAGGACTGTCAATGGATGACCCACTAAGGGATTTTATATCAGCTTGCAGAATCCTAAATAGATCGGGGTCGGGACGACCCTCTGAGCCTGTGGAGAGGAGACCTCTACTCCTCATTACCGCGCAGGCGGTAATTGAGGGGCAAGTCTTCTCGATGAAGCAGGAAGCCCCGTCCATAAGGGCGGGGTAGTTCACTACGACGCTGCGCCAAAGCCGTTGGTGGGTGATGCGGATGAAAAAACGGAGGGTGTTCCTCATCGCTGGCGTGCTGGTTGTTGCCATGCTTTTCGCAGCGATGTCGCTCTTTGCGAGCGCCAAGCCGGAGGGGGCTGAGATGGCAGAAGCTGTTGACGGCAGGTTCTTCTTCCCATGGCACGGCGTAACGCCCCCCGCCCCTGACGGCGAGACCGTTGCGGCGGGCGATGAGGACGGGGACGGGCTGGGCGTCGAAATCGGCGACATCGACGTCTTTGACGACAGCTTCATACTGAGTGTTACCGGAGAGGGAGTCGTGAGGGCGAAATACGAGGTGTTCACAGGCTCCCGCCTCGTCCGCAAGGGCGTGCTGACCCCCGGCGTGAACAAAAGCATAAACCTCTTCACCAGCGGAAAATACGTGATCGTGGTCGCAGCGAGGCTCGACGGAGACTCCGCAACTCAGGACGTCTTAGAAATCACTCTCTAATTTTTTACGACTCGTTACTCTGAGCGCTCAGCTTTTTGCAGATGACATAAGTCTCCTTTTTTGTGGATGGAATCACCTTCAGAACCTCCAGTCCATGCCGCTCAAGCTCGGCGAGCCACCGTTGCGTCTCGGCGGAGCGCACGCCTTTGAGCACGCAGAGCACCCTGCCCCCCGGCTTAAGCCGTCCTAAAAACCTCAGTAATGCCCTTATCGAGACTTCGGGCTCTAACGTCAGGTCATTCAAGATGACGTCCAGCTCCGGGATGGTTTCGGGCGGCACGTCGAAAACGTCGCCAAATATCACTCTGACGTTCCCACGCTCTTCGCTTATTTTCTCCAGTCTGTCCTTGAAATCTCCGCTTATTTCTATGCTTATGACCTCGTCAGCGATTTCCGAGGCGAAAATGAGGAAGCCGCCGGCACTCGAACCGAGATCAAGGACAATATCCCCCTTCTTTATTATTTCAAAGCTTTCTTGGATCCTACTTAGCTTCCAGTAGCCCGAAGGGCGATCCTCGGCAAGAACTTCCACCTCTTCATCGCCTCGCACGTCATACGATGGCTTCCGTACGACTTTGCCATTTACGACAACATACCCTTCCCTTATCAGAAACTTTGCCCTGCTCCTCGACGACACGTACGCATTAGCTACGAGGAATTCGTCAAGCCTCATTTGTTAGTGTTTAGATAACCCTTCTTGTTATAATGTTGTAAGGGGCAAAGCTTCTCGGTATATTCTTCCTCAAAGGGTGGAAGTTCGCTTAGTATGGCGTGCGCGCCACGACATCTCGTATCCCGACAGTCGCCATCGTTTCAGGTTAAGTATTACCACAAAAATGGCAAAGCTAAAATCTTAGGAAAACCATACAGCGTCACAAGGAGAACCATGAACAGGGTAAAAAGGCAAGGTCTTGCATTTTTTATCTCCTGCCTACTGGTAGCTGTCGTATTTCTCTTCGCTCTAAGCTCGCCCTTAGCAGCATCGCAGCTGCAAACGCAGCCACAGGTCTCAGAGCCGCACGTGGAGTTCGGCAAGAACCCGTGGGGGCACTTGCCCATAAAGGTTTATATAGATGAGAGCACAGCGCCCGAAAGTTTGAGAGAAACTTATAAAAAGAGCGTACTCGATGCCCTTCAGTACTGGGAATGGGGTGAGGGGCGTGAGTACTTAAAGGATAACCTTGGCTACGAGGTATATTTCTCCCCAGCGGAGTCTCCTGACGACGCTGATATTTACATACGCTGGGTCAAGGAGCTCGAAGGCGAAAAAGCCGGCGAATGTAAAATACTGTTCGATGACGCCGCCTTTTTGCATGCGGAGATAGTATTGGAGTGCGGATACGCAAGCTCCTTTTTCTGGCACTATTACGACGATGAGCGAATGAGCAACCTTGCAAAGCATGAAATCGGGCACGCTCTCGGCTTGCAGCACAGCGACGACCCGAGTAGCATCATGTATCCGTCATTTGAAATCACCGAGCGTGAATTTTTCACAACCTCTCGGTATTTGCACGCCATTTTGGTATTTTTCGCCATCATAATGTTCGTAGACATTCTCATATTCCTTATATTCGGCAGGAGAGCCTTGAGGGAGCAGCAGAGGAAGAGATTAGAAGAGATAGAGAGGCAGTTATTTGAGACTAAGGCTAGAGAGGTTTCGAAGAAAGAGAAAAAGTACATGGAGTTCAGATGCGCGCATTGCGGCTACGTGACTGCAGATTTTAGAGAAATAGAGATGAAGAGATGCCCTAAATGTGGAGGGAAGCCACTTTGGCTGAGTTTAGACTTAGATACGAACGCATCTGATCGTGATGAAATAGGCCCTAAAGCGACGCTGTCACAGCCTGCCGATAGAAAATCTTAGTCAGCATGCTTTGTTGCGAAGCCTTATATCTAGCCTTTTTCTAATAGTTGGTGGGTGCCGTACTGAGGTCGCCCACGGGAGCGCCCGCTGGAAGCCGTGACCACGGGCATACCCAAGTACGGCACACAGCCCGGCATAGGGTCACTCCAAGCGACTACGAGTCTCATTGGATGATCTTGGGGGGTTAATGCCGGGCTACATTTTCTTACTTTATGTGGGTTCCACCAAGCTAAAGCGGCTTATAAAAAACCGCCAGCGGTTGGAAGGTCACTTTTCGTTTTAACTTAAAAACACATTAAACCTAAAACATCAAGCACCAGCGGCGATTAGCTCTTTAATGGCTTCATAAGCCCGCTTCGGGTCTATCCTGCCTCGCGTTTTCTTCATAACCTGTCCAACAAGGAAGTTCAATGCCTCTTTCTTTCCGTTCTTGTAATCCTCGACCGCAGGAGCGTTTTCAGCGATTACTTCTTTGATTACGCGGTCTATCTCCTCATCTCTCATCCTGACAAGCCCCTTCCTCGTTATTATTTCCTCAGGCCTGCCGCCGACATCTAACATCTCCCTTAGAACCTCAACAGCACCTCGCTCCGTTATCTTCTCCTCCTTCATGAAACGTAGTATCTTCACAAAGTCTTCAGGTGTGAGCCTCTGCAGAGCTTCCTTCATGCTCATGGAGCGGTAATTGAGCTCGCCTTTAAGTACATCGGCGACCCACGTTGCGCAGAGTCTTGCGTCACCCAGCTTTGCGACCACACTCTCATAGAAATTTGCGATGTGAATGTCGGTCGTAAGCGCAACAGCGTGTTCCCTTGTTATTTCGTACTGCTGCATGAAGCGTATCACTTTTTCGTCAGGCAGCTCCGGCAGCTCCTTCCTCAACGCCTCCACCCAGTCCTCTGGAATCTCGACGGGCACGAGATCCGGCTCTGGGAAGTAGCGATAGTCTTCCTCGTGTTCTTTGGTCCGTAGCGATATGGTCACGCCACGAACCTCGTCGTAATGCCTCGTCTCCTGCTTTATCTCGACGCCACGCCGCAGCAGATTGCGTTGCCTCGTAATCTCGAATGAAAGAGCTCTTTCCAGACCTTTATACGACGAAATGTTTTTGATTTCGATGCGCTCACCACCTGCGACCGAGATGTTTGCATCCACTCTCAAAGCGCCTTCCAAGCTGCCGTCGAACACACCTAAATACTCAAGTATGCTCCTTATCTTGTTTATGAAGATGCGAGCTTCCCTTGGCGATCTTAAATCCGGCTCGGTCACGATTTCGACGAGCGGCACGCCGCTCCGGTTATAGTCTATAAGGCTGTATTTGGCGACATCAATCGTGCCCTTATAAAGGAGCCTGCCGGGGTCCTCTTCGAGGTGTACTCTTTTTATGCGGACTATTCGCTCGTTGCCGTCACTTTCGATGCGTACATAGCCGTTCGTCGCCAGCGGGAAATCGTATTGCGAAATCTGAAAGCCTTTAGGGAGGTCGGGGTAGAAGTAGTTCTTGCGATAGAAGAGCGTACGTCGCTGCACCTCGCAGTTTAATGCGAGCGCCACCTTTATCCCATATTCCACCGCCTTCCTGTTCACTACAGGGAGCGCGCCAGGAAGTCCCAAGCACGTCGGACAGACGTGCGTGTTCGGCGCCGCATCGTGATAGGCGGCGGAGCAGCCGCAAAATAGCTTTGAGCGTGTCAGTAGCTGCGCATGACACTCTAAGCCTATCTTCACGTCTTCCATCTTTCCATCTTCTCCTTACCATTTACTTGAAAGTATCTAAGTCGCTTGGAGTGTGAACTCAAACCTGCAAACTTCACTCTCTGGAGCCTTCTCGACTCTTTTAACCTTTATATTTTCATTTACCGCCGAGCAGAAACCTTGGAGGAGGGCTTCGCAGCCCTGATCGCACCATCTTTTGTAAAGCATGTGTACTGGGCACTTGCTTGTCGTAACGAGCTTATCGCCGCTTAACACCGAATCGTATTCGGGAATGCTTTTGAAAAATGCATCTAAAGCCTCCTTCAGCGCTCTGAGATCATTTCCCTTTATGTTGTTGGATTTCAGCGTACCCCTGCCCACGCTCTCTCCGAATGAATATGCGATCACCCTCAGCATGCTGTTTCTTTTGTTCACAACAAAATAAAAAGATAGTCGGGGGCGGAAAGGGGAGGGAGGGGAAGGAGAGTGGAGGAGAGAATTAGAAAACATCCTTCTCCAAGACCCAGCTTGGGATCCACTTGCACTCTTCGAGCGTCAGCGTCTTCTTGAGCCCTTCGAGCGTGATTCTTGCGAGTCTTATCTGTCCCTTCTTGTCCTTAAACGTTTTGACGAGCTTTTTCTCCTCCAGCGCCGTCAGCATTCTGGTCAGCGTCTCGTCGTCGGCGGCGAGCACGCCCTTCATGTCGTCGAGCGTCATGGCGAGTCCGGGGTTCACCTTGTAGTTCTCGGCGAGCGCCCGCAGCACGTCTTCTTCGCCCTCGACCTTCCTCTTCTCCTCGTCCCTAAGGGAGCCGAACGCCACGGTGATCGGCACTCTCAGCTCCGGATGCACCTTGCGCACCGGCGGCGGTATGTACTTGCGGAGCGCCCGGAGCCCTTGGCTGAAGATGATGAGCTTCATGATCTCGTTCGTGCCGGCGGCGATCTGCATGATCTTCGTGTCCCGGATGTAGGACTCGACGGGGTAGAAGCGGGTGACGCCGTCGCCGCCCATGACTTGGACGGCGTCGAGGAACATCTTCATCCCGAACTCCGTCGTGAACATCTTGGCGGTCGCCGCCTCGGCGGCGGCGGTCCCGCCGAGGTCGAGCACGTGGGCGGCGTGGTACGTGAGGAGGCGGGCGGTGTTGAAGATCCAAACCATGTCTGCGATCTTGAACTGGTTGACGCCGATGTTGATGGTGGGCTGCCCGAACTGTATGCGGCGTTCCGAGTGGAAGACCGCATAGCGTAGGGCTTCCCGCATCAAGCCGAGCATCGACGCCGCCGTCATGGTGCGCTCGAAGTTCAAGCCGCTCATCATGACCTTCCAGCCGTCGCCCTCCTCGCCGAGGCGGTTCTCCACTGGAACACGCACCTCATCGAGATCGAGATATGCATTGTACAAGTTATCAAAGCCTATGAGCTCGTTCACCTTTTCGACGTGGAAGCCCTCCGTGCCCCTCTCTACGATGAAAGCCGTGATGTGCCGGTACTTGGCGATGTCCTTCGGGTCGTCGCTCGTCCTCGCATAGACCACGTAGATGTCGGCGGAGAGCCCGCTGGTTATGAACCGCTTCTTCCCGCTTATCACGTACTCGTCGCCCTCACGTCGAGCGACGGTTTCCACGGAGGCGGCGTCCGACCCCACATACGGCTCGGTAAGCCCGACGGCGCCGAGAAGCTCGCCCCTCGCAATCCTCGGCAGCCACTCCTCCTTCTTCTCCGGCGGCGAGAAATCCTCGATTTGGTGCGTCCCCCCGCACATCGTCAGCAGGTACGGACACGCCACCGCGATGCCCGCCCGTGAGAGATACTCGAGGATTATGCAGCAGCCGGTGTAGCCCCACTCGCTCTTCTTCCCACCATATTCCTCTGGGATCACGGCACCAAACCAGCCACGCTTGCCCACTTCCCTGATGATCTCCCACGGGAATTCCCGCTTCCACACAAGCTCCTGAGCCTTCGGCGTTATCTCGTCGGAAAAGGCATCTACCTCATCGGCAAGCGCCTTCTGCGCCTCATTCCACCACGGAAACTTCTCCACGCTTATCCCTCCCTATCTCTCCCCTAAGTCCTCAATTTCTTTTTAATTTTTATTTTTCGTCCCGCCAGTGCCCTCAAAATTTAACTGACTGCGGGGGAATAAAATAGGTGGGGAGATATGCCCAGTGACATCCTAGAGGAAATAAGAGCGGTGGAGGAAGAAATAAGGAGGACGCCGTACAACAAGGCTACAGAGGCGCATATAGGGAGGCTGAAGGCGAAACTTGCGCGACTACGGCGGGAAGCCGCAAAGCAGCGAAAAAGTGGCGAGAAGCAGCGCGGCGTTCGGAAGGCTGGGGACGCCACCGTGGCGCTCGTCGGCTTCCCGTCCGTCGGGAAGTCTACACTTTTAAACGCCCTGACAAATGCAAATTCTAGAATCGAAGATTATTACTTCACCACGCTTGATGCCGTTCCCGGCATGTTTGAGGTCAACGGCGCCAAAATCCAAGTTCTTGACCTTCCAGGCGTCGTCGAGGGCGCCGCAAGTGGAAAAGGCAGGGGTAAGGAAGTATTTTCGATGATTAGGATGGCTGACATGCTTTTATTGATGGTGGACGCTTTGGAACCTGAGTACCAGTTAAAAGTTCTGCGGCGGGAGCTTTACGAGGCGGGCATCCGAACGAACAAAACGCCGCCGAACGTGGAAATCAGAAAACGGGATAAAGGGGGACTTGCGATAAAAAACGAATCGAGTCTCGCAGACACCACGATACGAGAAATCCTCAAAGAATACAAGATTCATAACGCTGAGGTGTTCATAAATGAGGAGATAACGGTGGACGAACTAATAGATGTGCTGGAGGGCAATCGGAAATACGTGCCGGCGCTCGTCGTCGTGAACAAAATAGACCTTCTCGATGAAGCGACGCTGCCGAACATCGAGAACGCCATCTACATTTCCGCCAAGGAACGTACGAACCTAGAAACTTTACGTAATGCCATTTTCGATACTCTCGGCTTCATCAGGGTCTATTTAAAGCCGCCGGGCGGCGAGCCTTCAAAAGAGCCGATGATACTGCGGCGGGGCGCCACCGTCGAAGACGTGTGCCGCAAAATCCATAACGACGTCGCACGCAAGTTCAAATACGCAAGGGTCTGGGGCAGATCCGTCAAATACGACGGGCAGCACGTCGGACTCTCGCACGAGCTCTGCGACGGCGACGTCGTGACCATCATAGCTCGAAAATAGTCGTTTTGTCTTCCAAAAGTTAAATGTCGCTGAGAGCGCCGCTCTTAGAGCGGGAGCGCTGCGGTAAAACTTGTCCGTGGCGTCCTGTCGTGTATTTTCTTCATCTCTCATCCACATCATCGTCCTGCGGCAATCCCGACACGCCGCTATTTTATGCCGCCGGCTCCGCTGCCTTAACGTCAGCCTACCTTAACGTCAGCCTAAGACCATTCTTATCTCCCTGCCGCACTCAGGACACTTCGCCTTCCCGCCCTCGATGTCGAACTTAGCACGGGTGTTGTAGCCGTAGCGTTCGACGAGCAGCGTGCCGCAGTCCGGGCAGTACGTGTTTTCGTAGTCGTGTCCGGGGACGTTTCCGAGGTAGACGAACTCCACACCTTTGCGTTTTGCGATGTCGTGCGCCCGTTCGAGCGTCGCCACGCCGGTCGGCGGCACGTCCAGCAGCTTGTAACACGGATAGAACCTTGAGAAGTGGACGGGGATGGACGCATCCAGAGAGACGACCCACGCTGCGAAGTCGCTGAACTGCTCGTCGTCGTCATTGTGCCTCGGAATGACGAGATACGTGAGCTCGATGTGTATGCCCTTTTTGTGCATCCGCTCGCACGTCTCCAGCACGGGCTCCAGCCGCGCACCGCATATCTTCCGGTAGAAGTCGTTGCTGAAGGCTTTGACGTCCACGTTCGCCGCATCCAGAAACGGAGATATCTTCTCGAGCGCCTCCTCGCTCATGTAGCCGTTCGTGACGTACACGGTGTAGAGACCCTCACGCTTCGCCGCCTGCGCACAGTCATAGGTGTATTCGAACCAGATGGTCGGCTCGTTGTAGGTCCAAGCGATGCCCCGGCAGCCGGTGGCGACGGCACGCCGCACCGCCTCCGCCGGCGAGAGCTCGAACGTGTAGCGGCGAGCTTCAACGTCCTCGGCGGTGAGCTTTGAGATCGTGAAGTTCTGGCAATGCAGGCATTTGAAGTTGCAGGAGATCGTGCCGAGCGAGTAAACGTAGCTTCCGGGGTAAAAATGGTAAAGCGGTTTTTTCTCGATGGGGTCGGCGTGCTCCGACGAAACACGCCCGTATATCAGGGTGAAGAGCCGCCCGCCGACGTTCCGACGGGTGCGGCAGACACCAAAACGCCCCTCCGCAACCTCGCACTCGTGCGCACAAACTTTGCACCGCACTTTGCTGTCCTCAAGTCGCTCATACAACATCGCCTCTTTCATCTCCGCCACTTAGGAGGCAAAAGCATTTATTACCTCCGGTCGCCGAGGAAGCTCCGTGTAAGGGCGGAGACGAATTGAGGGGGTGGGATGAGCCGCCTCGCACTCAGTGCGGAGCTTACGCCTCTCCGCTCCGCCTGGAGCAC
The DNA here is from genome assembly GCA_029259545.1 of Candidatus Alkanophaga volatiphilum. Taxonomy (GTDB): domain Archaea; phylum Halobacteriota; class Syntropharchaeia; order Alkanophagales; family B39-G2; genus Alkanophaga; species Alkanophaga volatiphilum. The sequence continues at coordinate 18,959 of JAPHEE010000020.1, forward strand.
CGCTTCGATGGTGCAGAGTTCCATGGCGTGTTCAGGGCTGGCTTGGAGTATAAAAACTTTCCCCACCCGATCTCCTACATCCTCACCTTAGGGGCGTCTTAGCGACGTTTAATTCAGAGTTTGAATGAGTTGAGAACACTGCGTATCGGCGAGGCTGCTGGATATGACCAGCGGGGGGCTGCGTGTCAGCCCGACGAGGCGCCGCCCACACACTCGCCTCCACATCCACCTCACGCCACGCACGCCATACCGTCTCGCACCAATATGCGCAGCAACTCTGTGATCACGGCGTCGCGTCGCTAGTTTGCTGGTTGGGAAGCCGCTTATTAAGCCGTCATACTTCAATGAAGGACGATTTCCGCCAAAGGCTAAGAATTACGCCGATCAGCAGCGGACAGTACGGCTGGACCACCTTCATTAACTCTCATAGCAATTCCTCAGCTCCTCAGCGGCGACAACGAAACGCTACTAATGCTGTAGGGAACCCCTCGCCCCTCCTATTGCCTATAGCCAAGGGGCTGCGCCGTGCCTGCAATTAACGCCTTCACAAAGCTTGTTCCACCTCAAGAATAAGATGACGGCATAACGCCGACATCTACAGAGGTCTTCTTATCTTTAGCCCCCGCGGCGACAGCTTCCCACCCTACTAGAGAGCCGTGTGCCCCAGCAATGTAGATATTGGGCGTTCGGAGTGGGTGAGTAAGACCACCCTGCTTATTTCGGATTCCTTAGCGATGGAGTAGCCTGTGGCTTCTGCAATCTCCGCTGCGAACCGCCGCACGCTCTTGTGTGATGGCATCGCATCTCTACGAAGCCGTTGTCTCGAAAAGCCGAGATGCATGTAGGCTTTAACCTCTACGAACGCCGGCGCCGCCAGCTTTATCAGCGACGCATAACCCTCAACGTCTTCCATGTTCAAGCCTTCGATACACGTCACTCTTATCACGGTTCTCACTCCTTCCCCGCCTTTGCGTCGCAGCACTTTTAAAGACTCCTTTATCTCCTTCCAGAAGTCAGCCCCCGAAATTTTCTTGTAGAGTTCCTCGTGCGGTGCGTTCAAGGATAGATATAACTGGGTTGGGGCGATGCGGCGTAGCATCCCGGGCTGCGTGCCGTTCGTCACGACGAACGTCGTCATCCCTCGCTCGTGGAACGCCTCGACAAGCTCCCTTAAGTGGGGATAGAGCGTCGGCTCGCCGATGAGCGAGATTGCGGCGTGCCTCGGCGTCCTCGCCTCCTCCAACGCTTTGAGGTCCGTGGTTTTGGCGCCCTTGTAGCCGGAGATAAGGCGCTGCTGCTCCTGCAGGCAGCCGTCCACGATGCTTTCTGGCGCATCCCATTCGATGTCCGCCGGGAGGTCGTCGAAATTCAAAATTTCTATGGGGCGCCAGCAGTGCAAGCATCGCTGATTACAAAATATCGAAGGTGTCATCTGCACGCAGCAGTGCGACTTAATACCGTAAAAAAGTCCTTTATAGCAAAGCCCTTTGCCCCGCAGCGACTTTTTCAGCCATAAACATGGTTTCACCGCGCTGTGCTTGCCGACGAGGTGATAGCCTTGCTTCTTTAAAATAGCAACGACATTAGGGTCAAGTCCCACTTCACCAACGCTCCCATTCTTCGGACCTAGGTTCTTTCCTCCGTTAGAAGCTGAAAACCGCATGGAGCATTACCATTATATCAATCTCATCGGACACCAGCTTTTTTTCAGACATTCCTTCGACTGGGCGTAGCTCAGGCGTCACGTATTTTTTCTTGCCCTTCTTGCCTTCTCCCATAACTTTTAATTTAGCGTTTGGATAAAAATCTATGCCCATGAAAACTCTCGTTATAGGTTTGGACTCGGCACCGCCGGAATTGCTGTTCGAGGAGTTCTTAGGAGAGCTTCCTAACATCGGAAAGCTCGTGGAAGCCGGCATGTATGGAAGATTAAGAAGCTGCATCCCTGCGATCACGATACCGGCGTGGGCGGTGATGTTCACGGGCTGCGACCCCGGAACGCTCGGACTCTACGGCTTCAGGCATCGTCGTAATTACTCTTATGATGATATTTGGATAGCCTCTTCTAAATCCATAAAAAAAGAAGCCGTATGGGATTTATTGTCGAGAGCTGGTAAGAAGGTTTGTCTGGTGGGGATACCCCCGTCCTATCCCCCCAAAAAAGTGAATGGCTGGATGGTCTCATGTTTCATCACGCCCGACGCCTCGCACGAATGGACATATCCGCCGTCGTTAAAGCATGAGATAACAAGTGTCGTCGGCAACTACATTTTTGACGTGGAGTTCAGAACCGAACGCCGAGACAAACTTCTGGAGGAGCTTTATGAAATGACTGAACAGCACTTTACAGCCGTAAAGTATCTAATGAACAGTCGTGAGTGGGATCTTTTTGCGTTCGTCGAGATAGGGCTTGACAGGGTGCATCACGCCTTCTGGAGGTTCTTCGATGAGGAACATCATTTGCACGAGCGTTGTAGTGACGAGGAGCTCAGAAAATACAGGGATGTCATCAAAAACTACTACAAGCTCCTTGATGAGAAGGTAGGAGAGCTCTTAGGCATGCTCGACGAGGACACTGCCGTCTTGATAGTATCGGACCACGGAGCGAAAAGGATGAAAGGGGCGTTTTGCGTTAATGAGTTCCTAATGCGTGAGGGCTTTTTGAAGCTGAAGGAATACCCCAAGAGCATCGTGAGTATAGAAAAGGCAGGCGTCGATTGGGAGCGGACGGTGGCATGGGGCTGGGGTGGCTACTACGCCCGCATCTTCCTTAACGTCGAGGGGCGAGAGCGTAAAGGCATCGTGAAGCCTGAAGAATATGAGGACGTACGGGATGAACTTGCGGAGACCTTGCGTCGCGTTAGGGGTCCAGATGGCGAGAAGTGGCGTACGAAGGTTTTCAAGCCTGAAGAGATTTACGAGCGATGCGAAGGCGACCCTCCAGACCTCATGGTTTACCTTGATGACTTGAGCTGGCGGTCGGCGGGCACCGTCGGTCACCAGCGCCTTTATCTTGAGGAGAACGACACGGGACCCGACGACGCCGTCCACGCCGAAGACGGCGTCTTCATCCTCTACAACCCGCGGGAAAACTACGGCGGCAAGCGGCGGGATTTGGACATTTCTGAGGTTGCGTCCGTGATCCTTGACATCATGGGAGAGGGGTGAGTGTGTGGGTGTGGACGTGGACGTGAGCATCAGGCTGCTCGCCGCCACGGTCGTGGCGCTTTGCGTCGTGAGCGTTGCGGCTGCAGGAGGAAATGTGGATGTGAGCGTCGCTACGGCTACGAGCACGGGTAGGGGGCATGTGTACTTGGTTCCCCTACCTGGGAACTTCAGCGTCGAAAGCCTGCTCTATGCGGGAGTCCCCGACGACTTTGACGTATTCGTGCTGCTCGTAACGCAGAAATGCTACGTAGAAATTACTCAACAGGACCCTTATATCACCGGAGACGTCATCGCCTTCGGCGTCCCCGGCAATGTTATCGTGTCCGTATCGCCCGAATGCGGGCACTGGGAGGGTCATCTCGACAGGGGATATTTATCTCAGTCGCTAAGAAGGCTCGTCCTGCGGGCGGAGATGAATTAGGGGGAGGTGGGTGGGTAAGTTTTTATACTTTGAAGCCTGTATGAAGTATGATGGAAATAACAAAGACAATCAAGTGCAAGCTCATAGGTTTAACAAAGAGAAAGTTGGAACTGCTTAATCGGGAATATGATAACTTTCAACACTACTTAAAGACGGGAGAAGACAAAGGAGTTTATTCTGCAACAAAACAGCAAGGAAAAAGAACTTATCGTAAGATCAATCCTAACAAAGAATACCCTCTTGTCATAAGAAAGGACTTGATGGATATTCGGAAGACTGATAACAAGCTCGCCAAATACTGGGCTCGCATTCCTATTCATGGTGTTAGGGGTGGTATTAAGGTTGCTTTAGCTCATCAGCCGCTCAACTTCGAGGAGTGGGAAGTTTGCGGCTCTAAACTCGTTAGAAAGAACGGTGGGTTCTACCTCCACGTCACAGCTAAGAGGAAAGTTGAACTCAGGAAGGAATACTCATCCATCATAGCGATAGACGTGGGAGCTCGCTGGGTGGGGGTGTCGGTGGCGCCCCACCGCAGTAAACCGAAGTTCTACGGCAAAAAGGTGAGAGAAGTTCGTGGAAAGTATTTCTGGCTTAGAAGAAAGTTTGGAAGGGAGAAGAAGCTTAGAGCAATAAAGAAGATAGGAAACAAGGAGAAGAGAATAGTGAACAATGAGCTTCACAAGATTGCTAAAGACATAGTGAATGAAGCTGAAAAACACAATGCCATAATAGCAATCGGGAACTTGAATGGTGTTAGAAACAACAAGGGGAAGAAAGCGAACAGGAAAGTTAATTCGATGCCATTCTACCGCTTGAAGGAATACATCAAGTATAAGGCGTTTGAGCGAGGTATTGCAGTGGTAGAGGTTCCAGAGTTCAACACGTCGAAGCAGTGTTCCCGCTGCGGCTCGATGCGAGCTGAAAGACCTTCTCAGGGAGTTTTCATCTGTAAGGATTGTGGATACCAAATAAATGCAGATGTTAATGGAGCTAAAAATATATTGAAGCGAGCCGTGGGCTACATGCTCACGGCAGGGGCTTCTGTGACCCAGCCCGAAGGGGGGAGCAGGTACATCCTGCACACCCCCCAACCTCCCCTAACAGGGCTTCACGGTGGAAGCCCCTTACTTCAGTGAGGGGAGGAGGTCACACGAATGACCGAGGTGTGGTCATGAGCATAATAAAGGACGCAAGCCTTGCCGACGCAGGGAGAAAGAGAATAAAATGGATAAGCGAGCGGATGCCTGTTTTGCGAAAAATCAGAGAACGCTACGAGAGAGAGAAGCCATTGGAGGGCGTTAAGATAATGGCGTGCCTCCACGTGACTTCAGAAACCGCAAACCTGATGCTGACGCTGCTGGCGGGCGGTGCTGAGGTGCGGCTCGCCGCTGCGAACCCCCTTTCCACGCAGGACGACGTCGCGGCGGCGCTTGCGGAGCGTATGGAGGTCTTCGCCTTCAAGGGGGAGACCGAAAAGGAATACTACGAGTGTCTGACGAAGGCGCTTGAGTTGAAGCCAGACATAATCCTCGACGACGGCGGCGATGCGATAGCGGCTGTGCATACGTCGCTTGAAAGTCTTGCGACGAACGTGGTCGGCGCCTGCGAGGAGACGACGACCGGCGTCATCCGGGAGCGGGCGCTCGCCGCCGAAGGTCGCTTAAAATTCCCAGTGATTGCAATAAACGAGGCAGAGACGAAGATGATGTTCGACAACCGCTACGGAACTGGACAGTCCACACTTCACGGCATCATGAACGCCACGAACTTTCTTTTCGCCGGTCGCACGGTCGTGGTTGCTGGTTACGGCTGGTGCGGGCGGGGCGTGGCGATGCGAGCCCGCGGCATGGGCGCCAACGTCATCGTCGTGGAGACGAATCCGAGAAAGGCGCTTGAGGCGGTGATGGACGGCTACCGGGTCATGCCGATGCGGGAAGCTGCGAAAATCGGCGACCTTTTCATCACGGCGACGGGCAACATCTCCGTCATCAGAAAGGAACATTTCGAGCTCATGAAGAGCGGCGCCATCCTCGCAAATACCGGGCATTTCAACGTTGAAATCAACATCAAGGACTTGGAGGAGCTGGCAGTCGAGAAAAGGGAGATAAGCGGCGACGTCACCGAGTACGTCCTCGGAGACGGGCGGAAGCTCTACCTGCTCTCGCAGGGGCGTGTCGTCAATCTTGCGGCGGCTTACGGGCACCCGCCGGAGGTCATGGACATGAGCTTCGCAAACCAAGCGCTCTGCGCAAGATTCCTCGTCGAAAACCACGAGAAGCTTGAGTGCCGAGTCTACGGCGTGCCCAAGGAGATCGACGAGGAGGTCGCCCGCCTCAAGCTCGAAACCATGGGCATCGAGATCGAGGAGCTGACCGAGGAGCAGCGGAAGTACCTTAGCTCTTGGGAGGTCGGTACGAAGTAGCGCCGGCTTTCTTGACATTTCCAGAATATGTTTCTCGGAGCCATACCCGTTCGGGTAAACGTCAACGTGGTGGTTAGATCTATCCAGCCAAAGCAGAGCAGCAAAATAGGGCCGCTGTAACTCGTCTGCTGTATTGTCACATTTTTACTATTTTGTCAATTATGGTGGACGCACGTGGTGTGACAGAGAGGAGAACCCCGCAAGCTGATCGAATTTAAAAATTGGAGCCAGCCTCAGCGATCAGCGCGTCGAGTTCCTCCTTTGTCCTTGCGAACACGCCGACGTTCCCAAGCTTTATGTTCTTCAGCCCGCAGTCCCTCGCCGCCCTGAAAGCTTCAAGCATCTGAGCAAGCGTCGGTGGCGGCACGTCCCTCATCTTATATTCAGGAAAGAACGCGAGTATCGTGAATGGGATTTTCGGGTCGACTTCCGCAAGAAGTTCGGCAATACGCCGTATCTGGTCGGTCTCAACCCAGCCGGGGATGTACAGCGTGAGCACCTCCAGCACGAACCCCCTATCAACGATTTCCGCAGGGAGCTCCAAAATTCTTTTGTTGGAGACTCCTGTTAGCTTCTTATGCACTTTGTCGTCATAAGCTTTAATATCCAACCAGAACGCGTCAATCCTGTGCTGAAGGTATTCAAGGTTCTGGGGGGTAAGACCATAACCGTTCGTTTCCAGCAGCACCCAGACGCCCGGGCACAGCTCTTTTATGGCGTCGGCGGTCATCCCGTAGAATTCGGGGCAGCAGGCGATGTCGCCGCCGGTGAACGCTGCGATGTTCCTCGCAGGACCCCAACCCTGCTCGCTGAGCTCGATGTATTCCAGTGACAGGACACTCGGGCATAACAGGCTCCGCTCACCACGAAGTACGCAGCTCCCGCACGCCTTGCATAGGTCAGTTGCGTGGAACGCCGTCACCCGCTCCTTAGGCTCCTTGTAAATGCGATATTCCTCCACGTACCTACGGACTGCGAGCGCAACGTCTTCCGGCGAAAGCCATTCGCCGTCGGCGATCTGTGAGAAATACCAAGAGTGGCATTTACGACAGGAAAGATTGCAGCCGGACTGGTATATCGAGAAGTAATGTTCCGGACGCGATAAATGCATGGACTTAATCAGCCTTTGCGGCACGCCGTCGATCCAACGTAGAGTCGCTTTGCATGCCGCTTCCTTGCGACCCCTTACCTTGACGAGGCAGGCGCCCCGCCTGAACCCTTGCTCCTTAAGCCTACATTCCATAATCAAATTTAGCGACTAACATCTGGTCAAACCGAGGTGAGAAGCATGAAGGTGTTGAAGCTCGGTGGTAATGAGTTTCGGGCGGATGTGCGGATGCTTTACGACATGCGGGACGTGCTTTTAGATAAGGAACTTTTACGCACTGCCGAGAACGTCGAGCTTTATTACATGTTCAGGGACGTTTACGAGAGCGAGGATGATGCCGCGATCCTCAGGCGTCGAGGTTTGCGCTACGACATCACAATTATACCGCCGAGGACGCTTGGCAGAGAGTTCGTGAAGACCGCCGGGCATTATCACCCGAAAGTTCCGGGCTCCGACCTCACGTATGCGGAACTTTACGAGGTGCTGGAGGGCGAGGCGCACTTCTTATTACAGAAACTCGAAGCTGACGGACGGATAAGCGATGTCGTACTCGTGCGTGCGAGAGCTGGCGACAAAGTCATCGTGCCACCGAATTACGGACATGTGACAATCAACCCCAAGAAAGAAACGCTGAAAATGGCTAACTTGGTGTCGAGGGATTTCTCCTCAATTTACGAGCCGTATCGAGAGAAAGGCGGCGCCGCATATTTCGAGCTTATAGACGGGAGTCTCGTGCGCAACGAGAACTACAAGGAGCTTCCGGAGATACGTCTTCTGGAGGCACCACGCATAAGGGAGCTGAGCCGCCGCATCTACGAACTGATAAACGAGCCTCTTCTCGACTTCCTGAGGGACCCAAGAGGCTACGAGTGGCTTTTCGAGAAGGCGTTGCGACAGTAAACCACAACCGCAGACCGAAGCAGGCTGCAGTCGAGACGCTTGGTCAGAGTAGCATGCTGAACACGAATGCGCCGAGTGCGGCGACGAGCGTTATGGAATATACGCTGGCGTCCCACGCCAGTATTTTCCTCCCGTCGAGAGGTCCGAAGGGTATGAGGTTGAAAAGCGCGATCCACGAGTTTATCCATACGCCAACCCTGCCGACGTCGCCAATGGTGCCATTGAAGAGTGTGAGTGGGAAGAAAACGACAACAAGAGCAAGGTTCATGAGCGGGCCCGCGAGCGAAATCTTACCGTTCTGCTCTCGGGTGATGAAGCCGTAAATCATGACGGCGCCGGGCGCCGCAAAGACGACGCCAAAAAACGCGATGATGATCATGAGGATGAGCATCGTAACATCCATGCGGAACTCCGCCCAACAGCCGTAGCTTTGCGCAACAAGCTTATGCGCAAGCTCGTGCAAGACGAACGCCACCCCTATAGTAAAAAGTGAGATGAGCATTCCTCGAAGCGTAAAGCCAAAGAATCCCACGGCGAACGCAAACGAAATTGCGAGCCATGCGGTTACAAGCTCTTTTATTTCTGTACCGCTCGACCTCACCCACATCACTAAGACCAAAGGGACTGCTTTTTATTAACTGTTGCATACTGCTGGCAGCAGGCTACAAGAGTGCATAAAGGGAGTGAAATAGCCCGGCCAGGATTCGAACCTGGGTCCCGGGGTCCAGAGCCCCGGATGATTGACTTATAGGGTTGGGGCATGCGGCACCCCTTTCCTCTCTACACCACCGGGCTACGTTATTGCGATCATAAGAGGGTGGGTGAGATGAGATTTAAAGGTGAGCTACCCGCACTGGAGTGCGAGCTTCACTTTAAGCCTTTCCGCTCCGCCCTAGGAGCCTCGCTCCAGAGTCGGAGCTTCACGACGTTCGGGCTGGTCACCGCAGCCTGACCGGAGCCAGCCCCAGCCTCGTCTTGATAAATCGGCTTCAAAGTATAAAAACTTTTCCCACCACCTCCCCTAATTCATCCTCACTTTAAAGCGAGGCTTTCTTAGCGACGATTTTGTAACGTCAAAGTTTTGGCAGAACGTGGACTGCAGTCGCCTTAAATGTTGCGAACACTTCTTTTTCGGCTCTCAGTCCCAGCTCTTCGGCGGCTTGCTCGGTTACGAGTGCGATGAGTCCACAGTCGAGTTCGACACGGCGGAGCGCGCCGAGGTCGGTAACGCTTACGATCCTGCTGGTGATGCAGTTCCGAGCGCTGCTCTTCGGCGTCGGCGGCGCGGTCGAGAGTACGATGTCCTCAGGTCTTATGAATACGCTGACCTTGCCGCTCTTCACAGGCGTGACTGCGAGAAGCTCGAAGCTGCCAACGTCTATTCTCGCAACACCGCCGCCGCTTCCGATTATTCTACCGCTTAAAACGTTTTCCACGCCGACGAACGCTGCAACCTCCTCGTTCGTGGGCTTCCTGAAGACTTCGTGCGGCTTGCCTATTTGCGATATGCTGCCCCGCATCATGACGGCGATGCGATCTGCAAGCGTGAGCGCCTCCGCACGGTCGTGTGTGACGTGGAGCGTCGTCGTGCCGAAGCGTCCGTGCAGCCTTTTCAGCTCCACCCTGAGGGCGTTCTGCGTCGGCACGTCGAGCGCGCTTAATGGTTCATCGAGGAGCAGGATTCTCGGGCGGACGGCGAGCGCACGGGCGAGCGCCACCTTCTGCTGCTCACCGCCACTGAGCGTCCTTGGCCTCCTTTTTGCGAGGTGTGAAATGCCGAACAGCTCCATAAGCTCTTTAACCCTCGCCTCGATTTCGCTTTTAGGCAAGTTTTTCAACCTAAGCCCGAACTTCACGTTTTCCTCGACGCTGAGGTGCGGGAAGAGGGCGTAATCTTGGTAAACAAAGCCAATGTTTCGGCGTTCAGGTGGGAGTTTCGTAGCATCAGCTCCATCTATGAGTATTTTGCCCTCGTCAGGTATGTGGAAGCCTGCAATCAGTTCTAAAAGCAGCGTCTTGCCGGCACCGGTCGGTCCGAGGATGACAAAGTATTCCCCCCTCTCAACATCCAAGCTAATATTTCGCAACTTAAAATCTTTGAAGTCCTTGGAGACATTACGAAGCTCAAGCACCTCACTCACCTCACTCCGGCATCGGCTTCATCAGCGCTCTAAGGGCAGCGAAGATGAGCAGCGCGATTACGAGGACGAGGGCGACAGCGGAGCGGGCAGCCCTGTAACCCTCCGAGAGGAAAACTTCCCAGATATAAGTGGAGATCACCATCGGGTAATAAGCAACGGCGATTATCGCCGCAAATTCGCTGACGGCACGTGCCCAGCAGAGGACCGCACCCGCGAGCAGATGGCGGGCGGCGAGCGGCAGCGTTACTTTAACGAACGCTTCGAAGCTTGAAGCGCCGAGCGAGCGGGCAACGTTCTCAAAACGGGCGTCAACACTCCTGAAACCCTCGAAGGCAACGTCCACGTAGAACGGCACGCTCACGAAAAGCATGGCGGCGACGACCGCGAACAACGTTTCTGTAAGCTGTAAACCGAAGACACCGGCGACACCTTGCCTCGAGAGCATCGAGAGGAGTGCGATGCCTGCCGCCATGTGCGGGATGACGACCGGCACGTCTATCACGCCACGCACGAACTCCTTGCCGAAGAAATCTTTGCGGGCGAGCACGTATGCGAGGGGTGTACCGAGTGCCGCCGCTATCATTGTGGCGATAAGCGCTGCATACGCCGTCAGTCCGAAGATTTGCCAGAATGCAGATTTTTTTGCGGTTTCTACGAGGAGCTGCCAGTCAAGGAGCGCAGAAACGAGCGTGTTGAGCAGTGGTAGCAAAATAAATGCAAGGATTAGTGCGCCAAGTGCCGAAAAGACTAGCAAAAGCCTCCTCAACCCATTTCACCTCCTTTTCTTATACGACGAACGGTTTTAACTCTGCAGGCACGTTTCCCACGCCGACCGCCGGAACCAACGGTGGTTGCCCTGCATCTTCAAAAATCTTACGCCCTTCAGCGCTGAGCAGGAACTTCACGAACTCCAACGCCAGCCCTTCATGCTCAGCGTCTTTAGGTACGGTCACGCCGTAAACTATGGGCTTCCCGACGACCTCCTCGCCGGAAGCAAGCTGCACCCGCACCCGGCTGTAGAGAGCAGCGTATTGCACGTCGCTCAAGTCGATCTGTGGCGGGAGCTCTATGAATCGCTGACGGTTCTGCACCGCCACGCTCTTGTATATGAAGTAATAATCGATGTCGCCGGTTTCAAGTGCAGAAATCAGCTCCATCTCCATACTTGGCATTCTGATACGACGTGACGGCTCCAGATCCTCAGTTCTCGGCACAAGGATCGTGAAGTTCTCCCTGTCGTTCTCGATACAGCGAATCGCCGTGTTCGCCTCTACGAGGTCTTCGAAGATTTGTGGGTCGTTATAATAGAGTTCTGCAAGCTGGATCACCATCACCGCCCGATACCCGCAGGGGTCGTCATTCGGGTTCGAGAAGCCGAAACGCACATCCGGACGCCTTAAAATCTCAAGCCAGTTTGTCTCGTTGATCTCGTCCGCATACTTGCTACGTTCGGTGTATGCGAGCACGATTTCGTTCGTGGCGAACTGCACGCACCAATCCGCGTGCTCCGGGAACATCATCTCCGGGATGAGGGTATAGTCGGCGACCGCAACGATGTCTGCCGCCTTACCCAGCTCCGTAACCTTACGTATGGTCTTCACGCTGCCAGCCGCCTCCCGTCGTACGTCTACGTCCGGATGCAAGAGTTCAAACTTCACCTCTGCCGCTTTCAAGGGCGCCGTCAGACTGCCCGCATGCAAAACCCGCAGCTCTGTCTTCTGAGTTAAATGGGTTGCGAGTAGTGCGGAGGCGGCCACGAGTGTGGCTATGAGCACGACGACCGCAACCTCACGCATGTACACCACCGATATGTAATTGAAAACATAACGATATATTAAGCCCGTGAACATGCGAGCTACAAGACGTGTCGACGGTGCCGGGAAATGAGCTGTTCTGCTGCGTCCTTTTGGTTTGTGTGTCAACTCGGGCGAGAGTTGATATATCTGCCCTGCTTTATTTTATAATGTGGTCGATGCCGTGTTGGAGGTCGGTGGGCAGCCGGTGTTCGAAGCTGAGGCTGAGCTCCTCCTGCGGATAAAAGAGCACGGCTCGCTTGCGAGAGCGGCAGAAGCCCTTTCACTTTCCTATAAGGCTGCGTGGCTGCGTCTCAGAAAGCTCGAAGGTCGCCTCGGACGTAGGCTTGTGCGTACGTTTCGTGGCGGTGCTATGGGCGGCGGCGCCTCCCTCACTGAGTTTGGGGAGGAGGTGCTGCGTCGCTACCTCCTATTTAAGAGCTACCTAAGGGGGGTTTTAGAGGATGAGGAGTATTGGGAGGCGTTGTGCATGAAGATAAGTGCGAGGAACAGGCTTAAGGGTATTGTGAGGAGCGTTGAGAAAGGCGACGTTGCCGCAAGGGTGAGCATCGAGATCGAGACGCCGTGCGTCATCACAGCTCTCATCACGAGAGAGGCTGTAGAGACGCTTGACATTAAGGAAGGCGACGAGGTCGAAGCCGTGATAAAGGCGACAGAGGTCATGGTGGCAAAGGAATGATTCGAAAGCTGAACATAGAAGCCGGCGAGCTTTATACTTAGATGTAAAGGGCAGCGCAAAGTTCATGCTGCTCGCCGCCTTCAAAGACTGCTGTCGGACTGTACGCACGCAAATTTGCACGCAAAAATTTTCTCTTGCCCGCGACAGGTAGAGGGCTGCTAAACTCCTGCGTGGAAAATGCATGCCGCGGTACGGGGCGTTGGAGTCTAGTCCCTACGAGGGAATGGGAAACAACAAGCCGAGAAATGCATCTTATAAGACGAGTATCAGCGTGCATGGACGGCTTGGGGGTTTCGGAAAGGGTGTAAAGGCAGACCGAGCGAAGTTCACGAAAAGCGTTTTCTCGTTGTTACCGGGTTATAAATCTAAGATATAGCGCAGGATCTTCTTCAGGCGCTCTGTAATTTCAGATGACCGCAGAGGTGGAACTTTAACTTGCTTGAGCGGCTTCAGGAGCGGGCACACGGACTTGGTAGTCACTTCTCTGCGCCCTATAAGCTCGACCGCCGCCATGTATTTTTCGGCATCGTACACAAAAATGCGCCAAGGCTCCACGCCGAGTACAACGTCAGGCTTCAGCTTCTCCCAAGGGAGAGCGACATCACAGTAGCTCTCAACGACGACGGCTTCGTGCCGCCGCGTGATTTTTTCATATGCCGCCTCTATCGCCGCTTCGTATTTCGGAGCAAGAGCAGCCAGTTCCTCCAGCCGTGTAACTTTGAACGTTTGTGAGGCGCGGCGGCAAAGACGCTTTAACAGCTCCTCAACCTCCGGCTCGACGGGCATGAGCGCATTCAGCACGACTAGAAACTCGTCGCGTATGCACACACGGTCAGCGATGAACTCTGGGATTTCGATTGAGAGCGCACTCTCAGCCCACAGTCTGTGAATCGGGTTTATGACTTCCTCAAGCAACTCTGTCTCAGAAGCCATCCGCAGGAGCTTCGCATCCTTGCCGTAAAGTCGTCCCTGCGAGAGCGATTCGTAAACGATATCGAAATCATACCAGACGTTGTTTCCAGCTTTCGGCTTGAAGCCGCACGCATTCACACCATGCTCCCTCAAATACCTCAATAAAGCTAAGGCGAGTGTCGTTTTACCGGCGTCCTCTGCCCTCAGTCCGACCACAAGGACGGTGAGCCGCTGCTCCATTCATTTAATTTATGGCACATCACATTGATGAGTGTGGCTGTGGTCTTCGACGTTGACGGGACGCTGAATGCGGCGCCCTGAGGGCCAATAAACTTAAGTCTTGCGAGCACCTTTCAATCCCACCTTGGTCTGATTTCTTCAAACAAGCTCGTGAAGGTCAATGTACGCCGCAATCGCTTTCAATCCCACCTTGGTCTGATTTCTTCGCTCGGAATCGCACGCATCTTCGGCTACTTCACACCTTTCAATCCCACCTTGGTCTGATTTCTTCCTGCTGCCCTCGTGGTTACTGGAACGACGCCGAACAGCTTTCAATCCCACCTTGGTCTGATTTCTTCGGGTGTCGCCCGGAAGGTACGTGCACCTGAGCGATAACTTTCAATCCCACCTTGGTCTGATTTCTTCAAAGAGGAGAAAGGACCCAAGACGACGATAAGGTACCGTGCCTTTCAATCCCACCTTGGTCTGATTTCTTCCTGAAAGGTGCGACGAATGCGGGTGTGATAGCTCGACTTTCAATCCCACCTTGGTCTGATTTCTTCAGAAGCAAAAAGCAAAAGCAAAAGCGCCCGTCACGACGCTTTCAATCCCACCTTGGTCTGATTTCTTCGTCTCCGACGCCATAAGCACCATCACGTCCAAGATTTCTTTCAATCCCACCTTGGTCTGATTTCTTCGATTCGTGCTCGGCTGGGTTCTCGGCTGCT
>JAPHEE010000021.1 GCA_029259545.1 Candidatus Alkanophaga volatiphilum
TTCTCTACTATATCCCTAGGTAATACTACCATCGTTGCACCTGTATCAATAACCGCCTCCACTTCTAACGACTTCTCTGGTTCAAACAGGCTTGTGAGTTTTACCTTCTCTACTACCTTCCCCATCCCCGTCCCCTCCATTCAACTTGCATAAATACCTTTCAGTTTTGCGTGGCGTGTAGCGTTTTGCGAACATGCGAATTCGGCTTTGCCGAATTTGGGTGGAGCGAAGCGTAGCCGTATGTCCGCTGTTATGTGGCGTTGCCATGAGAATCTCTGTCATAGGCATATCTGGGGACCTTGGATTGGGTATGACTGTTTTCGTGATGGGGTCGACTATAAGGTCTAAAGCTTCTAAGACTATTTGTCCAACGAGGGGTTCTGAGCCCTCAACTTCACCCAACACATCAAATATTCCATCCCTCCCTTTTAGTTCGAGGATTACTCCTCTGTAAACAGATTTTATTTGAATTTGATTGTTCGCATATCTCACTCTCCTCTCCCCTATCTTCCTCAAACCGAGCTCTTCTATTACATCCTGAGGTAAAACTAACATCGTCGCGCCTGTATCAATAATTGCATCTACTTCCACAGACTTCTCTGGTTCAAACAGGCTTGTGAGTTTTACCTTCTCTACTACCTTCCCCATCCTCATTCTTTCCATTCAATTTGCATAAATGCCTTTCGGTTTGCGTGGCTTATATTTGCGAACATGCGAATTCGGCTTTGCCGAATGGAGCGAGGCGCAGCCGTATGTCCACTCTTATACGCAGCTAACAACTTTCCAAGTTACTTTATTCGTTCTCCAAGTTTTTAGCAGCGTTAATAGCCTTATCTTTTATTATTCCTCCCTCTTCAAAGGCTATCCCACAAACACCTCTGTTTGCTACGATCATCTCATGTTAAGGAAAGATGCATTAATAGCAGTAATAGCACTTTCTATACCGCATCTTCGACCAACAACAATTGCTCCACCAGTTTTGTTTCTAAGTCGTCCTCTAATACACCATGTGCGGTCTATGAAGGCTTTAGTTTGGACGGTACACTGTTGAAATAAACTGGACTGCCCATAACAATAGCATCGGCTTTTAATAATTTTTACGATAATATTACACATATCGTCATCAATTACACACTTACCTAACTTTTGACAGGCTCTAGATTTGCATGGCTCTATCCGATAATCTGCAAGTTTTATAAATTGTCCGCCAGCTACAGATAATGTGATTTTTAAAAGGTAATCCGTGTGGGACTTCTTTGCCTTTATAGGGAATCAAGGTCTTTTTATCTCTATACTGATCTTATTTACCCTGCAAATGGTGGTATAGTCAGGCACATCAAAGCTGATAAGCCTGGATAACCCTCTAAATCCCTCAATCCCTCTGTAATCTATGTTCAGCAGCACATGTAAGCAAAAATAAAGGGAGCTTAGATATCTGAACGGTGCATCAACCTTTTCCTGTTCAACTTCCTTAAATCCTTATCCCACGTTTCGAGGAAATCCAGAGATATATACGCTTCTCCTCGGACAACGAGCTTTTCAACATTCTTTCCAGTTCCGCTTATCTTCATATTTTTACCCCAGCGTTTTCTTTTCATGAAAAGACAACAAAGCAGATACGCCCAGAAGGCTCACTTTGGCTTTGGGTGTTAAAGGAGCATGCTGTGCCCGTGTGAAAGGGTATGGAGAAGGTGAGCTCATTTAGATCGTGGCGAAGAAGGAGGTTCATGGTTGCACGAACGCAGTGTCATCCGAATCCAGATGGGACTCCTTAGATTAGGGAGTGATCGCAGCTGCTCCCGCCTTTTCGGGGATGGAGTTCGGTGGGCTAAGGTATATATATTTGCGACGAGATCATTATTGTAGGGTGCGGAACGGGCTGAAGTGATGCTCTAGACATCAAAGAACATGAGAGCCGATGACCCACGAAGTGGCTTTGCCATTTCGGTGGGAAGGACGTCCGAAGGTAGAAACAAAGGGGGTGTGCGGGAATGGCTGAAGAGGGAGAAAATGTCGTCTATGTTGGTAATAAACCCGTATTGAGTTACGTGCTAGCGGTGATCACGCAGTTCAACAACGGCAGCGAGGAAGTGGTACTAAAAGCTAGGGGAAGAGCGATTTCGAGAGCTGTAGACGTTGCAGAGGTCGTGCGTAACAAGTTCTTGCCGAACGTCACAGTTGCGGGCATAAAGACCGGCGTGGAAACCGTAGAAAGTCCTGATGGTAGAATGCGCAACGTCTCCACCATAGAGATACGGCTAAAGCTGTAAAGGCTCTGCAAGCTAGGTCGGCTTCAGCCCTCTTAGAACCTTATCCCTTATCTCTTTTGCACTTTCCACGCACATTTTCACCGCATCTTTGGTTTTTTCCGGAGATAGTCCTCCGATGCCGCCTTTCTGCATTGCAGAAATCGAGCCGTCGGCATTTGAAATCACAGTAAGCCTGCAGGATGCTGCGCTCTCCTCGTACAAATTCGGATCTATCAATATTTCGCCTGCAATGTCCACCGCAGTCACTGAAACCGGCGAATCTCGCACGGGAAGCGGCTCGTCATCCCCCAAGCCATATCTTTCACACGGTATCTTTGCGGTCATGAGGGAGGCAATGGCACCGAGCGCCGACGCATCCATAAGGTTTCCATCATGATTTAGTACATGCACGTCTATGAAGATTATCCAGACCTTCTCGCCTTCCTCTATACAAAGTTTTTCTAAATCTATCGCTCCTGACTCCCTGATACCACGATCCACTACTCTTGCGAGCTCGATGCCATTCTCATCCGGCGGCCCGGGTTCAAACGTCGGCGAGGCTAGTGGTACGAGTTCTGCATTCGTTATCATCACTCCTTTGTCGGGCGTATCCGGGTACGGCTCGCCGGGCTGCAGCTTCACCCCAACTAACACTTCTGTCTGCCCCAATTCAACCCAAGCCGAACCTTCAGCCTTGGATATGACGTTAGTCTTCACTCGTAGTTCCCTGAAGTCTTTAAAGGCTCTGCCATCTATTCTCCTGCCCTTCCTGACCAGGTTAAAGAGGTAATCTTTCCTTATCTCGTCTAAAACCTCGCTCATGGTATCTCCTCTGTTCTACTTTCACTATATTTCTCTATCAGAGCTTTACGCTGCAGCTCGTAAATGCGGCGGCAACCGGCAACTGCGAGGTCTAAAGCTTTCTCAAACTCCTCCATCGTAACACGTCCGTCCATCTGTAGCAGCGTTATAGTGTTCGTCCGCGTGACCATCGCAACAGGCATGTCCATCTCTCCATGCTGGTCTTCTTCACTTGTCAGGTCGAGGACGATCTGCCCGTCGATCTTGCCGACCGCCACGGCGGAGACGAGCCCTTTCATCGGAATGCCGGCGTCAGCTAGGGCGACGGACGCCGCGTTTATGCCGGCGGTCCGCGTGCCAGCGTCCGATTCCAAAACTTCCACGAAAATGTCGATCGCCGCCCTCGGATAATACTCCGTGATGATCACCGGTTCGAGTGCCTCTCGGCTCACCTTTGAGATCTCGACGCTCCGCCTGTCGGGACCGGGGCGTCGGCGCTCCTCGACGGAGAACGGCGCCATGTTGTAGCGGAAGCGCACGACCGCCCTCCTCGCATCCTGCGCGTGCCGGGGGTGCAGCTCCCTCGGACCGTAAACCGCTGCTATCACCTTGTTCTTCCCGAGCTCGAAGTAGCAGGAGCCATCCGC
Organism: Candidatus Alkanophaga volatiphilum; assembly: GCA_029259545.1. Lineage (GTDB taxonomy): Archaea > Halobacteriota > Syntropharchaeia > Alkanophagales > B39-G2 > Alkanophaga > Alkanophaga volatiphilum. The sequence continues at coordinate 3,698 of JAPHEE010000021.1, forward strand.
TCGCTTCAACACGCCAACTTCTATCTTTATAGGGCGCAGCTCATCGGGAAGCCGCCCGTCGAGCCGCCGCCCGTCCTCCCTAATGAGCTTTATTTCTGACGACATTCTTACCTCCTCTCGCAGCTCGTAAATACTGCGTGACCCTATCAGTCAGTCCCGAAGTGTGTGCCTTCTCTGCTATTTTCATGATGATCTCAGCAACAAGGTCCACGTTCCGCTCGTTTCCTCTTATCCAGATCCTCCCGTTCTTCGCCACGAATATGAAGCAGCGCCCCTCCTCCTTCAGTATTTTTATCATCGAGCCATTCCTGCCTATGATCCTTGGAATTTTCGTGTGCGGGACCTCAATGAGGCGTCCGCCGTGGAGCGGCGGGCGGAACTCCTCCACGAGCTTGAGTTCGACCCGCATCATTGGGTCCACGTTCACAACCTTCACGATCGCAAGGTCGTCGATTCGCAAAAATCTATCCATCGTCCCGTATTCGACCTTCGCCGGGAATTCCGAGACGTGCAGCAGCCCCTTGTACGGCGACGCTATATCGAAGACCCAATAAGGGTACATAATGTCCTCGACCCTCCCGATGACCACGTCGCCCCTCTTCGGTATGTACCTGCCTGAAAGCGGGACTACCCTTATCTCGTCTTTGTCGTCCAAAATGCCATACCTCAACGCATATACTTTCCCGTTTTCAACATAGGTCCCTTCTCCTGCCCTTCTTATGTCCGTAGAAAGAAAATCCCCCGGAACCACTATCTTATACATTACAACCCACCTCAGCCTCACCATAGCAAAGATCACTTCAAAATTCTCGTCTCAGCCTCCCCATGCGTTATTTTGCCCAGAAATTCAAAAAACTCGTCCTTTATGCCAGCTGGAACCTTGAAGATGGCAATATAGGAACCATCTGGCTGCCATTCTTCTCTGACAACGGTGTAGCGTCGTTGCAGCTCATATACCCTGCCCGTGTAGGTGCTCGGTATTTTCACCGCTATCTCGCTTTCTTCGATCCTTATTGGCAGTATTGGGCGTATTGCCTTTATCGTTTCGCTTACCAGCTCCTCGACGCTCTTCGTGGGATCTATATGCACCTTAGCTTCCTTCATCGCAAGCTCGATGCGGAGCGGCGGGTGCGGCGTGCCCGTTCGGGGGTCTATCGCATTACGGGCGATGGCGTCTATCACGAGTCGTCTCTTCTCCTCGACCATCTTGCGCCGCTGCTCCGTCGTTAGTTGAATCTCGCCCTCTCTGATTATCCGCTTCGCAACCTCGAAGACGTCGGCAGTTGCGAACGTTCTCAGTATGTCCTCTTCAGAAGCTCTTGCTCCCTTAGAAGCATCTTCAAAGATCTCTTCGACAGCAAGCACGTCGTTCATATCGACTTCTTTCCCTTCCCTGATAAGATACGCTTTTTCAGGATCAACAAGGACTTCAAAAGTCTTCTTCCTGAGCTTGAGCCTCGCTACTACCGCCTTATCTAAGCTGACCATAGCTACGCGTGGCTGCTTAAGGTCTTTTCTATATATCTCTTCATCTCCTCAGCCTCTAGCATCCGGAATTTCCCCTTCTCCGTCTCAACGACGCCGATGTCTATGGTGGAGACATCCATCCTGCCTTCGGTGACCCTGTAGAGCGCCTCAAGCCCGAGCAAAATGACGTCTTCGAGCGTCATGTTTTCGTCATATTTCTCTTCGAAAATTTCGATGACCGTGTTGCGACCTGAGCCGATAGCCGTCGCCTTGTATTCGAGGAGCGCACCACTCGGGTCTGTTTCGAAAAGGTAGTTCTTGCCGTTGTAAACGCCTGCGATTAAAAGAGCAGTGCCAAAGGGTCTAACACCACCGAATTGCGTGTAGGTTTGTTTGAAGTCACAAATACGCTTCGCGAGGGTCTCAACACTTATCGGCTCATCGTAAACGATCCTGTTTATCTGCGCTTCGACTCTGCCTCTGTCTATGAGCACACGGGCGTCGGCGACGAGCCCTGACGTTGCTGCTCCTATGTGATCGTCGATTTTGAAGATCTTCTCTATTGAAGATGCTTCGAGCAACCTTGAAGTTACTCTCTTGTCTACGAGGAGGGCGACGCCGTCCTTTGCTTTTATGCCAATAGCGGTCGTACCTCGCTTTACCGCCTCCCTTGCGTACTCCACCTGAAAAAGTCTCCCATCCGGGCTAAAAACGGTGATAGCCCTATCGTAGCCAATTTGTGGCATCATATGGCATCTACGTCTCCTAATAAATGGACTCGAGGGGGTTCGAACCCCTGGCCTCCGCCTCGCGAAGGCGGCGCTCTACCTCTGAGCTACGAGCCCACGCTTTTGTGCTCGATGGGAATATCGAGCGGAAGGGTATAAAAGCTTGACGGTGATATATCAGAGCGTTACTCCTGAGTAGCAAGTTGCTATCGAGAGGAGGTGAGAAGGGCGAATACCCTTTCGCCCGCCGCTATGGACAGAAAAGATGCCGTCCAAAGGATTTTCAAGGCTATGTTCGCCCTTGAGGAGGCGAGGCAGATCCTAAGGGAGACCGTAGCCGAGGAGCTTGACGACGAACTTAGAGGGAAGCTCGAGGAAATTTTCGACGGCGTTTGCGAGATTTTAAAAGGCGTCAGAAGGGAACATCTGAAATACGTCGTCGACAGAATAGAACTAAGGACGAGGGAAGAAGAGTTTATAAATATAGATCCCATACAGGCTGGCGGACGGCTCACGCCCGAAGCCCGTAAGGTTTTGATCGCCTACGGCGATGGTTATTCCATCTGCGATTATTGTTTGGCGCCGCACCGCCTAGACTACATAAAAAGGCCGCCGGTCGCCGAGTTTCTCGAGGAGCTTGCGGAGTTTTTGAACATGGACGTCGTTCGTGTCGTTCGTGGTGCGAGGGACGGCTTCAGGATTGTGACAAACGCCCTTTTGGAAAAAGGTGATGTCGTGCTTGTTTCGGCGCTCGCACATTATTCGCTGTGCTTAGCTATCGAGGCGGCGGGCGGCGTTTGGCGTGAGGTACCGCTCACCGACGGGAAGATCACGGGCGAGGCGGTCGCCTCGAAGATCGAGGAGGTTAAGAAAGAAACAGGACGCCTGCCGAAGCTCGTTGCGATCGAGCACTTCGATTATGTCTTCGGGAACGAGCACGACGTTAAGGGCGTCGCTAAGGTCTGCCGGGAGTACGGGATTCCCTTCCTCTACAACGGCGCGTACTCGGTGGGCGTGATGCCGGTGGACGGCAAAGACATCGGGGCGGACTTCGTCGTCGGCTCCGGGCACAAGAGCATGGCGGCGCCGGCGCCGACCGGCGTCTTGGCGACGACTGAAGAGTGGGCGTCCGTAATTTTTAAAACGGCGGAGGGGAGAGGCGATGTCACCGGTCGGGGTTTTGGGGCGAAGGAGTCGTACCTTTTGGGGTGCACGGTCATGGGCGCGCCGCTCGTCGCGATGATGGCGTCGTTCCCGCACGTCAGAGAACGCGTCAAAAAATGGAACGAGGAAGTACAGAAATCTAACTTCTTCGTTTCCGAACTTTTGAAGATCGAGGGGACGGAAGTTTTGAGCGAGCTGCCGAGGCGGCACACGCTTTCAGCATTCAACACCGAACGATCGTTCGATGTCGTTGCGAGAACGCACAAGCGGAGGGGCTTTTTCCTGCACGACGAGCTGCGGCGCCGCAAAATCACAGGGCTGACGCCTGGGATGACCAAGGAGTTAAAGCTGAACGTCTACGGACTCACGTGGGAGCAGGTGAAGTACGTGGCGGAGGCGTTCAAGGAAATCGCAGAGCGGTACGGGCTGAGCGTTTCAGATTGAACGGCGGATTCCGTGCGCGCCTACACCGAAGCCATATTGTTGCGGCGGGCGTGTCCCAGCCCGACGAAGAGCGTGCCATGCCACGTGACGCCCTGCGAAGGCGGACAACAGTTTACAAAAGGAAGACCTACATTTTAGGGGTGGTCTGATGATCGAGGACACGTTTTGTGAAGCTTTTGACGGGCTTTTCGTGCGGCTGTGCGTGACCGCCGACGACGAGGAGCTTCTGAGGAGGGCGGCGTTCGGCGCGACGGCGCTGCCATGCACCGTTTTCGGCGAGTCCGAGGGAGGCGTTGAGTGCTTTCTGAGCGAGTCCGAGACGCCTGATGGGCGTAAGGGTGCTATTATCCAGATATGGACAAGTTACGACCCGAAGGACGTGCGGAGCTCCGTAGCTAAGTTGGAGTTCGAGCTTTCGAAGCGGGTGCGGCAGGGCATCTTGGTGGTGCCGACGACTGCGGTCTTTGATGCTCCGTTCGAGGGCGTGGAAGCGAAGGGGAAAATAGACACGATGCGACGCATCGGGCACTGCGGCGACGGCTACGAGACCATTGAGGAGCGACACGGACGTGAGGTCATCGTCGTCCCGATAATGATGGGCGAGTTCGTCATTGAGAGGCAGCTGAGTTATGGCGTCGGCGTGATGGGTGGGAACGTATGGTTCTTCTGCGATTCCATGCGTTCGGCTTTGGAGGCAGGAAGGCGTGCGGTCGCCGCCGTCGGCGGCGTTAAAGGCGCAGTAACTCCGTTCGATATCTGCTCCGCTGGCTCGAAGCCCGAAACGAAGTTCCCCGAAATCGGACCGACGACGAATCACCCGTTCTGCCCGACGCTCCGCAACCGCATCCCCGACTCCAAAGTGCCGGAGGGCGTTGCATCAATCCCGGAAATCGTGATAAACGGCGTCTCGTTAGATGTCGTCAAGGAGGCAATGCGAGCTGCGATCAAGAGCGTCGAGGGCATGTCGGGCGTTCTCAAAATATCAGCGGGCAACTATGGCGGAAAGCTTGGGAAGCATAAGATTTACTTGAAGGAGCTTATTTGATGTGAGGCAAGAAACGGTACTACAAAATGTTCGAAGTCGAAGTCAAAGCCAGAATAGGCGAGGAGACGAGGAGGCTTGTCAGGGCACGTTGCAGGTTTTTGAGGGAGGAGCGGCACGTCGATATTTATTTTGATGCGCCGCACCGGCGGCTTGCGGATAGTGGGGAGGTTCTGCGGCTTCGCCAGATTGATGGGCGAGCGGTGTTGACTTATAAAAAGAAGAGGGTGAACGCTGACGTGCGAGTACGTGAAGAGATCGAAGTCCATGTGGGGAATGGCGATGCCACCGCTGAAATCCTGAAAAGGCTGGGATTCAGAGTGTTGGCTGAAATAAGGAAGCGGCGGGAGATCTTTGAGCTTGGCGACTGTCAGATCTCACTCGACGACGTTGAAGGTCTCGGCGAATTCTTAGAGGTGGAACTGAAGTCCGAAAATGTTTCAGATGCCAAAAGCCGAATACTTGCACTTCTAAGAGAACTCGGCATTAGTGACGACGCTGTGGAAAAACGCCCCTACATCCAACTTTATTTGGAAAAGTTCCCCAATGCTGATCGCTCGTAAGTCGCAAGCTAATGCCGTAAATCGGACTTGTTCAACGCTTCAAGCCTGTGTGACCAGTCCAACCTACCTGGTTTATACTTTTTTCGCACTTCGTCCAACTTCCCGCTTTTAACTGCTTCAACAATTTCCCTGATGCAAGCTGCCACCTCCTCTACGCTTTTTCTGCTAGTGTCCACTTCGAAGACACGGTCGTCGCCACAAGCTTCCAAGGCTTCGACGAGAATAACGTCCAAGGCTTCAGCTTCAGCGTTCTCTCTAATTTTCCTTTCAGGGAAGCCCTCATTTCTGAGGCGCTCCACGAGCACGAGAGGGTCCGCCCTCAGAACAATGACGTAATCGGGAGCAACCAAGTGCGCAAGATGACTTTCTAGGAGCACATCCTCATTCATCGCCTCGACGAAATTACGCAGCTTATTCAGATCTGCAATGTAGCAGCCACGCTCCTCGTCGAAACCCTCGTAAAGCCGCTGCTCCTCCACTACTCTGTTAAGCTCGACGAGTTTCAGCCTTAGAGTATCGCCATAGGTTCGCACGAATGCTCTGCATGCGCTGGTCTTCCCAGTACCCGGCGTCCCCGTCACTGCGATCTTCATCACTACTTCTAATAGACATGTAAGAAGTAAAACTGCCCTGCCGTAGCTGGAACTTGCTCATGGCGTATATTTCGCTGAAACCGCAGAAAGCATTGAAATTGCAAGTCTGAGCGTCGAGAAGCAATCTCATATCGTCCCTCCGTTTAATAAGTCCTTTATACGGTGCTTTCATTCAATCCCGAACCGGATCGAGGGAATGAAAGAAGAGAAAAAGCCATTGCAATCAGTGAATGTATTGGCATTGACCCGATGAGAAATTCGATACAAAGCTGATCGCGCAGAGTGCTTGATTTCCACTCAAAAGCGTTGTGGAGGGCGAAATAGAGAAGTTAAAGAAGTGACTCGAGCTTTCGGTGATGCAAAAGTTGGAAGGGGGTTATGTCAGCTTCTCCCGTCTGAAGAGGGAGCTTGCCTCGCAAGGGTGCCGACCCGGTCATCGAGCCGATCAGGACGGCTGACCCCGCCCCTCATCGGGCTGGAAATCTGGCAAAGCCGCTCCAGCCCACGAGAACATACACCAAACACATATAAAAACTTCCGCCCTCCCCTGACAGGGGCTCCCCCGGCGGCAGGAGTGTGAAACATGGTAGTGACAACAGACGAGTTGTTGAAGAGCGGGAAAGCGGAAGAACCAGCTGATAATTAGACTGTAAGCAGCATTAAAAGTGCTCTTGACATGACTGAATACAAGTTTAGTCGATTGCTGTATCATCAAAGGTTTATGACTGCAAGTTCTTCGCACTCTTTTGCTTCGTACATAAGTCCTTGGGGAGTGATCACAGCACTCTTGCTCACCACCTTCTTTCCCTTAAAGGTCCCGACCCTTGATACCTTTACCACCACAACTCCGAACTCTCGCGCTATTTTCTCGGATAGGGGGTGCCCTTCGACTTTCGGGTGCGTCGGGTCGGTGAGCGAGATCGGGAGGAAGACTATGTCGGAGCGGGCGGCGACTTCGCTTCTCGTCCTCTCGTAGATAACATCGGCGCAGATTAAGATGCCTGCTGTTCCGAATTCAGTATTAAAAGTGACAATTTCATCCCCTCCTTTTATTCCTAAAGCTCTCTCCTCGGGGGTTGGGTGGCGTTTTCGATATTTTGCAACGAGCTGCCCTTTGCGGAACACGAAGCACGTATTGTAGAAGTGCGAGATGTCCTTTTCGATCACACTCCCCCCGATCAAGTATCCGGGGAAGTGGACGCTTGCCCTCCGGAGCATGCGGATTGCTGGTTTCCCAGCTTCCCTGTAAGCGTCTTCGACGCTCCAGTCCTTCTTAAAGTCACCACCCGGCATCGCAAAGAACTCAGGGAGGACGAAGAAGTCAGCATCCGCCTTAACTACCGCTTCGTATGCCCACTTGATATTCTCATGCGGGTCTCCACGGTCTTCCATTTGGTATATTGCCACCCTCATCTTTTCGTCTCATGCGTCGAGTGGCGAGCCGCAGATCCGCCTGTAAACGTCCAAGTAAACGCTCGACAGGTCCCCTTTGTCCTCTCTGAAAACGTCCTTGTCTAAGCTCACGATTTCGCCGCGCTCATAGGCGGCGGCGTCCCAGAAGCGGCAAACGTCTGGCGTTCCCACCTCATCGGCGAGTAAGATCTCCCCGCCTCGGCTCCTTCCGAACTCCAACTTAAAGTCCGCAAGAATTATACCTCGCTCGCGTAGAAACTCGCTCATCACATCATTCACCCGCAGCGTAGTCTTCTTCACGAATTCGAGCTCATCGTCGGCGAGCCACCCCCGCTCTAAAATCTCTGCTTCGCTTATCGGGCGATCTACTTCTTCAAACTTCGTCGTGAACTCGACAAACGGTCTCTTCAACGGCTCGCCCTTGCGCAAGCGTCGCTGCTCATCAAGCCTCAACTCGCCCCGCTCGTAGCGCCGCCACAGCGACCCATAGAGATAATTCCGGCAGAGCACCTCCACTGGAATTATTTCGAGACGCTCCGCCACTAGGCAGTTCGGTGGCGCAAAACGCTTGAAGTGCGTTCTCACGCCTGCTGCCTCCAACCGCTTGAACCAGAAGCAAGAAAGGCGGCAGCAGACCTCCCCTTTTTTCGGGAACTCCCCGCTCTTCTGCCCATCAAATGCCGTCACTCTATCGGTGAACACGAAGACGATGTTGCCCTCGTCATCCAGATAAATGTCTTTTGCCTTCCCTGCTCGCAGGAACTTCATTTCTCGCACCCTGACCCATGAACAATGTTCCTCAACTCATGTTATAATGTCATTATTGTCACGGCGCGCATGGAAACTTTTTTATCCTGCCATATCAATTGAGTGGGGTGGTTAAAAGGATGTCGGCGGGCAGGGGTCAAAATGTTTAGGCGATACGAGGACATGCCGAAGATAAAATTACCGGAGGGCCACGAGGTTTTCATCAGCGATTCCACGATCCGCGAGGGTGCGCAGATGCCTGGCATCGTCATGAAAAAAGAGCATAAGGTCAAGATTTACGAGTTCTTGCATGAAATCGGCATAGAGAAGACAGAAACTTTCCTTTACAACGAAAGCGACCGGCAGGCTGTGAAGGAGATGCTGGACCTCGGTTACAAAAAGCCAGAAGTCACAGGCTGGGCACGGGCGAATCCCGGCGACATAGATTTGGTGCTCCGCATGGACCTTCCAGAGACCGGAATTTTGATGTCAGTTTCTGATGCCCACATCTTTGACAAAATAGGCTTTAAGAGGCGGGAGGAGGCTGCGGAACGCTACCTGAAAGCGTTGGACTATGCACTGGCACATGGGCTGCGGGTGCGCTGCCACCTCGAAGACATAACAAGGGCGGACATCGAGGGCTTCGTGTTACCATTTGTCAAGGAAATCCTTGAGCGAGACAAAAACGTCATCCTTCGCATCTGCGACACGCTCAACTACGGCATCCCGTTCATGGCGGAGTTCCCCTACAGCATCCCAAAGATTATAGTCACGTTCAAGGAGATGGGCGCCAAGAACATCGAGCTGCACATCCACGACGACTTCGGCATGGGCACGACAATATCGCTCGCCGGGCTCTGGTACGGCGCAAACTGGTGCAACGCCACGTTCCTCGGGATGGGCGAGCGGGCGGGCGTCGCCGAGCTCGAAAAAATCTTGGCATTCCTCGAATTCCGAGTCGAGGGCTTCCACAAGTACAACTTGGGGTGCCTGTCGAGGTTCGCCGAGTACATGGAGCAGGAGGTCGGCATCAGAATCCCGAAGAACAAGGCGGTCGTCGGCGAGAACGTCTTCGCCCACGAGAGCGGCATCCACACCGACGGCGTCCTCAAAAACCCGTTCACTTACGAGCCGTTCCCGCCGGAGCTCGTCGGCGCAAAACGCCACTTCATCATCGGCCCCACCTCCGGCACGAGCGTCATCAAGCATAAAGTCGAGCAGATACTCGGTGAGCTCCTCGGCACGAACCTCACCCTTGATAAAAGCGACGCACGGCTAAAAGCGCTCCAAGACTTCATCAAAAGCTCGTACGAAGGCGGCAGAAGCTCCTGTTTCTCCGATAGTGAGCTCGAAACGCTCGTGCGTCATTTCTTCGCAGACCTGCTTCAAGGTGACTCAGGCGTATGAGACCCCCTATTTCTTACTTTCAGCTTGATTGCCTTTGTTCAAGGACTTCGGTCAGTGAGAGGGTTAAAAAGCTTTTGAGCCTTTTGAGGAGCGAAAATATTTTAAGACCCGTAACATGATTGTTAGAGAGAGCCTCTGGGAGGAGGTGTGTTACGGTCGGCGAGGGGGAGCTGGCAAGCGAGAGTGAGCGGGAGCGAAGTAAGTGCTTAATATTAGGGTGTGGAAGCTTAGGGTTCGCGGTCGCTCGTGAATTGAAAGATCGGGGCTTTGACGTGCATGTCGTGGACATAGATGAGACGAGGCTAGAGTTTCTAAAGCAAGAGGGATTTAATACGCTCGTCTGTGACATAAGAGAAGAAAACACCGCTAAGGAGCTGATGAAGCAAAACTGCGATTTCGACGTGATTTTCATCTTGAGCAACAATGTCGAGACGAACAGGCTGGCGCTCCTGAACATAAAAAAGGAATTCCCCGAGGCTTATGTCATCGTCCGAGCAACTGACTCCAAAGAGAAGGATGAGCTGGAAAGGCTTGGCGCCGACATCGTCCTCTTCCCGCTGGATGTCATCACGGAGGCGGCAGTACGGCAAGTCGAACGCCTCAAAACCGAAAAGTTGCTGAAAAAGCTCATACGCACGATAAAGAGCGTAGGGGATGCAGAAAAGTTCGGAATAGTCGTACATGACAACCCTGACCCGGATGCGATAGCGTCCGCTCTTGCGCTCAGGCACATAATGAAGGAGAAAGGGGTCTGCGCAGACATACTTTATGGTGGCATCATCGGGCATCAAGTGAACAGGGCGTTCGTGAACCTACTAGGCATAGAAATGCGAAGGATTGAGGACGGCGTTCTGAGTGAGTATTCGAAGTTTGCGCTCGTTGATACGGCGGTGCCCGGCTCTAACAACTCGTTGCCAGCGGACACGAAAGTGAGTATAATCATAGACCATCACCCCGCAGGTAATGGCGTCGATGCGGAGTTTTGCGACATAAGGGAAGAGTTGGGCGCGACTTCCACGATATTAGCCAAATACTTGCGGTGGCTGAACATTCCAGTGGATAAAGTTCTTGCAACTGCCCTCCTGTATGGCATAAAGACCGACACTAATGGGTTCAAGCGCAATGCGCACCCTGAGGACTTTATCGCCGCGGCTTTCCTTTACCCAAAGGTTGATAGGGAGCTGCTCGACCAAATAGAGACGCCGCCGGTTTCAGCAGAGACGATAAACATCATAGGGAAGGCTATCCAAAACAGGAAGATAAAACACAGCTACTTGATTTCGAACGTTGGGTACATAGCCAACCGGGATGCGTTAGCGCAAGCTGCTGACTACTTGCTGAACCTCGAAGGTGTCACCGTCGCTATCGTGATAGGGATGAACGATGAGAACATTTATGTTTCGGGGCGAAGTAAGGACATCCGAGTGAACCTCGGTGAGGCTTTCAGGCAAGCTTTCAGCAAGATAGGGTCGGCGGGCGGACATTCGACGACGGCGGCGGCGCAAATACCCCTCGGGCTGTTCAGCGGCGTCAAAGAGAAGGACACTCTAATAAAGCTTGCAGAGGACGCCATAACCAAAAGGTTCCTTACAGTAATCGGTGTGGAGAACGATAGCAAAAGTTGATTTCGCTGCTGCCCTGAGCCGAATCTTTTACCTGTGTTGCACAGCTTTAGTTAAGATAATTAATTTCCTCAAAGCTACTATGAAGCGTCGCTTGTCGGTGGGTGAGGAAGCATGAGGGACGAGAAGAGGAGCTGCCTGAAGTGCAAGCATTACGTCATGTCTTGCGAGGTCGAGGAGAGAGGGCGGACATGCTTTGACTTCTGCGAAGTGCGTGGACCCCTGCCAACTGCCGCGTTTTCATTTCACGATATCTGCTGCGCGCCGGACACCACATTCTGCATGCAAGCCTTTACATGTCTTGAGGAAATTGCTGAGAGTTGCGAATATTACGAGGAGAGGGAGGAGTGAGGATGGCAGTGGTTATTGTCACAGGAATTCCAGGCGTTGGCTCTTCGACCGTGTTGAGAGAGGCGTTTAAGCTGGATGAGTCGCTCTCTAAGGAGTTCGTGGTTGTAAACTACGGAGACGTAATGCTCGAAGTCGCTCGCGGTAAGAACCTCGTGGAGCACCGGGATCAGTTGAGGAAGCTGCCCGACGAGACGCAGCGTGAGATCCAGAAGCTCGCATGCGAGAAAATCGCAACGCTCGGCAAGAATGTAATCGTAGACACGCACTGCACGATAAAAACGCCGGCGGGCTACCTCCCCGGGCTTCCGGAGTGGGTTTTGAAATCGCTAAAGCCTAAACAGCTTGTCATCGTCGAGGCGAGCCCCGAAGAAATAATGAGGCGCCGAGCCACCGACGAGACGCGACAGCGGGACGTCGAGAGGGAAAGGGAAATAGAGGAGCATCAGAACATGAACAGGGCGGCGGCGATGGCTTACGCCGCACTTACAGGCGCATGCGTAAAGATCATTGAAAATCACGACGGCGCCGTCGAGGAGGCTGCTAAAGAGTTTTTGGAGCTGCTTAGGCTCGTTAAGGATTGATGTAGCTTGTTGAGGGAGATAGTTAGGAGCGAACGCACGCAGCACATTAATAATCACGCTCACTTACAAAATGTCGCTAAGAAAGCCCTAAGGGATGAATTGGGGAGGCGGGTGGGGAAATTTATACTTTGAAGCCGATTTTATCGAGACGGGGCTGGGGCTGGCTCCGGTCAGGCTGCGTGAGCCGCCCTGAACACGCCGTGAAGCTCGGCTCCGAGCGGGGCTATAAGGCGGAGTGGAGAGGCTCACAAGGTACAATCAGTATATGCTCAATGTTTCCTGCAAAATTGGAAGCCTATGCACCTCAGATTCCTCTCTCAGACCGGTAAGGCGGGGAATATGGAGTAAAAAACATCGTCACCTCCGAACGCTTCGCAATAAGCGACGAACTAACTCCTACGAGGAGCTTTGAGTCCCCAAGTCACGACACACTCGACACCAACTGGAAACCGACTTGATAAAACGGACATGCTTTTCAAAGAAACGGAGCCGCTACTGCCTATATGGAGCTAGTACGCAGTCTAGTAAAAGGATGACTTGATGTCCACTCTTGGTACGGTGGTACCGCACGAAGTTGCTAAAAATGAGATCTGGCGAGACGATCCGAAGACTCACACGTCTACGGAGAGCACAGCATACGCCATACCAGATGTCAGTCGGATTTCACCGGCGGGACGCTGCTCATGCTTATGAACATCTTGCTGCAAAATACGGCTGTAACCCATACGAGTCTGACGGTTTTTAGCTCTCCTAAAGTAATAAAGGAGCGTCACAAGCTGAGAGAGCTGGAAATGGTGTGAAAACAAGCTTTAGAGATTGCTCTACAGACCAAGTCATGCACCTTAGAAAAGCTGACTCTCCTTCAGCACGTTGTAGTCACTTCATAAATCCTCACACCCCTGTCGTAAATGAGTCTGAGGAAGGGAGCGTTATCGAAGAGCGACTGCGACGCCAGCTTCCGCTCCTCAGGACCGACGTAGACGTAAGAGACGTTGTATTTCTCGATAACCTCCCTCAAGCCATCAACGCTTGAGAACGCTCTTTCGACGTCGTCCAGCCGCTCCCAAACGTCTAAGCCGTGCCCGTAGGGCCAATTCACGTAGCTTAGTACCCTTAACCTCCCTCCGATCATCGTCGGCGGGCAGTGAATTGAGGGAGCTGTAAGGAAAACGGAACACTGTGGTGTGCTCTCTCTAACCCAGAGCCCAGCTTTAAGCTCCTCCAAGCTCGCGCAAGGGAATTCCGTCGAGACGTTCCAGAGGACGACGAGCGCAGAGGTTAGAAGGGAAGCGATGAGGAGCGGAATAACTACTCCCTTTGGGAGCTTTCTGAGCGTTAACGCCGCCGAGACCGAAATCGGAACCCAAGCGTAGTGGAAGAACTTAAACATGTCCCAAGCGTTCGGCGTGAAAGAAGGCAAGTGCGGTAGCGCAAAAATTACGGAAAACCACACTAAAAGTCTCTTCTCATTGAGAAGGGCGGGAAGGGCAAGAAAGAGAGGGATGCCTAGGTTCGCAGCGTAGAACACCACAGGATTTCCTTCGAGGAAGACCGATGCCCAAGATCGCCCGAAGTTGACTTCCCCGACAGAGAAGTAAAGCAAGAAGGGGATCGCGAGCGGCAGAGGGATGAGAAACCAAAGCTTCTCTCGCTTCAGGAAGGCAAGGAAGGCGAGGAGGCAGGCAAGGAAAGAAATGGCGTGAAATGGGAGGAGGAGGGCGGTGAGGGCGCCAGCGAGGAGAGTCTCTTTCTTTCCGTCGCTATGAAGCAGCAAGATGACGGCGGTCAGCGTTGGGAGTCCAACGAGTTGCGGTCTCTGCTGGAGGAGATTATCTAAGATGGGAGGGATTGTGAAGAAGCCATCGTACACAAAGGCGTAATTTTTAGAGGGCGAGAAGCCGCCGGTGAGAGCGTCGGAAGCTGCATTGACGAAAGCGAGTCCCCAGCCCAGAGTGCCGAGGAGTGCGGCGTAAATGCCCACCTCCTTATCGCCGAATGCGGAGCCTAGACAGTAAAGGGCGAGTGCAAAAATTCCAGCAAAGACAGCGTTTAACGGAACGATGAGCTTAGGGAGGAAGCCGCCGTGCATCTTCTCAAAGATTGCGGTGTGGAAGTCCATGAAGAAGTGATATCTCAACTTTTCACCTGCGAAGAACGGAGCTTGAGGCGGAAAGTTCCCTTGGTTGATGCTTTCAATGATTTCGAAGTGCATGGGCGTGTCCTGCCAGTTCGAGCCTGCGAGGACGACGTATCCATCCTTCACGACCCAAACGCTGTCCCAGAGCGTGAGGAGGCAGATGAGAAAGATAGCGAGTGGGACAAGTGCGGAGAATCCGAGTTTTGGGAGTTTTAAGTCTGGAGCGAGCAGGATGGAAAGAGCGAGTTCTACGAAGAAGGTGAGGAAAATAGCCTGTTTTGAATAACCGATGAGGAGTGAGAAGGCGAAGACGAGGTGCGTCGAAACGAGAACGCTAAGTAGGACGCCGAGGAGAAGAGTATCTTCAGCGTTAAAATCGAAGAACCTTTGGACGAGCGGGAAGCCAGGGAGGAGGAATGTGAAAATGGTGGCGGTGAGGAGTCCCGCCACCGGCAGGAAGAGAGCGAGGAGAAGGAGTAAAGATGCGAGGACGTAGATGCGAAAGCGGCTCATAAACTTCATAAAATGTAAATCTTCGACTCGTAACATGCCCCAAATGTTTCTTATCTTGGAGAAAAATAGATAAAAGGAGGGTGAGCTTTTTGATTCCGGAGGAGGTAGCAGCTCTTTTTGAGCCAATAAAAATAGGGGATGTCGAGCTGCGGAGCCGGATCGTCATGGCGCCCATGGGGACGGGCTTCGCCACGAGGGACGGCTTCGTCACCGACCGCATGATTGCGTATTACGCCGAGCGAGCGAAAGGCGGCGCCGGGATGATCACCGTCGAGGCTTCCTGCGTGGACTCGCCCGTCGGGCGACTCGGACCGCACGACATCCTCGTGGACGACGACAAGTTCATCCCAGGGCTAAGCAAACTGGCAGAAGCCATAAAGAAAGAGGGAGCCGTTGCGTCACTACAGCTCGCGCACGGCGGTCGCTACTCCCGCTCCTACATCACCGGAACGCAGCCTGTTGCGCCGTCGCCCATACCATCGAGATACACGAAGGAGACGCCCCGTGAGCTGACGACTGAGGAAGTGGAGGCTATCATTGATAAATTTGCGGATGCTGCCCTCCGTGCGAAGCGCGCGGGCTTCGATGCGGTCGAGCTCATGGGCAGCACCGGCTACCTCATCAGCCAGTTTCTCTCGTCGCTCACGAACAAGCGCACGGACCGCTTCGGCGGTGACGCCGCCGCCCGCGCGACGTTTGCCGTGGAAATCATCCAGCGGATAAGGGAGAAGGTTGGCAGCCAGTTCCCGATTTCCTTCAAGTTCAGCGTCAACGAGTACCTGCCGGGTGGGAATACCATCGAGGATTCGAAGATAATAGCGAGGCGTGTGGAGGAAGCGGGCGCCTCCATAATACATGCGTGGGCGGGCTGGCACGAGTCGCCGGTCCCGATGCTGCCGATGTCCGTGGAGCGTGGCGCCTTCGTGCACCTCGCAGAGGCGATGAAGGAGGTTGTGAGCATACCCGTGATCGCGGTCGGACGCATTAACGACGTGAAACTCGCCGCCCGCATAATTAGGGAGAAGCGGGCGGACCTCGTTGCGATGGGCAGGGCGTTCCTCGCCGACCCTCACTTCCCAAACAAAGCGAAAGAGGGGCGCTTCGACGAGATAAGGATGTGCATAGGCTGCTGCCGCTGCTTCGACAACGTCATGCGCGCCCTTGCGGATCCGCGTTCGGAAGCCACGATCACGTGCTCGTTAAACGCTGAGGTCGGGCGGGAGTTCGAGCTTGCCGAGAAGCTGAAGAGGGCGGAGAAGCCGAAGAAGGTTCTGATAGTCGGCGGCGGACCTGCGGGCATGGAGACAGCCCGCGTTTTAAAGCTGCGAGGACATGAAGTTAAAATACTGGAAGAGGACGAAAAGCTCGGCGGCAACTTGCTTCTGGCAGCGGTCCCCCCTTACAAGTCCGAGATAAACAACATCATCCAGTACTTAACGACGCAGATGCGAAAGCTGGGCGTTGCCGTCGAAACCTCACGCAAGGTGACCGCAGACGAAGTTCTGAGGCTGATGAAGGAGGACGGCTACGACGAGCTCGTGATTGCGGTCGGCGCCTCGCCTATCATCCCAGAGGTGAGCGGCGTCGCAGAACGCCTTGGTAAGAGCGTTTTCACCGCCGTTGACGTCCTTGCGGGACGAGTCCCTGAGGACAAGATCGGGGAGGGCGTCGTAGTCGTGGGCGGCGGGATGATCGGCTGCGAAACCGCTGAGTTCCTCGCTGCTAAGGGTAGAAACGTCACGATTGTGGAGATGAAGAGGCGTATTGCGGAGGACATCGGACCGACGACGCGCTGGGTGGTTGTGAAACGACTCAGGGAGACGCCAAACATACAAATCATGACATCCACAAGGCTCGAAGGCGTGACCGACCGAGGCGTCATCGTCGAGGTCGAAGCCGGGGCGGAAGCCGGCAGCGGCAGCAGGGAACGCCGTGAGATAGAAGCGGCGACCGTCGTCCTTGCGGTGGGGATGCGGCGCAACGAAGAGCTTCAAAACGCATTACGTGACAAAGTGAAGTTCGTGGAAATCGGGGACTGCGTCGAGCCCCGCAAGATACTCGAAGCGATCCACGACGGCTGGCGGGTCGGCTGCGAGCTCTGACCGCTTTGGGCTCCGCTACCGGAATCGCAACCCGAATCTCTAAAGCAGGGTCGGCGACGGGCGGCAGTGCAAAGCGTGTCGCCGGGAGCGTGCGCACCACCGGCAAGCCGGGGTGTTTGCCGGAGTCATCCGGGAGTGAGGCTCGTGACGCTTAACTTAACCGACAGCAATCCAATGGCAGCGTGCACGTCTAGCCCCGAATCCATGGGGCATCCGAGCAATAGGCTGCCGTGGGAAGGCGATGCTGCAAGCAATGCCCGGAGCAGCTATGCCGCATGTATATCTCGCCGGTTCCTCGCCGCTGCATATGAGCTTAGCCCGACGGGGGCTTGGCGTATGCGGCGAACGCAGATTCATACGAAAGACTCAAGCCGCCATAAATCGGCGGCGACGCCATGCTTGGATCGGGGTGAGGACGGTGGAGGATGAAGACTACGAATATCAACGAGCCCTCCAGTTCGACCGGCGCATCTCACGGATGCCCGTTTTGCAGCACCTCACTCAGATCCTTATCGACGAATTGGAGGCTGGCGCACGGGATAAAATACTCGACGTGGGGACGGGCACGGGGCGTTTGGGCATCGCTCTTTCGAGCGTCGTCAGCGGGGGCGTGATCGTCGGGATAGATCCCGACCGTGGAATGCTCAGAGTGGCGAGAGAGAAGATTTCAGAGCGCAAGCTGCAAAACTTTTCCGTTGTTCAGGGGGTGGCGGAGAGCCTGCCGTTTCCATCTGAGGTTTTCGATGCGGCGTGCCTCCTCCTGAGCTTCCATCATTTCTCCGTGCACGAGAGGGCGGTGGCGGAGATATGCCGGGTGCTGCGTGCCGGCGGGCAGGTGCTCTCCGTGGATCCCATACTGGAGAAGCCTGCGGACGAGGCTGAAGAAAGGCTGAACCGGCTGATCGAGAAAGCCTTCAAGTTTGCGCACGGTCCCACGTTCAGGTTTTTCACGGAAGCCGAGCTGCGGGGGCTGTACGAGGGGGCTGGCTTCGCCGTCGAGAGGTGTCAAGTTCTCAGCTTCCCGTTCAGGTGGCGGAAAATAGAGGAGGTGCCGATGGGAGCGCACTGGCTCCAAGCTTATGAGCTTCTCCTCGAAGACGCCCCGTCCTTGGTCGAGCTGTTCGAGCGGAAATATTTCACCTTCCGAGAGAGATTCGGGGAGCTGGTGGTGCACGGGGAGATGAAATGGGTTTTGGTAAAGGCTGTTAAAACGTGAGCGGCTACTGCGCCGTGTTGATTTTGAATGCCCCTTCCTCCTCGCCCCTCGCCCCTCGTTTCGTTTCACAGCTCAGATCAGAGCCGCTTGGGTAGCGCCCTTTTGTGCAGTTTCGTTGCGATGAGCAGGAAGAGGGCGGTGCATGCGAACAACACCAGAAAATCCAAGTAAACCGGATAGAAGGCGTAGCCCTGAATCGAGAGCCTTGCCAAGTCCGTGAAATACGTCAGAGGGGATAAGGAAGCTACGACGACGCCCCAGTGCGGCAGATTCTCCACGGGAATGAATATTCCGCTGATGAAGACGATGGGGAACTTCACGAGCGTGGAGAGCATCATGACGTTCGACGGCAGGTTCGTGGGGTATGCGGAGAAGAGCAAACCGAAGCAGGAGAAGCAGAGGGCGCCGAGGAGCGTGGCGACCGTCAGAATGACGGGCTTCTTCACGCCGACGCCCGCAAAAACGCCAACAACGACCGGGACTGCGGAGAGGCAGACGCAAAATATGAATGAGGCTAGGACATCTCCCAGAATCATCATCTCCACCGAGATGGGGCACGACAAGAGCCTTTCGAGCGTTTTCGTCTGCCCCTCCCAAGGGGCGATTACTGGGGGGACGGAGGTGGCTGTGAAGAACAGCGTCATCGACAGCAATCCCGGGATGAGAAACGACGCGGGCAGCTCCCTGCCGACGTAAAATGCGAGAAACAGAAAAACTGGGAACAAAACGCCGAAGATCACCACGGGTCCCTTGGAATAATACATGAGTATGTCCTTTTCAGTTATCGCCCAGACTTTGCTCCAGAACTTACTCACTCGAACCCCCAGTCAATCGCACGAACACGTCCTCCAAAGGCGGGGAGCAGACGGTCAAACTTGTTATCTCCAGTCCTTTCTGCTTTGCGAAGTCGACGATTGCGCATATTACGGTATGGGGCTTTGTCGTGTAAATCTTAAGGCTTTTCCGGCACGTTCAACATCCAGCTCCGACAGGTTCGAAGTCTTGAGTTCCGCCTCGCCGGGAAGTTTGTCGAAACTCACTTCCACGACGAGAGTGCCTCCTATTCTCCGCCTCAAGTTCTCAGGCGTGTCAACCGTTACAAAATGTCGCTAAGAAAGCCCCTCGTTTCAACGAGGGGATGAATTAGGGGAAGGGGGTGGTCGGCGGCGCTATATTTTTATACGTGGAGGGTTTCAAGTACATGCTGGAACGAGCCGTGGGCTACATGCTCGCGGTAGGGGCCGCCGTGACCCGGCCCGAAGGGGAGCGGCTTGCCCTCTGGCAAACCACACTCCCCAACCTCCCCAGCTTCCCGGTGGGAAGCCCCCTAGTCGGGGGAGGAGGTCACAATCCTACCCCTGTTTATTATTCCAATGCGGTCACAGAGCATATCCACCTCCTGCATGTTATGGGAGGTGAGAAAAACCGTTTTCCCCTCCTTCTGAAGCTCCAAAATCTTCTGTCTTATCATTCTGGCGCTCTGCACGTCCAAGCCGCTCGTCGGCTCGTCCAGGAAGAGGATTTCGGGATCGCTCACGAGAGCGATGCAAAGCATTAACCTCTGCTTCATACCCTTGGAGAAGGTTTTAACCTTGCTCTTCCGCCGCTCGTAGATTCCAAACTCTTTGAGGAGGGCTTTTGCTCTCCGCTCCGCCTCCTTTCGTGGAACGCCGTGAAGAGAGGCGGCGAGCATGACGTTCCTCCAAGCGGAGAGGTCCGGATACGGGTTTGCGACCTCCGGCAGCACGCCTATCCGCTCCTTTACCCTCAGAGGCTCTTCCACGTCCACGACATCGTAGCCCAACACCGTCGCCCTTCCCGCATCCGGCTTGATGATGCCGGTGAGCATCCTCACGGTTGTCGTCTTTCCTGCGCCGTTGGGACCGAGGAAGCCGAAAATCTCGCCACGACGCACGTCGAACGAGATGCGGTCAACCGCTCGAAGCCCCCCGAAGCTCTTGCTCAAATCCTCGACGACGATGGCTTCCATCCCAGCCCTCCGGTAAGCGGAGTGGCGTGAAGTGGGCTTTGCGGGCTTCCACGTTTCCATGTTGGCTGCTTGGCGGGAGTTACTAAGGCAGGGGCGGGACGAGCCCCTGAAGCTGGTAGATGCCCCTGAGGATGAGGCGGATGCCGATGTAGACGTACAGGATTGCGAGCAGGATCTTGAATCTCTGAGGCGATGTTTTATGGGCGAGTCTCGGACCGAGCTGGGCGAAGAGGATGCTGGTGACGCCGATGAAGGCGAAGGCGATGAGGTTGAACCAGCCGAAGCTCAGCGGCGGGTACATCGTCGGGTTTCTGAGCTGGTCCAGATGTCCGAGGGATGCGAAGGAGAGGGCTCCGACGGAGGAGCCGATGCACATCGACGCCAATGAGATCGGGACGGCGAGGTGCACCGGAACGCCGAGGAACGAGTTGAGCACCGGCATGTAAACGATTCCGCCGCCGATGCCGATGAAGTGCGCCACGATTGCCGAAAGCAGCCCTGCAACCGCATATTTTACGGTTGAAGGCGGCTTCAGCTCCTCAATCGGCAGTGGCTTTGCCACCATGAAGCGATAGGCGCCGAAGAGGCAGAAGACGCCGAAGATGGTCTTCAGGACTATGCCCGCCGACTTCGGGTAGGCTTCGTAGAACGAGAATGCGATGATAGCGCCGATGAGGCTGCCCACGCCGACGGGTATGCCGAAGCGGACGTAATGGGCGGTGGGGAAGCTGAAACCTTTCGTTCTAAGCTCCTTTCTGTGCCTGAGGGCGCCGCTCAGCGCCGTCGGGACGACGACCGCCATGTTCGTTCCGAACGCTATCAGGGCGGAAAGGCTCGGATTCACCGCAAAGAACTTCTCGAAGCAATAAATCATCACGGGAACCATGATGAAGCAGGCGCCGACGCCGAAGAATGAGCTGATCAAGCCGACGAAGGCGCCTGCGATCACCATGAAAGTCACCATTTCGGCACTTATCAGCATTTATTCATCACCCCCTTCCGCTCTACCCCGCCGCATCTTCACGTAACCTATTCTCGGCAGGTTTTCGAGCACCGCTCCGAGCATCTCTGCGGGTAGACCAACGATGACCGCCTCGTCGAGGTATTCGCAACCGGGCGGACGGTGGCGAGGCGCAAACCTGCCTCGGCACCGAAATCCAGCTCTCGATACGCCCGCCGACGTCGTAAACGGCGGCATGTAGAAGCTCGAAGGCTCTTCTCGGCAGGAGCTCGAAGAGCACGACGTCGGGCTCGGTCGGCGCGCCTCAGCCAGAGGGGCGAGGAGCGTCGCATACACGCTCTCCGGTCGCAGCTTCGGGGACGCCTCCACGAACCCGAGGTTGCCGCATGACGCCTTTTTCAGGTAGAACTCGCCGGTCTCTTCCTCCCTCGGCGTCTCGCAAAGCCCGAGGGCGGAGGCGGCGCCCCGCTCGCACCCGTGCTTTGCCGCACGTGCGTAGAAGACGTTGCCAAGCATCGCATACTTGACCATCGCACAGTAGAACGTCGGCGTCTCAAGCTCTGCAACGCCGTGCGGCACCCACCCTTCATGCCTGAGCAGCTTCACCGCCACGGGCGGCATTTCCAAGATTTTCATGAGCTCCTCCTGCGCCTGAGGAAGTAAATTCGCCATTTTCATCGCTGGCAAGTTTCAATCCATCATTTAAAAATTTTTCGAAATATGGTTTGAGGTGCAGGTCCGCTTCCGTGAATGTCTAGAAATTCGCTCAACCGCAAGACAGGCGTTAAGTGCCCCAGGGAAGATGCGAGCACCGCAGCGTCGCGCGAAGGTTTATTTTGAGCCTATTCGAAATAAATTGCCTCTGGAACTTCGTTTTTAAATCCAAACTCCCTATGCTTTACATCTTCCAACAATTCGGAGATTTCCGCAAGTGCGTTTGACATTTCTCATTATCATTTCTACAGGAAAAATTGCCCTATTTGTGTAGTGTTGTCCTTGACGTTTTCATGTCTGTAGTTGGTGTCGATAGTTTTTAGCTCTAAAGTAATGTCGGTTCTGTTCCTCTCTGGAGCAATTATTGGAAAATATCTTGATAAACTTTCGCGCAATTCCACCTTGATTCAGCCTTCAAATTTTGCCCTTTCTTTAGCAAATATTGCTATCCCGATGTTATTTTCCAATTTCGGTGTTATTTCAAAATGATTTCGGCTAGTTCTTCAAATGTTGCTGAAGGCGAGCTGCACGCTCTTATTGTCTTGATAAATGCACTTCCCTGTCGCCCACAATTTACGCCCTAAAATGCTGCTTCTTCGACTAGAGCCTTCAAGTAAAATTGTTGGAAATTTTGGTTCTGCCGCCTGCCGCTGTTGCTGCAACCGTCTTTGGTCTCTCATTTTCGCAACAGCGGAAGGCTCGTGCTGTTCCTACGGCACGCCGCTCAGCCGTCACGACGTCAGTATCGCCTCGAACAGCTCCGTCTCGATTTCGTGCAGCATTGGGATTCCGGTGACTTCGGATGCGAGCTTGGTCAGGGCGGCGATGTCGCTCCTGTCTATCAAATCCAGCCGGAACTTGCGGGCGCCTGCGAGCAGCTGCTTCAAGCCGACTCCTATCCTCTCGCTGAGATACGTGTAAACGCCGACCGCAGACCACGGTATCTCCCTCCCGACCTTGTCCCCGTACTCCTTTTTCAGCTCGTCGGCGGCGATGAAGAACGTTTCAGGGCTAGCACCGTACTTCTCTGCGAAATCCCTCGGCAGCCTGCCCTTCTCCGCAAGCTCGCAGAAGTAGAGGGCTTTCATCGCTGCGGTCAGAGGCGCCCTCCCCATCGTTATTGCCTTCACGAACGGACCCTTACCGTCGCCGAAGTTGCTCATCGCTATCGCCTTGAAGATCTGCGTCTCGTTGACGAACCCGCCCGCCATGCTTATGTCGGGCACGTACTTCCCTGCCTTCTCCAGTATCCTCGCACACTTCAATATCTGCGCCTCCAGATACACGGTGGGCGTGCCCATCTCGTTCATCATCGGCACCGGGCTCATGCCCGTGCCGCCGCCGGCGCCGTCGAACGTCACGTAATCCACCTTGGCTTCGGACGCCACCTTCATCGTCCACGCAACGTCCACAGGACGATAGGCGCCCGTTTTTATCGTCACGTGCTTCGCCCCTATGCTGCGGAGCCACTCGACATCTTCCACAAAACTGCGCTCCTCCGGGAATCCGACGCGGCTGTGCCGCTCGAACGTCTTGAACAAGCCGTCCCTGAACGCCTCCTGAACCACGGGGTCCTCAGGGTCCGGCAGCACGAGATACCCTCTTTTCTTCAGCTCCAACGCCCTTTCGAGCGAGGACACACGTATCTCTCCGCCTATCGCCTTCGCCCCCTGCCCCCACTTCCTCTCTATTATGTTCACCTCCAGCTTGGACACCACGTACTCGTCCACGCCGAACCGCTGGTCCTCAACATTTGTCTGCACCGCCACATCCCCGTACTTGCCGTCCCAGTACTCCTTGAAAAGTTTCACCCTCCGCTCCATCTCCGGCGACCTCGTCACCTTCCCGTTCGTGAACTCTGACTCCTTATCGACGCCGCAGACGTTCTCCCCGATGATCACAATCACCCCTGAGAGCGCAGCGCCGATGGCGAGAGCGTCCCAGTTGTTTTTCGCAACGTCCGTGGAGCCGTAGGCGCCGATCGCCACCGGTATTTTCAGCGGAATGCCCCCGAGCTTCGCCTCTATGTTCACGTTGTGGAACAGAGCGACGTCCGGGCTCGGCTCGATGCCTTCTGCGCCTCGCAGCCGTGAGAGGATGTTGAAGTCGGACCAGTCGAGCCCGTAGTCCTTGTTCGACGCCGCCGTGCTCCACCCGAACTGCTCAGGCTCCGGATACAGCACCTCTCGTCCTCTGAATGCGCTCTTCCCGATCTCGCAGAGCACCGTGCACTCCTTCACGCATATCGGGCACATCCCGCTCAGTGTATTCACGTCTCTCCTCCTCACGGACGTTCCCGTGGTGGAC
Organism: Candidatus Alkanophaga volatiphilum; assembly: GCA_029259545.1. Lineage (GTDB taxonomy): Archaea > Halobacteriota > Syntropharchaeia > Alkanophagales > B39-G2 > Alkanophaga > Alkanophaga volatiphilum. Next base: position 27,760 of record JAPHEE010000021.1, read on the forward strand.
CTCGCATTCGCATACACGTCCGCCATTTCAATCACCCGCCTGCAACGTGAAGAAATACGGATTGGTCAAACACGCCGAACAAATCCCCATCTGGTCCATCATCATGCCGTAGTTCCTCATCTTCTTGTTGAAAGCAAGCCTCTCTATCCTTTTTATCCCCACATCGTCCAGCTTTTCCGTTTCTATCGCTCCTCTCGAAACGCTTACGAACTCCTCTCCCGCTTTCGTTCGGATTATCAACGACGTGCATCCGTCCGGCGAGCCGGACGAGCCTGCGGAGACGTCGGCGAGCCGTGCGGCGAAATCATCGCATATCTTGCAGGTGTCCCGCACGCAAGGTTCCAGTTCCTTGGCTGGAATGCTGTACTCTCCGTCTTTTGTGACCGCCGTGAATTTGCCCTTTGCGACATAAAACCTCCGCACCTCCTTGACATCTATTCCCCGTTCGGCGAGGAACGCCACCAGGTCACGGTGCCGGAAAGCTTCGGTGCAGAAAAGTCCGATTAAGACCTTCACCCTGTCAAGCTCCAGAGCAGGGTCGTGCAACGCTTGAAGTCTTCTCACCGCCTCCACACTGCAGCCCGTGCCGACCATTGCGATATTTTCGTAGCCGCGGTCTATCGCCTCCCACACGCCGAGGACGGAGGGGCATGCGGTGTATTTAGAGCCTGCGCCACGCAAAACTTCCTCCGGCGTGGTGGCGACGAAAGGCTCCGCCTTCCAGTCTTCGGTCCGCACAGCCACGACCGCAGCATCTATAAACCCCTTTTCCAGCGCCTCACAAAGCATCGCAGTTACGGCTCCGCCGTCCTGCCCCGCCCCTCTTACGCTTTCTTCCCTCGCCCTTGCGCTTATTATCTCCTTGTAGTGCCCCAAAATTCGCCTCTCAAGGCTGGACGCACGAGGGCTGAAGTCGCACACCTCCATCTTCGGGCAGTCCCCCTCGCATAAACGGCAAGCTGCGAACGAGCGTGGGCAGAAGCTGAAACAGAAGCCCTTTGACGCCGTCCCGCCGCAGCCCTTGTCGAACACCACCTCTTCCTCTCTGTACTTCTCGAAGGGTATGAACGCCGCACACGCACCGCAGTAGCAACACACCGGAAAGCTTCTAACGCCCGTCATCGGCTCCTTCCCCTCTTCAGGGGAAATTCCCCTCCCTTATAAGCTTAACGGTTTACCTCCGTCTTGCCGTCTATGCTTTTTGTACCTCCTGCAGCTTTGAATGTTGGAGCAAGATGGGCGGCACGTCCTCCAAACGACGCCTTATGAATTGTTTGAATATTCGTCCGACGTTCCGGGGAGGGCGAGACGCGAGCGAGCCACATACCGCCTGTTAAGTGACCGAGCGGAGCGGGGCAAGGCACAAAGCACCGCAGGGCGCCCACGCCCGCCTAAAGTATTCCCTTGGGTTTTTATACAACGCCCCATATTTTTAGAAACATATCCGTAAATTCTTTCGTCCTATTCTCTATCTTTTCTTCATTCCATGTTTTATCTCCCTGATCAAATCTCTCTACAATGTCTTTAGTAATTAGTAAATCCGCATAATGTCTTATTCCTCTTTTTCTTCCATCACCGTTTATTTTACGCTCAAAATCATAATTGCGAAGAGACGCATTAAGCCTGCTTCTTAATAGAGTCATATTGCCTAGCCAAAACACTTTTTCGTCTCTGTCATTTTCTTTCTCTATCTCACTTAAATTGTTATTCGGATGTGGTACTCTATCAAAATTCCAATATTCTCTCCACTTAACTGGCATAATATGTTCAAGACTGTATGTATATTTCAATTCTAATATATCGCTTCTTTTCTCTTTATGACGACGATATAGCTCTATCCAGAACAGAATTAAGGAAGCCAACTTATTAGGAACTCTTTTAAGACCAGTTTCAATATCTTCTTTAGTTATTTTCTTTACTTCTTTTTTCAGATTTGTGGGATCTTTTATGAATTGCTTGACAAGTTTGTTATAGTTTTTAATTGGAATTTTTCTGGCAACAGCATTACAAATAACAAAGTTCTCAAGGGATTTGAGATATTCTTTCTGTTCGGTTTCATCTTTACTTTTTATGATGTAAAGAATGAACGGATGAAAAGTTGATATGTCTAAGATGTTTAAGATGTGAAGTAATCGTTTTTTAATACCCTCAAGCTCATTACTGAAAGAAAAAAGCTCAGATTTGTCAAAGTCATAGATGTTATCTTTATATATTTCAGCATACTTAATTATTTTGGTAATAAAATTCTTAAGTTCTTCTGGCGTCCTGAATTCTTCTATTTTTTTCTTATACAGTTTTGACAGATCTGACAAAGTATGCTTATCAGGATCATAGAATCCTTCTATAACTGCGACTGAGTGTAAAAGGATCTCAATATTTTGTCTTTTTAATCTACCCGTTGTTAACTCTTTCTCCCAATATGTCAAAGTATCTTCATCTCTCATGAAAAATTTTTCCCAAGTTTCCTTATATGTTTTAATTGCTTCTTGTTTCCCAGACAACTCAATTAACCTTTTAAATAAAGCATTTTTAACTATTTCAGCAGAAGTAAGCCTAACACCAGCGGTATTCAAAGTATCAAAAATTGATTGCTCATCATCTCTTTCTTCTAAATCTATTACAACCAACATTTTGTTGTCTGGATCAAGTATTTTATTCAGAAGTTTTCTCTTTTCCTCCACACTCATATTTTCAAATATTTCCCTAAAAAATTTATAGCATCTCAATATCCTATGGCTTTTTTCATTAATTTGATCTAAGTTAATAGTTTCAGGTTCTTTTATAACTTTTCTGTAACTTTCAGAGTCCACAAGAGAGTGCTCTATTCTTATTTCATCATAATCCGGAGAGGTGTAATCTTTTTTAAAGAATAGAATTTGGAATATCGTGTCTCTCACATTTTGTTTTATATCTTCAGGAAAAGAATCGTAGAGAGCCCTCAAAAGTATCGAGATTGTAGTCAATCTTTGCTGTCCATCTATGACTTCAAGTTCCTTAGGTTTCCCACTTACTGGTGGAAGTTGTTTAAGTATGATAGCACCTAAAAAGTTGTTTGTTTTCTCCTCATCAAGGAATTCTTCAATTAAATCTTCCCAATTATCTTCATCCCATACATAAGTTCTTTGGAAAAACGGAATTTTAACCTTCCCCTCCATTGTTAAAAATCTTAAAGCTTTTTCTTCAGCTTTCATTTTCCCACCTCCATTTGATTCCAAATTTTTCCTCGGGCGGGCTTGGGCATTTCACTTAACTTCATATATCCGAACTTCGCATTTTGTCCTGATGTGAGAGAATGTACGAACTTCGCATTATCTCCAGTTTCGGAAGTATATAATTGTCCACCTTCCCCATCACCCCTAGCACTTCAGTAGCATATCCACCACGTTACCCTTAAATCTTACGGTCGCCCCGATCCTCATCTCGCAACCAACGTCATCGCACCTCCCCCAACAGTCCCCTGCCCGTTGCCAATATTCGATCTTAGCAGCTCCCGTTGTCGGATGCCGACGATGAAGCACGAGAGCATTCCGGTGCGTCCTGAGCGAGCTGCGTCCCCCGGCTGATGCTTTCGTTGTCGCCCTTGCTCGCCTTTACAAGCTCCTAACCGTTAAGATCAGACTTCCTCGAAAAACCGCACGAGCGGGGCGCAACTCCTTTGACGAACTAGGCTGCGAGCCGTGACGTTCTGAACAATAATAAATCACACGGCGCTCCTTTGGACGTAATTAACAAACACATCGAGTACTAAGCAACACCGTCTTCTTTACGTTTTCTTGGGCGGTACTACTTAGAACTCACAAGGAGGAAAAATGGATAAAAAGGGAATGTCTTATCTCCCTCACGCCTGCCCCGCCGTTCCTGAGCGAGCCGCCGCCCCTAACGCCTCTCTCAGCTCCTTCTCGGTCGGCACGCCCCCTTGCTTCACGAGCTTCCCGTCGATGACGGCGGCGGGCGGCATCATGATGCCGAGCCGCTCCGCCTCCTCTGAAAACACGCTCACTTTCTCGACTTCCGCATCGAGCCCCAGCTCCTTAACGAGCTTCCTGACCAGCCTCTCCGTCGCCTTGCACCTCGCACACGGCGGCTCCGTCCCGAAAACCTGCACCTTCACTTCCTATCACCCCCCCAATTCATTTTTCACTTCCCAGGTTTTCGACGCAGGGAGCTTCCATGGAGATCCAAATTCCAACTAAGCATCGCCTCAAAACTTTAATTTTTCAACTTCCTCCTCTGCTCATCGTTCCTCACTCCTCTCATGTTCCCATCATCCCACGACAACGCCCCAAACCAGCCCGAGGAGCGTCGAGAGCACGACTACGAGCGCTACGTAGGCGGCAGCTCTCCTCGCCCCTATCGTCCGCCAGATGACGATCATGTTCGGGAGGCTCAGCGACGGTCCCGCCAGCAGGAGGGCGAGCGCCGGACCCGGTGCCATCATGCCTTGGAGGTAGCCGAAGAAGTCGCCGACGATCGGAACTTCGAGCAGCGTCGGCATGTAGAGCAGAGCTCCAATGACGGAGGCGACGAGGCACGAGAGCATTGTCGTCGCCCCGAAAACCCTCTGCGTGAGCCTCCCGATCGCCACTTCGTATTCCTTGAAAGTTTTGCCGCCGACAACGACCGGCGCAAGCGGGTCCGCGCCCTGAGCCACGGCAGCAACGCCCCCGATGATGCCGATGACGAACGTCCCTAAGAGCAAAACCGGAAAGATCATCCTGAAGAACCACCAAGTCTCGTAGAGCCACTCTCTGACCTCATCGCATGTGTAGTAAAGCTTGAGGAGAGCCGCAAGCCCGCCGATCAGTGGTGAGACGGCGGCGAGCTTCACCGTCCAGCGGATCATAGCGGAAGCCCCGACGAGCAGGATGGCGACGAGGATTGCGAAGAAGGTGAGCGTCACCCATGCCGGCTTGCTTTTGTCCTCCGCCCGCCGCCACCCCGCCGCAGCAGGTAAGCTTGTTCGAGCGCTGCCGGCGGCGGCGCCGACGCCACGCTCGAAGATTGCCGCCATCGCAAGCCCGACGACGATCGAGGTGGCGACCGCGAAGAACGCTCTTGCCGCCCGCAAGACCGAGAACCCTCGCCGTCAGGACGATCGCAAGTACGTTGATAGCAGGTCCGGAGTAGAGGAAGGCGGTCGCGGGT
>JAPHEE010000022.1:0-9533 GCA_029259545.1 Candidatus Alkanophaga volatiphilum
GCTTCGACCTCAGAGGGCTCGACGGCGGCGTGCTCAAAAGCATTAAAAGCGGCTTCTGTTGCCATTGTGATCACATCTTCGTCGGCGCCGGGCACCGCCCGCTCGGAAACGCCGCCTGTCGCCCCACCACCCCAAACATCGGCGATCTCCTCAGTTCTCAGCCTATACATCGGGATGTAAACCCCACATCCTATAATCCCAATACCCATTTTTCCTCCTAAATGCTTTAGAAGACTGTTCCTAAAATTTCTTGCTCAGCTCCTCCTCGTTTAGCAATGCCCGCGGCGATACGAAAAAGGGACACTATCTAGAGTCCAAGCCAGTGCACGCTTCTGACCAACAATTATTAAGCGGCGACTGCGGCAACTATGCTTCTACGGTGATCGCATTATTAGGGCAGGCTTTGACGCACGCATTACATGCCGTGCACAGGTCGATCAGCACGGGCTCTACCCTCCAGCGCTCCGAAAGCCTATTGCGCTCACGGTCGAGAGGGGACATGCCAAAAATCGCTAGAGGGCATGCCTGTAAGCACTTAGCACACTTGTCAGGCGTGGGACACTTATCTTGGTCGATCTTTATCTCGACCTTGTGCCCCCACTACCACTCCCTCCTGAGGGCGGGAATTTCCTCTCTCGGAACCAAAGTTATGGCGCCGTTCTCGCAAACGGCTCTACAGACGCCACATCCAAAGCACTTCCTCATATCTATGATCCTCCCGAGGGCTTGGAGATAAGGTGATCGCCCCAAACTGGCAACGAGTGACACACTTTTACCGCAGCCGACACATTTGGAGATGTCCATGACGGCGACATACTCCCCTTTCAATAGAATTTTTAAGCCGTAGTCGAGACGCACCGCACCCCGCCGCACTCGGATACTCACAAGCACACAACCCACCGACGTACGGAAGCGGATGGAACCACACGCTATGGGCGTAACCTTGCTTGTCGAGTGCTTCTAAGAATTCAACGGCTTCGTCCTTTGAAAGACGTTCAGCACCCCTGCACATGGTCAGGGTAATCGGCTATTACTTCCCCAGCAACTCCTAACAATATGCATTTATAGTCGGTAATCCCTCTCTGCATCTTCCGGCATACACACCCTGCCCCTTATTTATGGGATCAGCTATTGCTAATATCGCCTTTGCATCTTCTATCGGAATGACTTGCCCAAAATGTCCCCTTGGGAACTTGCCGCCTTCTTATAGAAACGCAACCGCTCAGCCATGAATCTCACGACACGCCCCGCCACGGGCTTCGTCAACAGCTCCATGCTTGACGCACCACTCGCACATGACTCCAGCTGGAACTTGTTGGCTTTTAAATTTTATTTTAATCAGCGCAAATCCCCCCTCTTCAGCTCCGCCTCCTCCTTTATCCTCCTCGCAAGTCTCTCTCCTATGCCTTTAACTTTAGAAAGTTCAGCTTCGTCAGCTTTAGCAATATCTTCAAGCGTTCTAAAGCCATGAGCATGTAAACGCCTCGCAAGTGTGCGTCCAACGCTCCGTAGTCGCACCAAGCTCAGCAAGTCTGTCTTTATTCCATATCTTATCCGTTCTTTCAAAATTGTCAGCTCACTTTCCATTTCAGAGCGTCGTAGGTGTTCAGCAAGTCTCGAAGCTGCGTACGCCAGCCACTCTAGCGTGTAGACATTGCTGTAAACCTCGCCCGGATAGATGCCAAAACGCTCTTTTATCTCAGGATAGCTCATCTCATTTATCCAAGCGTGCATGACGGCGGCGGTGCCGAGCGCACGGGCGTTGCTAAAAATCCAATCCACGTTTCTCGTGAGCGTTGCTGCAACTTCCAACGCACCTCTTATTCTGAAAGGAGTGACCTCGTCGCACGCGCACAGCAGGACGAGAAGGTCGAATTCGTTATATCCGGTGACGCTCAGAAACTCGATGCCGTCACGCAAACGCAGAGCCGAATCTAAGGAGAGGTAAAGACGGGAGGTCAGGGCGCCGAAATCCGTAGGCTCCACCACGCCTCGCACCTTCATGATGAAGCCCTTCTCAGCAAGGCTCATGAGAAGCTCCTCAATGCCCTCTTCGAAGCCGAAGTAAAAAAGCTCGTCCAGCCTTCTCTGGTGCGCGAAAAACGTGTTTTTCACGAACTTTGCAACCTCCTCGCTCGTCCTTGCGCCGCCGACGATCGTCGCCAACACCTGCTCCTCCAGCATCTCCTCCGAAAACTGCGAAAATATGGGCTCCGGCTCCCCGTTTATGTAAAGCCGCTCTATCTCACGACGCTCAGCCTCACTTCTCGCAACGATGACGCCCACGCCGAAGTCGTCGTGTTCAGGACGCCCCGCACGCCCGAAGACCTGCTTGACCCAGAATACCGGCATCGGCTCGCTCATGACGCCGGAAAAGAACTTGTAGTTGCGGATGAGGGCGATTTTCGCGGGCAGTGAAACGCCCATCGCCAGCGTCGGCGTGCAGCATATCACCTTTATCAGGCGGCGGCGGAAGCCATCTTCGATGGCTCTCCGCTGCTCCGGGTGCAGCCATGAATTGTGGTAGGCGACGCCCGCACGCACGAAGTCCGCAAGCTCGTCAACGCCGAAATCCACGCTCTCTGCGAGCTCTTCCAACTCCCTAAGTTCGTTTTCTGTAAATATTAGCGTCAATTGTGTCCTTAACTTCTCAACAAGCTTCTTGCAAAACGCTACCGAGCCACGCTTCGTGTTCACGAAGACCAGAAGCTGGGCGTCGTCCCGTATCGCTTCGATGATGTAGTGCAGGATTTCCTCGTCGGTCCTCGCAAGCAGAACTTCCTCACGCAGCGGCACCGGACGCCACTCGCTTCTCACAAGCTCGGCGTCGAGCCACGCCGCAAAATCCTCACAGTTGGAGATCGTAGCGGACAAGCCCAGAATGCGAGCGGCAGGGTTGAAGCTCCGGAACCTCGCTATCGCACCTTCGAGCCTCGGACCGCGGGAGGCATCGCCTATCATGTGAATCTCATCTATCACGGCGACGGTGACCTCATGCAACCATTCCGGCTTCAGTCTCGTCAGCGAGTCGAACTTTTCAAGCGTCAAAATTATGATATCACCATGTCGCAGCCCGTAAGACGGACTGTCGTAGTCGCCTGTAGATATTTTGATTTTTGCAAGACGCTTGTATTTCCTCGTGAGGTCCAAATATTTCTCGTAAGCCAAAGCGTTCAGTGGTACTACGTAGATGCACTTACCGCCCTCCTCGACCACGGATTTCAGCATCACGATCTCTGCGATGAGCGTTTTCCCGCTTGCGGTCGGCGATGCTACCACAAAGTTACAACGCTTCTCCAGAATGCCGGAACGCACTGCAAGCTCCTGCGGCGGGAAGAGCTCAAAGTCGCCTAAAGCCTCCTTCACCCGCTCGTCCAGCTTCAGCTCGCTCGTTCTCACACCGCACCGCCTACTAAAATTAAGCGTCATTCTAAGTTAACCCTTTCCCGCAACTCACCCCGACCGCCTTATGGTAACCTCCTCCTGAGAGGCTTCCATCGGCGGGAGGTTGAGAGGCGTGCAGCACGAGCCGCTCCCTCGGGCTTGGCATAAAGCCCCTCCCACATATAGGCGTGGGCTCGTCCTATAATGGATAGGCTTTATAACTACCGCCAATCTCCCCTAATTCATCTCCGCCCTCAGGACGAGCCTTCTTAGCGACTGAAGGTGAATAAACAAGTCGTGGGCTACACAACGTGCTCATAGGGCTCCCCAACAAGGGGACGGCTCGCAGCTTCCACCCTCCGGCTTCCGGTGGGTGTCCCTAGGGAGTTCACAACGGGCTGCCGAGCTTAAAGTCTTGCAATGAAACTTGCTTCAAAGCCTTTTGCAGCTATGCGTCGAAGCCGCCCCTCGCCTCCCGCAGGCGGGCGAGGTGTCGCTCCCTCTCGACCTGCTCCTCGTGCTCCAAGTCGCCAGCAGCGCCCCTGAGCCGCTGCGAGAGCGAGATGCAAGCGTCCTCACGACCGTAGCATATCAGCACGTCGCCCGCTTCGATCGTCGTGTTGCCGCTCGGCACCCCGATGAATCTGTCCATGTCTCCGACTTTTCTGTAGATCGCCAGCACTAGGACGCCCTCCTCGTTGAGCTTCAAGTCCCGCAGCCGCCGCCCGCTCATCCAACTCTCAGGCTTCACCGAGATTCGGGAGATTGTAAAGCCGTGCCCCAATCCGAGCAGTTGCTCGTAGTCGTAGATGCGCACTGACGTCCATTTATCGAGCGCCCAGACGATGAGCCGCCTCGTCACCCGATACACGCGGAGCTCGCCAGCACCCAGATGCCGAGCAGCCCCGCAACGAGGATAAGAAGGCGGTAGGCGGCAGCCTCCCCGGTCCGTCCGACGAACGTGAGCACGAGGGTGGCGGCGGTTGAGGTGATGCCGGCGCGCTGCCCAGAAGCAGTGAACTACCCCGCCCTTACGGACGGGGCTTCCTGCTTCACAGAGGAGACTTGCCCCATGACCACCGCTTTAGCGGGGATATGGAGTAGAGGTCTCCTCTCCACAGGCTGACAGGGCCGTCCCAGCCCCCTACTTTTTATCCTACAAGCTGAAATATAATCTCTGTAGGGGTCATCCATTGTCAATCCTTCAGATGTGCCTCTTGGGTTTACTTTCACTACTCTGCGAGCAGCTCTTTCAGCCTTCTCACAGAGTAGCTGAATGAACTTGCCCTAAGAGGCATCCAAGATTTTCTGGGCAAGGTTGTGATTGCGAGCCATGTTCTGAACTCGTAAGTCTTCAACAACTATGACATCGTAGTTGTTTACGTAAAACCTCGATAGTTTGTGCAGGAAGTCGTTGCGCTGATTGACAAGCTTCTCGTAAGCCTTTGCCAACTCGATTCTGCACTTCTCCCAGTTCTCCGACCCCTCCACCTTCCTTGAGAGATTGCGTTGAAGGATTTTTATCCTCTTCAGGGTCCTCTCGTAAAATCTTGGATTTTCAACCTGTCTTCCATCACTATCGGTGAGGAAATGCCTGATTCCTATGTCTATTCCTACTGTTTTTCCAGTTGGGGGTAATGGTTCTGGTTCATCACCCTCTACCTGCACGATTGCATACCACTTACCGCTTCTTTCCCTCTTCACTATCACCCCCTTCATCTTACCCCTAATTTGACGATGGAGCTTGATGGGAATGGAACCAATCTTCGAGAGGATGAGTTTCTTGCTCTCAAAGTCTATCTTAAATCCTGATTGGTTGAAGTTGAGGGTTTTGAAGGAGTTTCCAGTCTTGTAGCGAAGCTTGCCAACTTTCTTCCCACTCTTCTTGAGCTGAGAAAGGGCCCTAATGTTGTTCCATAGCTGATAGTTTACCATCTGCAAAACCTTTAGACTTTATTTAATTCAGGTTTCCCTTCCTTTAATTTGACGATAAGGGATTGTGTATCTTTCGGTTTTAGCTTTGTACCTTCTTCCTTGGCTTTGTTGAGTTCTTCGAGTAAGCGATTGTAAAGCCAACGACATAACTCAAGCTGTTCTTGCAGTTTAGCTTGAGTTGTTTTAGATGATGGATATAAGCGGAACTTATAGCTCAACATGGCTATACAACCACCTTTACCCTGTTCAATAGTTCGTGTGCGTTATAAATAATTTACCCATCCGCCTCCCCCTGCTGCATCCCCTCCCTTACGGAAGGGGACTTAGCAGCAACAAAAAAGTTAAAATGCGGACTATGCGCCTCCTCACAGGATGGGAAGCGATGAACTCCGATTCGGACGTCGTGAAGCCCACACCTGAAAACGCAGATTGCGCTTGGAATGCGGCGACGTCTCTGGAAAGCCCGGTAAGCTCGAGCGCTATCGCCCCGATCCGCACCACCACCGACAAAACAATAACTACCAGCAGCCCGAAGAGCGCTATCATCCAATCTCCTCTCCTGCTTAACTACCGCCAAATCAAAACTAAATCTCGACCGCAATCCCTAAAATCTCCTTCGCGTCCCTGAAAACGTCCCTTGCGATGAGGGCGCAGCCGAGCGCCGCACTGTATCTGGGCACGGAACGAACCCTTCTTTTCAAGTGCCGCTCCACCGCCGCCCTGAAATCCTCACGCTCGCCGACGGCACCCGTCGTGAAGAATTCGAAATCCTCAGCGAACTCGGAGACGAGCACGCTCATCGCGCTCAGCTCCATGGCGACGAACAGCGCAAGGGTTTTCAGCGCCGACGCCTCGTCTGCGGCGAAGTGCGGCTTCGTAAGCACGCCGCCATGGGAGAAAGCCTCGTTCGCCGTCATCTTTCCCGAATCTACGTCCCTGATGAGTTGCAGGTCCAAGGGTCCGTGCTTCATGCCGGGCGCGAAGATGCAAGCGTCGAGGGCGCCTAAAATTCTCCCTCCTGCGACCGCCACGGTCACCGTATTTGAGCTTACATCTGAAAATACGAAATTCTCAAAGCCGCTTTTATAAATGAAATAAGCGATGCCGACCTTCTCAGGCGAGGCGCCGTGCGAAAAAAACTTCATCCTATCGTCTATTTCCGAGCGGGCATGGATTCCGGGGATTAAGATTGCGGGGAGACCCGCCCGCTTCACGACATCGAAAACCTTCGTGCCCCCGCCGACGAAAGTGCCGGCGCCGCCCTCTAGAGAACCCCTGCCTTCGACATCGCTCAGCCGCCGTATCGTAGAAAACGCATCGCCCATAGAATATGTCACAGCCACGAGCTTCCAATCTTCACGCCGGACGCCGAGCCCAGCCTCCACAGCGCTCAGAATATCCACGTCGCTCATCCTCGCCGCTTCATCCCTGCGAAGCTCGAAGATTTTAGCTTTGGCCTCAAGCTTCTTCGTGTCCTCCTCCGTATCAGAAATGCACGCAAACCGGATTGCGACGGTTCCATGGTCGATGCCGACGAACATTCACTACCCATTGGCACCATGCAAAAATTAATTGAGGAGCACCTGCACCGAGGCGCCGACATCACGCTCCAGAGCTGCGGCAGTGCCCAGCCCATGGGGCGCCGAAAAGCAAACCACAACAGCATCCTAATGCCGGCGGCGTTGCAGCAGAAGCCAAATTTTTAAAGCGGAGCAAAATGAGGAACGAGCATGTGTGTGGAAATAGACGGCTCTTACGGTGAGGGGGGCGGTCAGATAATAAGGACGGCGGTGGCGCTCTCTGCAGTCACCGGAAGACCCGTCCGCATCGAGAAGATAAGGGCGAACCGTCCGAATCCGGGGCTTGCGGCGCAGCATTTGAATGCGGTGGACGCCGTCCGCCGGATATGCAACGCTGAGGTCAAAGGTTTGAAGCTGCGCTCCACGACGCTCGAGTTTTCACCCTCCAAGATAAGAGGGGGGCGTTTCGAAATAAACATCGGGACGGCGGGGAGCATCACGCTTCTCCTGCAATGCCTGATCCCTGCGGCGTTATTTGCGGAGGAGGTTACGAGCCTTAGGATAATAGGGGGCACGGACGTGGCGTGGTCACCGCCTTTCGACTTCTACAAGAACGTATTTTTGAGGGCGTTGCGGGAGATGGGTTGTGAGGCTTCGCTGAAGCTCCTGCGACGAGGCTACTATCCCAAGGGCGGGGGCGTCGTCGAGGCGTACATCGAGCCGATGAGCAACGGGCTTAAAGGCTTCGTGCTGACCGAGCTCGAGAGACGTAGCAACGAGGTCAAAGGAGTTTCGCACTGCGGCTCCCTGCCGAGACATGTTGCGGAGCGGCAGGCAAGAGCCGCTGCCCGCGTCCTTGAGCGTAGTGGCTACGCCGCCGATATAGAGGTGGAGACGGCGGAGACGGCATGCCCGGGGAGCGGCATTACCCTCTGGCGGGACTTCAAGGCGGGAAGCTCGCTCGGCGAGCGTGGCAAGCGGGCGGAAGCCGTCGGCGAGGAGGCTGCCGCCGCCATTCTGAGCGAGCTCGAATCGGCTGCAACCGTCGACGTCCACCTCGCAGACCAGCTCGTGCCGTACATGGCGCTCGCCGCCGCCGACGGCGAGGCTTCGGAGATAAGAGTCAGGGAAGTGACGAAACACCTCGACACCAACATGCACATAACACAGAAGTTCCTTGACGTGAAGTTCACCGTCGAAAAACTCGATGACACGTTCGCCGTGCGATGCGAGCCCTAACTGCGAAGTCGCACAGCGCATGATCAACACGCTCGCAAATAATTGTCAACCATTAAGCTGCTGAAACACTCAGATCGCAGAGATCCTCGTGAGCGGCGAAGAACTGAGCGAAGACGAAAGACATGCGGCGTCTGCTGGAATCTATCGGCTTAAGGTAAAGTTTTAAGCATTCATAATCTGACCGACTAAAAAGGAAGGGCGCATGCGAGAGCTTACAAAAGCGATTTAAAGTATGCATTATAGGCATCACGCCAGCTTCCCCCTCTTGAGCCACCTTTAGCGCATCAACCCGAAAAAGTACTCAGGGGAATATCCGTTTTATTTTCTGCGTCTGCTTGATAAATCCTCTTTGTTCGTTAGTGTAGTAATAGTCGAATGTGAAGATTTGCAACTCACTTTCAATCTTAAAAAATTCCCATAATTCTCTACACACTTCTAAAAATCCCTTTCCATGCTCCTCCGTGTATCGGATTAATTTCGTAAAGAATATGACCTTACTTGGCAGCTTTATCTCATCTGGGAGATACTTGAGTAGGTAGCCTATCTTGACTATCTTTTTAAATACATCCTCGCTATCCTCTTCTACTTCCAACCATATTTTCTCCCCCTGTTCATTTGCTAAAATGGCGTCGGGTCTATAGCCTCCTAAATTTTTACTTTCTGGATAAGCCTTATGAAGTTTTCTAAAATCTCCTACATCAACAAAAAGCACATGTGGGTAGTCCGTCGCAAAATTTTCCATTAGTATTCCAAGCATTCTCTGATGGGGAGGCTTCCGCTTTTTTAGATACTCAGCAACATGAGCAGTTTCTTTAAAACGACCAGTAGTAACCAGCGCTAGTGATTCGTCACCGTCCATAACTCACCCTCTCCTCGCCCCCTCGCTCATATTCACCTTTTCACCTTATATGTTCGTCGATTCCAATGGCGTGACGAAGGGAGTGGTGTGAGCGGGATTGTATGTGGGGATGCGTTTGGGGAGATTTTGGAGGGTGAGGCGTCGCACTGAATTGAGAGCGGATGGGCGGGGCGTTGAGCGTATGATGCAGCGCCACTCAAAACTTCTGACTTCTGGAAAGTCGCTGACGAGAGTTAAGAGCTCCTCGTTTCCTCCATTAAATGTATCGGAAAGGGATGGTGGAGAGAGTGGATTAGGTCATGTCTTGGCTCGTGGCGACGTAATGCCGCCGTGATGTGCTCGACGACTATCTAACGATCCGATGGTAGCATCCCCGACGGCGACACGATAATCGTGCGGGACGGTACCTATATCGAAAATGTCGTCGTGGACAAGGAATTGACGATAAGGTCGGAGAACGGCTCCGCAAGCTGTATTGTTCAGGCTGCTGATCCAAATAAAGATGTGTTCAAAGTGACAGACGAGTACGTAAATATAAGCGGGTTTACAGTCACAGGAGCGTCTAACGCTGCTGGAATATACATATACGATTCCGA
>JAPHEE010000022.1:9844-32446 GCA_029259545.1 Candidatus Alkanophaga volatiphilum
AAACAACAACATATGCAGGAACAATTGTGGTATTTATCTATATTATGAGGCAGGCAACAACATCGTATTCCTGAACAATTTCATAGACAACAGCGTTTGCTCCGACCACGCAAATAACATCTGGAACTCGACATCGAAGATCGCGTACACATACGGAGGGGAGGGATACGAGAATTATATGGGTAACTACTGGAGCGATTATGCAGGCAGTGACGCGGATGGCGACGGTATCGGCGACAGCCCCTATGACATAGACGAAAACGACAGGGATTACCACCCGCTAATAGTGCCATGGGAGAATTATTTCCAGCCGACGCCCACGCCAACACCAACGCCGACACCGACGCCCACGCCGGTACCGGAGTTCGCAGGCGTAGCCCTCGTAGTGGCGGCGCTCGCGGCTATGCTGCTCGCACTGAAAAAATTGATGCGACCTTACTCAATTTTTTACACTTCTACTTGCTAGCTTATTCCACTTGACGCTGAAAGTACTTTAAGGAGTGAAAACAAAAAGACTGCCCCAGCTTTACAACATTCCGTGGTCTTTAAATGTTGCACCGCAGCAACGGGCGTTTGTGGCGGCGTAGCTGTAATTTTGCTAACCGCCCTTAGTCCTCCTCTTCATCTCCGCATATCTCATAAGGGTGACGAGCGCCTTAGCTCCTCGTTCGGGCGTGCCGTACACGGGAACGCCCCCCTCTTCTAACTTAATTTTCTCTTTCAGCATAAGCTCGTGCGGGAAGCTCGTGCACATGATTAGGGGCTTCCCGTAACTGCGCCTCGCATCCACAATCTCCTCAGGCGGCAGCAAGAACGAGGGGTGGTACAAGTTGAAAATTATCAGGGCATCCACGCCGTCATCTGCTGAGACCGTCCTTACAACTTCCAGCCAGAGCGCCGCATCCCTGATGAACGCCATGTCCACCGGGTTCTCCCTTATCGTCAGTGGCGGCAACAACCTTTTTAACTTCTTTTCCGTCTCCTCGGAGAACCTCGCAAGCTGCAAGCCGCCGCTCACACACTCGTCCGTCAGTATTATGCCGGGACCGGCTTGCGTCGAAATTATCGCAACCCTCCTGCCTTTCGGCAAGCAGTCCTGACACAACGAAAGTATCTTTGCGGCATCAAACAACTCCTCACAGCTGTTAACAGTAACCACGCCGGATTGCCGGAACGCAGCATCGTAGAGCTTGTATTCGCCTGCCATCGAGCCTGTGTGCGAGAGCGCTGCCCTCTCCACAGCCCTCGTCCTCCCTACCTTGTACGCAACGACCGGCTTCCTTTTTGCGACTCTTCTCGCTGCATCCATCAGCTTCCTCGGCTCGTCTATGCCCTCAATATGCATGGCGATCGTATCCGTTTCATCGTCTTCCTCCAGATACTCCAAAATGTCGCAGAATTCCACGTTACACCTGTTGCCAAGCCCCACCACCTTACTGAGCCCTATACCCTCGTTCATCGCCATGTAAGCGAATATATGGCAGACGCCACCACTTTGCCCGACCATAGCGATGCGTCCCTTCCGCAGCCCGTTAAAAACCGGCGAGAACGAGGCGTTTATCACGCCGACGTTGACGAATCCGAACGTGTTTGGTCCTATGATCTTCATACCTGCATCTTCCGCCAGAGCTGCAAGCCGCTCTTGTAATAGCTCGCCGTCCATGCTGGCATCGCGCTCAGCCGCGCTCGCCTCCTTGAAGCCTCCCGTTATTATGACGGCACCCTTAACGCCTTTCTCCGCGCATTCCTGAACGACCGGAAGCACGACGCTCGAAGGGACGACGATGATCGCAAGGTCCACACTTCCCGGTATTTGCTTCACCGATTTGTAAGCATCGATCCCTAAGATGCGGCGGACACGCGGGTTCACTACGTATATCTCCCCGTCAAACGCTTCCACTAAGCTTTTGACGCACTGGTAACCCATCTTACGCTCGTCGGAGGATGCGCCGACCACGACCACCGAGCTGGGGTTGAAAACCTCGTCAAGATCCATCAGAATTTTTCCTTCCCCATAATATTTCCATCCTGCGTTTCTACATGAAAATTAAATAAGATCAAGGCGAACTTTTCTGCGGTGAAAACATGCGGACCGTCGCCATAGTAGGCGCTGGAATAACGAAATTCGGCGTACGAGAGGCGAGTTGGAAGGATCTCGTGCAAGAAGCTGGGAAGGTTGCGTTTGAGGACGTGCCAAACCTCGATAAAAAGGAGGTGGATTCTCTTTTCGTCGGGGCGGCACAACCTGAGCGCTGGGCATATCAGTCGCACGTGGCGCCTCTCGTCGCCGAACTTCTCGGCTTGCGCCCGACGAGAGTCGTGGCGAGGGCTGAAGTGGCTTGCGCCAGCGGGCAAGCCGCAATCAGATACGCATGGCTTGCAATCGCCACGGGGCTTAGCGACATCGCCTTCGTCATCGGCGTTGAAAAAATGACCTCCAAAAACATGGCTATAAGCCAGACGAGCATGATAAACGTCGCTAATCGAGAGTTCGACGGACCCAGCGGCATGACGGCGCCGCCCTTTCGCAATGGTAGCCCAGCGGCACATGCTCGACTACGGTACCACCCGCGAGCAAATGGCGCTCGTCAGGGAGAAAACAACTTATGACTCCTATAACCCATATGCGCAGTTCACGAAGCGATTTGGCGTCGACGCTGTAATGAGCTCGAAGGTCGTCGCCCCGCCGCTCTGTCTCTTCGACTGCTGTGGCATGACGGACGGCGCCGCTGCCGTCATCCTCGCTGCTGATGAAATTGCAAAAAAGCTCACGGATACTCCCGTCTGGATCCTCGGCGGCACGCAATGCGTCTTTGCCGCCGACACCGTGAACCAGATGGGCAACCTTAGCGAGTGGCCCGCCCTGCGGCGAGCGGCAAAGGAGTTGCATGACTGCTTCACCATTAGCGAAATAATTGAGTATGAGGAGCTTGGCTTCTGCAAGAAGGGCGAAGGGGGAAGTTTGTCGAGGATGGACGCAGTTACATCGGCGGCGATGTCGCCGTGAACCCCAGCGGCGCAGCTTCGGGCACCCCCTCGACGCCACCGGCGTCCGGCAGGCTTGGGAGGTTTTAACCAGTTCAGAGGCGGCGTCCCTAAGATGTCGGCGGCGACGCCGAATAGCCATCACTCACAACTTGAGCGGGCTGGCATCTTTGCACCACATCATGGCTTACAGTATCGAAAAGCCGAAGGAGATAAAGTTTGGGAGGTGAGCAATGGTCAAGTCAATACGCATACCGGATACCATTCCCTTCCCGCCGCTCCTAAACCTCTGGGAGCAGCAGGAAAAAGAGGGCAGACGCAACGAAGATATACCAGTTCTACAAGAATTTAGCGGAGGGACGTTTCACGACTACGAAGTGTAAAGATTGCGGAAAGCTGTTGTATCCGCCAGTGGCGATCTGTAGCGAGTGTTTGAGCGAAAACCTAGTGTGGGTGGGCATCCCTAAGGTAGGTGAGGTTTATGCGTTCACCGAGATACTAGCGGGCGCCCCCTTGCAGTTCCAAGACAAAGTACCGTTCGTAGTAGCAATAGTCAGGTTCGGGAACTATCCTGAGAACGGCATCCAATTGAGTGGTACAGTTTTCGATGCGAGCTACGATGAGATGGAAGTGGGGGCATAGAATGGGAGCCTCTTTATTAGGGCAGGAGAGAAGATGCTGGTATTGCTTCAAGAAGGTCCTTATGACGTTTAGAACGCAGAGCTACCAACTCTCTATTTTCTCATTGTCTTCCCAACAGCTTGCAAACCATTTCTAGTTTATTTCTCACAAATTCGACATTTTAGCTAGATCTCCCAATTTTAGAGATGTCTGAAGCACGGAAAGCCATATATAGAGCCTTAACGCATGAAACAATGGTGGAGGACATTGTTCGAGTACGTCAACTTGATCAGTCTCGAGCTGCTCGGTAAGATCTTCTTAGGCATGCTTATAGCATTCTTCACGCTTCTCATAATAGTCCTGCTTATGGGATACGTTGCGCTCAGAACTGGGAGAATACTTTTCCCCAACTTCATATCCTTCATGATAGACCTATTGTATGAACCCGCGAGACGGATAATCTCATTTTTCAGAATAGATCCAGAATTGGTGGACAGGATAAGCGTAGAGCTCAAAAATTGCATCAACTATGCGGATTTCGCGGCGGTGCCGCCGGAGGAGCGAGTGTTGCTGCTGCCGCAGTGTTTGCGCTCCCTTGAGTGCCCGGCGAGGCTGAATTCCGTGGACGGCTTCCACTGTGTGGAGTGCGGGCGTTGCGAGGTTGCGAGGATAAACGCCGTGTGCAGGAGGTTGGGAATAAGAGTGTTCGTCGTGCCAGGTGGGACTTTTGCGAAGAGGGTACTCATCTCCGCACGACCGAAGGCGGTAGTGGGAGTTGCTTGCTACCCAAACCTCCACGAAGGCATGTTAAACGCGAAACTCGCCGGCATACCGGCGCAAGGCGTCCCTCTGAAAAAGACAGGCTGCATCAACACAATCGTCGATTTTGACGAGTTGCTCATGAAATTGTTTGCTGGCACCGATGGCGAGATTGAAAAGGCGGGTGAGGAGGCTTGGCGCTGAATATATACGTGGTTCTAGGGCAGATATTTATAACGCTGCTCTTCATACTTCTGGTCTTAGCAGCGGCTGCCGCCGCCGTCGGCGCTTACATATACAAGTATAAACGGTTCCCGCTCCCAAAGCTCGCGTTCTCGCTGATAACACTCTTTTACAGACCGTTAAAGACGCTCCTAGGCAGCTTGCACATCAACCCGAACGTCGTGGACGAGGTGCAGATCACGCTGTTGAACCATGCATACAGGGAAAAATATGCGGCGACGCCCTTCGAGCGCCGCATTCTGTTCCTGCCGCAGTGCCTCCGCGACTTGGACTGCCCGGCGATGACGAAGCCCGGCGAGGGGATTTTATGCCGGCGGTGCGGACGGTGCAACATTGCCGAGATCATGGAAATCTGCGAGCGGTATGGAATCATGGTGTGCATAGCGCCCGGTGGCGAGTTCGTGAAACGCGTCGTCAAAGACAAGAAACCGGAGGCGGCGCTCGGCGTCGCGTGCCATAAAGACCTTCATGAATTGATGAGGTACGTGACGGCAAGGGGCATTCCGACGGTGGGAGTGCTCCTCGCAAGAGCTGGCTGCATAATGACCGACGTTGATTGGGACAAGGTAAAAGAGGAGCTTCTACTGACGCCTGAGAAGTTGCAGGAATATGGTTGAGATAGGAGACGGCTGCACGGGCTGTGGTTACTGCGAAATGGTATGCCCGAACGGAGCCGTCATGGGGACGTGCTGAGGTAGATGTAGAGAACTGCATTGGATGTTTAAGATGCATGCAAGTATGCCCGACACGTTCGATATTCGACAAAAGGCATAGGTGGGTTGCTGGCTGCAGCCTTTCAAGTTTCAAATAAAGGATATGAGCTTCCTACCGGCGCCCTACACGCAATACCTCACTCAAAACGCGTTTTTGCGAAGATCTTAAAAGCCATTGGCGTTCGTGGAAAACATCAGAAGTATGGGCTTCCATCCTCTGGGAAGGATGCCATTATAGGGTTTCAAGCCTGCTAACCGCTCACAAGATGTTTGGATCTCAAAAAGCAAGAAGGGCTTTCATGAAAGTCATTGCTTCGGCTTTCCTCGGCACTCACATGAAACCTCCTTTGGCGAATTTCTGGGAAGGTTTGAAAGTGAAGAGCTTAATAAATGCTTTGAGGCGCTCATAGGCTTCTCAATGAGCGTTCCTCTCGAAAAAGAAAGTGAGGGAATGCGTCATAAGCACAGTGCGACCTCTCCCGGCTAGGGCTCCACGGGGGAGGTTGGGGGTGCACGTGCGTGCGTGGGCACCCGGCTGCAAAGCCCCCGCCGTAGGATGCCCACGTCCGTTCCTTCACAAGTCATTACTCAGACATTTATGAGGGAAAGATGGAAAAGGAGGGGGACGCGAAGCCATGGGCTGATGAGCGTATGCAACCCAGGATGCGGGGAGCTTCCGTTTTCCCTGAATGCCCTTGAAGTTCACAGGACAGAGAAGGATGCCTTCCGCCTGCAAATGTTATCGGAAATCAAAACGTATATAAAGTCTCATCTACGACCGAGGAGGTTGGAGAATGGAAGAGTATGAAAAACCAGAATTAGAAATAAGGGTTAAAAAGCATGGAATTACCAAGCTTTTTCCTCTTGGCATGCTCCTTGATATACTTCCTCTCAAATTTAAGTTAATTGTCTATAGTAGGGGGTGTAAGCAACCCTTTAAATTCTATCTTGAGTGTAGTGGGTTTGATGTATTGTATAAAATACTTAAACCTAAAGAGGAAGAGGTTTTAGAGTATACATTTACTCTCAGACTTGAACCGGGAAGATATCGTTTTTGGGCTATAACCGAGTGTATAGATCCACATGATCCAGATTGCCCACTAAGGGGATGGGGACACGAAATTCAAGGTGTAACCGAGTTTCGGGTCATTGATGGAAGATCTTTAGTGCTAGGTCTTTTGATTAGCTTAGTGCTTACTCTTCTTCTCAATGGTATTTAAGGAAAAATGAAAACTCTTGACTGTGTGAGTGAGTGAAAAAGTGATGCTAAATTAATCATACACATTCGTCTAGTAATGCCTTTGCTCGTTCCAACTCGCATTAGGAGTAAAAATTAACTACACCCACCACCTCCCTCTCCCTTCCCCATTCATCCCGCTCTGAAGAGTCTTAGTGACGTTTTGTAACCAGCCCTTCCTGAGAAGCGACTCAAGCTCCTGAGAATATTGGTCCAAGAGGGGCAGGTATACGGAGTTTCTGCGAGCATCGGCGGGGAGCAGATGGAAATAAGGTGCAGATGCGTGATCAGCAATACAAGCCCGTCGGAGACGTTTGAGATGATAAGCGAGAAGGACGTAGTTTCGGAGCTTTTGAGGCGTGCAAGTGACATCGAAGTTGCCGAGGGCATAACAATATGCGTCGGTAGTTCTGAAAAGTTTAAAAGCTATGAAGTGGTGCTCACGCCGTCAGCAGAACGCGTTTCTGGACTGATCCAATACGAACAGCCACTTGCACCCGAGAACAAATGTCTGCTGCTGACGCACCAAGTGCTTAAAAGCGACGACGTGCAGAGAGAAATAGAGCGCGGCATCGAGGATTTAAAGGAGCTGTTGCCACATTTCGACAGAAGCTGCGAGATCCTTGGCGTGCACGTCTTCAGGGGCAGGTGGCCTGTGAATTGGGCAGTACAAGGTGAAGATTTCAGCGCGAGACTGCCGGTAAGGGGGCTTTACATGGTAGGAGATGGTTGCAAGGCCAGCGGCAGGATAATGACGGAAGGCATCGCTACAAACGTCCTAAAAGTCGTAAGAATGGCAAAGAAGGGCTTGTTCAAGGCGAGAAAGGGGTGAACCACTCCTCCCTCACGGAGGGGGCTTCTCCGACCGTGCCTTCACGCGTCGGGGGACTCAGCCCGGAACCTTGCGGAGACCGCCGTCCGAGGCGTCCCCGACAAAAAGTATGCAAAGGCATATATTGCGGGCTCTCATCCCCCGGAAGGGACTTCCCGCATCGGAAAAGTTCAACTCTTCTTAACCATTTCTATCTTCTGCCCTCTTATGCACATTTTATGCGATCTTTTCACTATCGCCTTCAAAGAAACTATGCTTAAATCGAGAGTCTTGGACACCACATTTAAGGAATTACGTCCGGCGGAGATGAGGTCCATTATAGGCTTCTCCAAATATTCGAACTGCTTGTCATCCATATAAGCAACATCCACCAAGTCCGCAAACTCCTTAAGCGAGCATTGGAAATTTGCTATTACGTTCGAGTACGAGGTGTGATATTCTCTCTCAGGCTTCTTTCCAGGCTCCGGCATCCGCCAGCGGCTCTCCAGCAGCCCAGACCGCATGAGGATGTGTAGCCCTTCCTTCACATCCTCCCCTAGCTTCGCTCGTAACTCATCCTCGGTCTTCCAGCCATCACTCAATTCTTCGAGCAGCTTCCTGTATTCGGCGAACAGGAAGATACGCAGTAGCGGAACGAAGTCCGCAGGGTCGCTTATTATCCTTGTCCTCCTCACCATGCTCATATCTTGGTTCTTAGCAAAAATAAACTTTTTGCTGCCTTCTTTGTCGTTACAAAATGTCGCTAAGAAAGCCCTAAGGGATGAATTAGGGGAGGGGGGTGGGAAATATTTAAATACTTTGAGCCAGTAGTAAGTTTGTACGAGGCCGTGGGTATATCCTGCGGGCAGGGCTGCGGTGACCAGCCCGAAGGGGGCGCAGCTTGTGCTGCACACTCCCCAACCTCCCGCCGGTGGAAGCCCCCTGCCAAGCGAGGGAGGAGGTCACATTTTTATGACTGCTTCTTAAACAAAAGGGTGGGGTGGCAAGATGGAAATCAATGGCGTTGAAATCGAAGATACGTTTGCAGAGGCTTTTCCCATAAAGGTTGCGAGGGTTCTGATAACCGCAGTAAATGAGAAGTGGGCAAGGATCGCCGCCGCCGAAACTACAGGCTTCGGAACTTCGGTGATCATGTGCCCGGCGGAAGCTGGCATTGAAAGATCGGCGACGCCCGATGAAACTCCTGACGGGCGACCAGGGGTTTATATTCAGATATGCACGCCAAGTTTCAAGACGCTGGAAGAGCAACTTCTTGCAAGGCTCGGACAATGCACGCTGACATGCCCGACGACTGCCGTCTTCAACGGGCTTCCTGATGCCGAAAAGCAGTTTAATGTGGGTTTCAAGCTTAAATTCTTCGGAGACGGCTTCGAGAGCGCTGAAGAAATCTACGGGCGTAAGATGATGAGGATTCCGTTGATGGAAGGTGACTTCCTAGTGGAGGAAAGTTTCGGCGCCTGCGATGGCGTTGCTGGTGGAAACTTCTTCATACTTGCAAAAGAACAAATGTCCGCACTCGTAGCGGCTGAGAACGCCGTCGCCGCCATCGAGCGTCTCGAAGGCTCGATCACGCCGTTCCCCGGCGGCGTCGTGGCTTCCGGCTCGAAGCCCGGCTCCGCAAAGTACAAATTCATGCGCGCTACGACGAACGAGAAGTTCTGCCCAACGCTCCGGGATAAGATAGAGGATTCACAAATACCAGAAGGCGTAAACAGCGTTTATGAGATAGTAATTAATGGAATTAACGAAGACACAGTGCGGAAAGCGATGCGTGCCGGCATTCTGGCAGCCGTGAAAGTTCCCGGCGTCGTGAAAATTACCGCTGGCAATTACGGCGGCAAACTTGGGAAGTACCAGATACCGCTGCACGAAGTCCTCAAATCCTAACCCCTCTTATTTTTGAAGCAATTTTCGAGCAAATTTCGGGAGAGCCAAACCTACCCAATTTGATGTGAAGGTCGATGGACGTAAGCGACAGGGTTTACGAGAGTTGATTCTTTCCTTCAACTCCATGATAACAGGATTTATGGGCTAGAAGCATGAAACACTCTAATGCATCCTAGGGGCGACGAACGGGCAGACTGCGGCTGCTGGAAATGGTGGATGCACGGACAGGCTCTGGAACGGGATGAACCACGAATGCCGCCAGGCTCTCTTCGCAGAAGCTTCCAGCTACTGGAAGGACGAAGCAATGATGGGAGGTGAGAAGCAACTGATTGTGCGTGACCTCTTCCCATTGAAGGGGCATCCCCCGGTGAGGCTCACGGGTTCCCAGTTCATCCACCCGCCCGGCAGCTCTCTCAGCCCCCGGGCTCCGGCGTCGGGGCTTCACTTCGGGTCGCCCGACCCTAGGCTCGCTGAGCGAGCAATAATGGCAATGAACGACATCGTAAAGAAGGCATATCTCACAGAGCGTAGCGTCTCTGAAATCTCCATCAACTGCCTTGCAGACATTATTAGAGAAAACTGCAGAGGTAAGGAGAAGATTTCAGAAAACTTCTGTCCTAAGCCCGTCAGTGTGCGTGACGTGTTGCAGAGGGCGTGCGCCGGGAGCGTTTGTTCACTGTGATTGCGAGCTGGAGTCATATCGTGGCGTCGTCACGACGCTCCTTAATAACATCCTGCTTCCTACAAACAGGCGTCGGCGTGAGGAGGCACCTCGTGCATAAGGGGGTGTGGAGACATGTCTCGTAAGACGCCCACCCTGCTTGTGTTCTCGGGGGGGACGGGCACGCCAAAGCTTCTTATCGGCCTGAAAAACGTATTTGACGAGGCGGCGCTAAGCGTCATCGTGAACACCGCCGAGGATGTCTGGGTTTCTGGGAACCTTGTTTGTCCCGATATAGATTCTGTGCTTTATGCCCTTTCCGGCAGGATAGATGAAGAACGGTGGTGGGGAGTGAAGGGCGACACCTTCACGACGCATGAAGCTTTGAAGAAATTAGGCTACGTGGAAGTGTTAAAAATAGGCGATAGTGACCGCGCAACGCACATTTTACGAAGCGAGCTTTTACGAGCTGGAAAGTCGCTGACGGAGGCGACACGAATACTGGCAGAAAGGTTAGGAGTGCGGGCGAAAGTCATTCCGATGACGGACGACAGGGTGGAAACTTTCATACATACCACGAAGGGAGCTATGCACTTCCAAGAGTTTTGGGTCTTATGGAAAGGCGAGCCTGAGGTCTTGAGCGTAGAGTTCAGAGGTGTGGATGCGGCTACACCAAGCGCCGCATTTCAGGAGGAGCTTCGCAGAGCGTCCACCGTCCTAATAGGCCCAAGTAACCCGATAACAAGCATAGGACCGATTTTACGGCTACGTGGCGTTAGGGAGGCTCTGAAAAATAAGTTCGTCGTCGCCGTCTCCCCGATCATCGGCAGGAAGGCGGTAAGCGGACCCGCCGCCAAACTCATGCGAGCTTGCGGCTACGAAGCCTCGGCGTTCGGCGTCCTTAAGTGTTACGCGGACTTCCTCGACGCCCTCATAGTAGACACTCGGGATGATGTTGTCGGAAGCGCGAGAGAAATAAATGGCGTGAAGATTTTGGCGACGGACACCATCATGAGAGATGTGAAAAGCTGTGAACGCCTCGCAAGGTTCATCCTAAATATAATAGAGGCGAAAGACTGATTCCTTGACCTACGTGTCAAAGATGGCGAAGTTGCACAAATCAACACTCTGTTCCGCTTTGAAGCTTGGGGGCAGGGAGCCTTTGATGCGCGCATAGATATTTTCGCAAAAGGTCTTCCCATCGCGTGCTCAATCTTAATTAAGGTCTTCGTTATAAATTTGTGAGCGAGAAATAAGAGGTGGCAGGAGTGCATGAACGAGAAGATTGTGGTCCCGGGGGACTTTTTAGGGACGTCTGAGGAGTTCATAGCGGGCGATGGCGTCTACGACGAACGCGGCAAGATATATGCAGCGGTGGTTGGTGAGGTCAAAATAGAGGACAAGCGTATAAGCGTGGTTCCGAAGGTGGGGACGCCGCCGCTGCCGAAAAATGGGGACATAGTCATCGGACGTGTCGAGGACATTAAGGAGAGCGTGGTCGTCGTGAACATAGCCTGCATACAAGGACGGGAGGACAGGGGCGTCGCAATCTCAGAGCGGGGCATCATCCACATTTCTAACATAAAAAACAGCTACGTCACGAACCTGCAGCACGAGTTCGCCCATGAGGACATCGTGAGAGCAAAGGTGATAGACGCAAAGGCGTTACGGCTGAGCACCGAGCACCGACATCTTGGTGTGATAAAGGCGATTTGCGGACGATGTAAAAGCGGGCTCGTGAGAAGAGGTAACGTACTTGTCTGTGAAAAATGTAAGCGTGTCGAGATGCGGAAAATTGCCGATGATTATGGGAAGGTTGTTATATAACGGGGGGAAGGGAGTCAACTACCCCTCCCTGACGGAAGGGGCTTGTAGGTGATTGCCATGCAGGACAACCCCTACATCAGGCGGTTGACAACGCCTGTGGACGGGAGCCCGCTCCCAGTCCACCCAGTCAAAGCCTTCACAGCCCTACAGCCGTTTCTCCCGAAGGGAGTGCCTTTGGACTCCAACTACAAAGATTTAGCACTTCATCGTTTAAAAAACTTAACGGAGGTGAGAAGCCCGCTTTCCTCCCCACCCTTACGTCCAGCGGGCGCGTGAGATGAAAATATTAGAGAGGCAGGATCGGGAAATAACTATAGAGTTCGAGGGTGAGGACCACACGATGATGGTGCCGCTGCGTTCGATGCTTTTGAGCGACGACGACGTGGAGTTTGCTACTTATGACATCAAAATACCGTACATGAGCAACCCCGTCCTCTACCTACGGGTGAAGCCCGGCAGTGACCCGCTTGTTGTACTGATGCGAGCTGCCGAAAAATTAATTTCGATGTTCGACGAATTTGAGGAGAAGTTCGTGGAGGCACTTAAAGTCAGGGTGGGAACAAAAGATTAGTGCGGCAGTGGTCTAGCGGTAGGACACGGGCCCCCCAAGCCCGTAGCCCGGGTTCGAATCCCGGCTGCCGCATATGCCATCCAAATTTTCTAAGGATTTGAAAAAGTACGAATTCAAGAAAATATTGGAGGAGTTGAAAAAGAAGCGAGGTAGAGGTACAGAGTTAATATCCGTTTACATACCACCTGATAGGCAAATATCCGACGTGGTGTCACACCTCAGAGAAGAACACGGGCAAGCGTCAAACATAAAGAGCAAAAGCACGAGGACTAACGTCCAAAGCGCCTTGGAGTCGATACTTTCCAGACTGAAATATTTAGAGGTCCCTGAGAACGGGTTGGCTATATTCTGCGGTGCGATAGAGGTGGGCGGGGGGAAATCGAACCTTGAAACTTATATTGTCGAACCGCCTGAGAGGATAAACTCGTATATCTATCACTGTGATTCTTCATTCCTGTTGGAGCCGTTAGAGCGGATGCTTGAAGAAAAAGACAAATACGGCTTGATAGTTTTGGATAAGAAAGAGGCAACCATTGGTATCCTCCATGGGAAGCTCGTAGAGCCGCTAAGACACCTGACGAGCAACGTTCCGGGAAAACAGAGGAAAGGTGGGCAATCTGCTCCACGCTTCCAGCGGCTTCGTGAAATTGCCGTCGAGGAATTTTATCAGCGGATAGGACGGCATGCCAACGAACTTTTCCTGCCGGAAAAGGGCGAGCTGAAGGGCATTTTAATCGGCGGACCGAGTCCGACGAAGGAGGAGTTCATAAAGGGCGAGTACCTGCATTACGAGCTACAGCGCAAAATCGTAGGGGCGTTCGACGTGGCTTATACCGACGAGTCTGGGCTGTTCGAGCTGGTAGATAAGGCAGAAGACGCCCTCGCAGAACTCGATCTTATAAAAGAGAAGAGGCTGATGACGAAATTTCTGAAGCTCTTAGCCCACGACGAGGAGCTCGTGGCTTACGGCGAGGCAGAAGTGCGGAAAATGCTGGAGATCGGAGCCGTTGAGACGCTACTGCTTTCAGAAGGCTTGCCCCACGAAAAGGTGATGGAGCTTTCAGAGCTGGCAGAGGCAGCAGGCACAAACGTGGAGCTCATTTCTAAGGACTTCGAGGAAGGCTTGCAGTTACTGAAAGCCTTCGGAGGCGTTGCCGCCATCTTGCGATACAAGCCAAATAAAGGCTGAAGGAAAGATAAGCTTTGAGTAGGGTGCTTTTCATCCTAGTTGTTCAAGGCTTGAGCTGAAAATTACAAAATGTCGCTAAGAAAGCCCTAAGGGATGAATTAGGGGAGGCGGGAGGGGGAGGTCGGTGGAGTGTTAGTTTTTTATACTTAAAGTCGATAAAGGTTTGAAGCGAGGCCGTGGGTATATCCTGCGGTCAGGGGCTGCGTGCTCAGCCCGAAGGGGAGCGCCGCACGGCACACTCCCCAACCTCCCAAGGCTTCCGGTGGGAGCCCCTGACTTTAGTCGGGGGAGGAGGTCACAACGTTGACTATTTAGGCTCCTGACTCGCTTTTTTCGTGTATTCAAGTACAACAGACGACTCCACCTGACTTTCAGGAATATCCCAGTACTTTCGCAGGAGTTTCCTGTCGTTCCCAAGGTTTTTGAAGCCATGCTTCTCATAGAGGCGGATCGCCCAATCTGCCGCCGCCCATGTTCCCACGTATATTACGTTCGTCGGCGCCTTCTCGATACCGAATTTCAAGAGGTGCGTGCCTATGCCTCTACGCTGGTGCGTTGGCAGTACATAAAGGTGCCGTATTAGGGTGACATCGTGCTCAAGTAAGTGTTGAAGCCCAAAGACGCCTACGAGATCGCCGCCTTCATAATACCCATAGAACTGCATTCTCCGCATTTCCGCTTCAAGCTCCTCCGAGGACATGTAAGGTTCAGAATAACAATCTTTAGGGATCTTACCCTTGTAAGCCTTTGCTGCTTCGTTTATCACGTTTAAAATCCGCATCCTGTCCCTGTCTGAAAGCGGGCGTATGTCGCCCATCGGTATTTAATTACCTTTGGTGCAAAAATAAAACGCAACTAGCTTTGGCAGGTAGAGCCGTAGCGATATGGTTGACATTATATTCGTGGGCACGGGGCACGTTTTAGAAAAGAGCGTGCGGGAGGTCAAAGAGAAAATAGAGGAAACAAAGCCGGACGTTGTCGCAGTAGAGCTCTGCAGAGCACGTTATAAAACGCTTACAGGGGAATATGAGCTTTCGGTTAGAGATGCTTTGAAAGGCGGCAAGCCTTACGTCCTTCTAGTACAGTGGCTGCTTGCATACTTGCAAAAACGGCTCGGAGCGGACATAGGCGTTGAGCCCGGTGCAGAGATGCTCGCTGCCATAGAAAAAGCAAAAGAGCTGCATTGTCGCGTCGCGCTCATAGACAGGGATATAAGCGTCACGATGCAACGCTTTTGGCACGAAATGCGCTTTTTTGAGAAACTAAAGATGGTGTTTTCACTAATATCGTCGCTGACGAGGGGCATTGGGCTGCTGGAAGAACTTGAGGAGGAAGGTATAAAGCTCGAGGAAATTACAAGCGGCGATGTCGTGACGCGGCTCGTTGAAGAACTCCGTCGCCTCTCGCCGAATGCTGCACGAGTATTAATAGACGAGCGGGATGCTTACATGGCGAGACGGCTGCTTGAAATCTCGAACATGCTTTCCGAAGAGAAGCCCGACGGCAAAATAGTGGCGGTCGTCGGCGCAGGGCACGTTGAAGGCGTCAAAAGATATTTGGAACATCCTGAGAACATCCCGCCTGACGAGGAGCTTTGCTGCTTGCCAAAAAGACGTCTCAGCTTTGCAAAAGTTTTTGGGTTAAGCATCATAGTTCTGGTCTTCGCAGCTTTCCTCCTGCTCGCGCTCTCAAATATCCCCTCAGGGGTGCTGCTGACCGCCCTCTTTTATTGGTTCATCATAAATGGCGTACTCTCGGCAGCGGGCGTCGTCGCAGCCCGCGGACATCCCTTTTCGGCATTAACAGCGTTCGCAGTCGCCTGGCTCACCTCGCTGAACCCATTTATGGCGGCAGGTTGGCTCGCAGGGCTCGTGGAGCTCTATATGAGGAGGCCAGACGCCTCCGACGTTAAAAACATGCTGAACGTCCGCTCCTTTAAAGAGCTGCTCCAAAACCGCCTCTTCAAAGTCATACTCGTGGCGGCACTCGCAAACCTCGGCAGCATGCTCGGCACGTTCCTCGGCGCTTATGCCGTCCTTAAAATCACTGGTACGCACATAAGCTCCATTTTCTGAAGCCAATGACGCACGAGCGCCTAAAAATCTAGTAGTGAAAGCTGTCTGCTGTGCTTACTGTTTTCAGTACTTTCACAGCGTATATCCTCTGCTAATCTTATAACACCATACCTGCCGCCGCCGCCAGGAATTACAACGATCTTCCCCTCCCTGAACGCGAGTATTGCGGCTGCGACGTCCTCATCAAGCTCGCTCAGCTCTTCGTAATCTGCGTCCACGAGCACGCGGACTTCATCGCCAAATCGCTCAAGGAACGCCTCCCACACCCTGCGAACCGCCTTTGAAGAGACACCCGCCCGCAACGCGAGCGCTATGATTTCTGCGAGCGGTATCAGATGCAGATATGGGGGGCGATGCGGGGGGTGCGTGCCATCGCAATCCGCTAGCTCTTTCACTCTGTCCTTGACGCCCTTTTTTATCCTGCCCCCGCAGGAGCAACGCCAGCCCCTCGAAACCGCATCTTCAAGCGTGTAATGCTTGTAACATTTTATGCAAGCGCTCTCATTATATTTACCCTCTTCAGGCGGAATGCCGACATTGAGCACGGGCTTCCTTCCCTTTTCCCTCAGAATTGCCATTTTCAGCTCTTCAAAGCTCAGATCCCGCAGCTCAAACCTGTTGAATTCACGAGCGAGCCTTATCGGTGAGGGAGAGTGCGCGTCGGAGTTCGTAAGGAAAGTAAGCTCGTGCAGCTCGCTTATCCTGTCAGCATAAGAGGAGTCTGCGCTCAGTCCGAGCTCGACGAAAGAGACGTAGTCCGTAAGGCTGCCGTAGCATTCTTTAAGTGAATCATGGTAGGCATAGAGCGCCGTCCAAGGCGTGAACGCATGACACGGTCCTATTAAAGCTTCGCAATCCCTCGCAACTTCCGCAATTTCCTCGCCATTCAAGTTTAATGTCGGACGCCCATCCTCCTCGATGTCTTTCGAATGCTTCGAGAAGAACTCGAAAAGTTCCTCCGCCTTCGAAACCGTCGGTACTAAAAGCAGATGATGAACCCTTCTTGCGTCTTCGACCTCGACGGTCAACACAAACGCCGTTCCGTACTTCTCAGCCACGCCACCAAGTCCCTCGTCGAACCTGAAAATTCCATTTTCCTCCCTCAACTCCTTTATTTCAGAAAGCCACTTTGGATGCAAGCAGTCGCCGGTACCAAGTAGCTGGATGCCCTTCCTCGCAGCCTCTACGGCAAGCGTCTTCAGCTCCATCCTTTGCGACGTCGCCGCTGAATAGCGAGAATGGATGTGCAAGTCGGCATTCACGAGCATCGACGCACCTCTCCGCCTTATTACTACTCTTTTAGCCTTATTGAATATCCTCGCGTTCTCTTTTCAAATATAAGCTTGTCCTCTCTCGCAAGCCAGCCCACTCCCATACGACACTCTGCGGCGCATCTATGTTCTCCACGACCTTGGAAAGCGTAAGCTCACCTTCTTAAGCAGATGCCATATGTCCCCCGCTATAAAGCCTATTCTATCCTTTAGATTCATCTCCAAAACTTATCACCTCTTGCTACCCCTCAAGGGGGTGTATAAATTAAAAGGGCAAAAGGTGTTAAATTGTTAACTATCTTCGGCGCTTACGAGGCGCTGCATCACGTCGAAGCCGCTGGGGTCGAGTGCGGTTAAAACGCCTTCTTCCTGACGCCAGAGGCGAGGAGCGCCATGCCAACGGCGCCTGCGAGCTGCGAATTCTCGGGCACGATGATTTCTGTGTGCAACATCTCCTCGAACTCTCGAGCAACGCCAGCGATAAGAGAGACGCCACCTACGAATATCACGGGCGGGCGTATTTCTATCTCTTGTGCCATTTGGTGCTCGTAAACCTGATTTGCGACGCTTCTGCAGGCGGCAGCCGCGACCTCCTCCCGAGGCACGCCGCTCGCCAGCGTAACGACGAGGTCTTGAATACCGAAGACCATGCAATAACTCTGCAACGTTACCTTTTCCCTCGCCCTCAGAGCGAGCGCGCCGAGCTCTGAAATGTCGACGCCGAGGCGGTGCGCAGCGACTTCGAGGAAGCGTCCTGAAGAGCCTCCGCAAATACCACCGAGCGCAAAGGCGTTGGGGATGCCGTCTGTGAGCGTCACAACCTTATTGCTCATCCCACCGATGTCGATAACTGTCGCCTCGCCTCGTTGGCGGTCTGCAAGGAAAGCAGCGCCTTTTGAAACGACACTTATTTCCTCCAAGCTTAGATCTGCCCCAAGATGCTTGGCGACGAGCTCACGCCCGTAGCCTGTAACGCCCGTAGCCTCGATGTCCTCCATTCGCACGCCAGCATCGTTTAATGCTATTTCCACGGCTTCGCTCGCGCTCTTCACAGGCTCGGTCGTCGGAACCCACGCCCTCCCTATGATTTTGTTATCCTGCATCACCACAGCCTTCGTCGTCGAGGAGCCTGAATCCACGCCCAGCGTCAACCCTTCCTGCCGTTCGCGCATGAGAAGCGTCCGCCTTGTGATTATCGTCTTTAAGGCATCTAGCCTCGCGTATATCTCGACCTCTTTGGGCTTCTCAACGTTGGAATACGTGATTATTGGCAGGTCCGTCCGCTCATGCAGGAAGCGGCGGATTTCGTTCTTCACGACGGCACCCTCTGCACAGCGGAAACATGTGAGTATGAGCACGCCCTTGATCGTCGGATCGTCGAGCACTGAAAGCGCTCGTGCTAGCATCATGTTCAACGATGGGCTGTCCACTTTAAGCCCGAAAATCTCGCACGCACGCTCCACGTCGTCATACTCAACCTCAGGGAACACAAGCTCGATACCTACGCTCTCCGCAACTTCGTTCAGCAGCCATTGCATCCCACTATACTCAGTGCCGCATGATATCTGAGCCACTCTTGTCATTTTTATCCTCCTAAACGCCGAGGCTGGGATTCGAACCCAGGCGGGGCGACGCCCCACAGGCTCTCCGTCCCGACGCAAGGCGACGCTCCAGGCCTGCGCCTTATCCGCTCGGCCACCTCGGCACTACTTCTTTAGTAGCTTTGAAAATATTAAACATAGTCCTCAGAGTTGCCAGTGCAAAAAGCTTCTTCCCCTCTTTCTCCTGTTCTTATCCTAATAGCCTCCTCCACGGACACAACGAATATCTTGCCATCGCCGATATTTCCGGTGTATGCTTTTTCCTTTATGATCGCCGCTACTTTCTCCACGTCGTCGTCCCGCACCACGATTTCTATTCTGAGCCACGCCACATGAGCTTTAAGCCCCTCTGCCGCCCTTGTCCCCGTATTCCGAGACGTTCATGCTCACGAAGCCTGCCTGCTCTAGCGCACTCTTCACGGTCGTCCACCTTCTCAGGTCCTATTATCGCCTCAATCTTTTTCATGACGCTCACCTCCTCGCCACTCGCCTCGTCCGCCTCCTCCGTAGTGACACGCCGCACGATCAGAGGTCTCGCAGTCTCCGCATATACAAAGTCTGGGTATGCGACAACGCCGTGCTCGCCGATGTCGAGACCGAAAAGCTCCTCTTCTGGCGAGACCCTCAGCCCCACAGCCTTCTCAAGAGCGTAGAACAGCAGGAAGCCCGTGCCGAACGCCCAGCTGAAGTTGACCACGATGCTTATGAGCTGACATGCGAGGAAGCTTGGATTCCCGTAGAGTAGGCCGGTGACGAGCGGCGGCTTCGTCGTATAAACGCCGTAAGTGCCGTCTGCAAGCAAGCCGAGGGCGGGGAGCCCCCATGTACCGTTAAAACCGTGCACCGGAATCGCGCCGACGACATCATCTATCCCACGACGCTCGAGCCACCAGTAGCCGTAGCACACGATGAAACCGGCGGCGACGCCGATGAGCGCCGCAGCCCACGGGGCGACCCATGCGCACGGTGCGGTTATCGCCACCAAGCCTGCGATTGCGCCGTTGCACGTCATGCCCACGTCGGGCTTGCCGAACTTCTTCCAAGTGATGAGCATAGCGGTCACGGCGCCGGCAGCCGCTGCGAGATTCGTATTCGCCGCTATTACCGAAATTCGTAGTTCATGAGCGGAGAGCGTGCTGCCGGGGTTAAAGCCGAACCAGCCGAACCAGAGGATGAAAGTGCCGAGCACCGCCAGGGTTACGCTGTGCCCTGGCATCGGGGGTTGCCGTTCTCGTCATACCTGCCAATCCTCGGCCCGAGAAGTATGCAGGCTGCGAGCGCAACGTAGCCACCGACCGCATGGACGACGCCCGAGCCTGCGAAGTCGAGGGCGCCGTAGCCGCCGCCGAGCTTAACCAGCCGCCGCCCCAGAGCCAGTGCCCGTAAATCGGGAAGATTATGGCGCTTACGACCACGCTGTAAACGAGGTAGACGCTGAACTTCGGGCGTTCTGCGATCGCCCCTGAAACTATGGTTGCCGCTGTCGCGCAGAACACCAGCATGAAGAACCAGCTCAGGATAGTGCTGACGTCATAGGCGTCGCCTGCGAGGAAGAAGCCTGAAGTGCCGATGAGCATGTGCCACGACGCCCCCAGCATCAACGCAAAGCCGACCGCCCAGAACGCCAGCGAGCCTGCGGCGTAGTCTACTATGTTCTTCATCAGCACGCTCGTGACGTTCTTAGCCCTTGAGAAGCCAGCTTCAAGCATCGCAAAGCCGGGTTGCATGAACATCACTAGAAACGCCGCTACCAACACCCAGACGTAGTCCACCGGCGCCCTCGGATTCTCAACGAGCGTCACGGCGCCCGTCGGGTCGCCGCCCGCCGCCGCGGCTGCGGACGCCAGGACCACTGGGGCTAGCAGGGGCGCTGCCACGGTTACGAGGACAAACGTCACCTTGCAACCAGCCCCCGCAGGGCGCTGCCTCACCACCATCCTCCACACCCTTGTTCCATATTCGCACGCAAAATGGAATGAATGTCATCTATATAAATAATTTTCGGAACATTAGATTCGTCCACTCTGATAAAATGATACAAACGATCATTGGGGTTGCTGAGCGGCTCTGACAACTGTTAAATCTTCTCGGACGCATGCATACGGGATGACGAAGTTTTACGAGGTGCGGAAGAGGGACGGCGCTGCGAGGCTCGGCAGGCTTTTAATCGGAGGTGCCGCTGTGGAGACGCCGCTGCTGCTGAGCGTCGAAGCCGTCCGCAGCGGGGACGCGCCCGTGCTGCCGGCGGGAGCCGTGACGGAAGGCGGAAATGCCGATACCGATAAGCTTCTAGTTTACGACGTTGGCGAGCTGCCGGCGGGGTGGGCGGCGGCGAGGGGCGTCGTCGTCCTTCCGGAGACGCACCCGCTCGCCTTCGACGCTCGTGACGTCAAAGCCGACCTCTACGTCGTCGGCTACGCCCCCCGCCTTTTGACGTCGAGCAGGCGGCTCGTCGCCGAGATCATCAGGCTGCGGGAAAACATCCCGCCGGACGCCGCCCTCTACGTGCCTGCGGTCGCCACGCCTGCGAACGTTGCGTTCCTGATTTACATGGGGGTGGATGTCGTTGACGACGCCGCCGCCGTTCTCAAGGGCTATGAGGACGTTTACCTCACGGACTACGGCGAGCTGAGGCTTTCAGAGCTCGAAAACTTCCCCTGCTGCTGTGAGGTTTGCACGTCGCTCAGCCCCGCCGAGCTTAGGGGGTTGGGCAAAAGGGAGAGGGCGGAATTGCTGGCGAAGCATAATTCTCTCGCTTTAAAAGCCGAGGTCGAGAGGGTGCGGGAGCGGATAAGGAGCGAGATGCTGCGTGAATATGTGGAGCTGCGTGTCCGCACGTCGCCGTTTTTGACGGCGGCGCTCCGCATTCTGGACGGCGAGGAGACGTACTTGGAGAAGAGAACGCCGGTTGCGAGGCGCTCGCCGTTGCTCGCCAACACTATGGAATCGTTGCGTCGCATTGAAGTCAAGCGTTTCGCCGCCCGTGTCGTCAAACGCTACACGCCGCCCCATCGTAAAGTGCTTTTGCTTCTCCCATGCTCCGCTCGAAAACCTTACTCGCAGTCGCAGTCGCACCGGAAGTTCATAAGCGCAATTTCCGAGTTCAGAGGACACATTCACGAAGTCATAATAACGTCGCCGCTTGGCGTCGTCCCCCGAGAGCTTGAAGCGGTGTACCCTGCCGCCTTTTACGACGTGCCCGTTACCGGCTACTGGGACGCCGAAGAGCGCTCTTGGGTCGGCTCGTGCATCGAAGCCTACCTTCGCAAAAACCTTATTGAGCGAGGACTCTACGAGCACGTCGTCGTGCACCTCGGCGGCGGCGCCCTCGAAATTTTCAAAGGCGTCGCCGAAAAGCTCGGCTTAGAGGCGTTTTACACCTGCGGCGACGGCAAGGAAGAGACGGCAAAGCGTGCTTTAGAGCGGCTTAGAAGCTGCATTTCGGAGCTTTGCGCCGAGAAACTGCCGGATAAGGATGCAAAGGCGAACATGATAAGGGCGATGGCGGATTACCAGTTCGGGAGCGGCGTCGGCGACGTGCTCTTGGAAGGGGCTGAAATCGAAATCAAAGGCAAATATCCGGCGTACAAGGTCGTTTCCGGCGGGGAGGCTCTGGCGGAGGTGGCGCCGGAATACGGGCTTCTGCGGCTCTCTTTAAGTGGGGCGTTGCGGCTTCACAATAGCGGCTTTCGTGCTTACGAGGTGCGTCTGAATTACGTGCCGAGGGCGAAGAGTGCGGTGCTGGCGCCCGCCGTCGAGGATGCCGACCCGCAGATAAGAGTGAACGATGAGGTGCTGCTCAAGGACGCCGACGGGAATTTGGTCGGCGTCGGGCGTGCGAAAATGAGCGGCTGGGAAATGGTAGCTGCGGAGAGGGGCGTCGCCGTTGAGGTGCGGGCGGTGCGCTGAAGCCCTGACGGCTCGCACATCACGGCTAATTACGCTGAGTGTTTGATTTAACAACCTTTTCAGGCGTCATCCTCCCCATCTTGCGACGTATCTCCAGTCCGCCCGGTCGTCGCTTATGAGCTCCGAGGATTCGGCGTCGAAGAGTGCGACGTACCACGATGCGTTGAACGGGAGTCGCCACGCCGGGAGCCGCCACCGCAGCGTGAACGTCCGCTCGTAGC